>DATAOO010000148.1:0-6624 GCA_036265695.1 Pseudonocardia sp. | reverse complement strand
CCAGCCGGGCCAACGGGGCGCCGAGGCAGAAGTGCACGCCGTGGCCGAACGCCAGCTGCGCACCGCCGCCGAGCCCGCGGCGCAGGTCGAAGCGCTCCGGTTCGCGGTGGGCCTGCGGGTCGTGGTTGGCGCTCAGCAGCCAGGGCAGCACCAGCACGTCGGCCGGGATCTCGACGCCGCCGACGTCGACCGCCCGCACGGTGGCCCGCCCGACCTGCACGAACGGCGACCGCAGCCGCAGCACCTCCTCGATCGCGCCCGGGATCAGCGCCGGCTCGGCGCGCAGCTCCGCCCAGACGCCCGGGTTCTCGTCGAACGTGCGCACCGCGTTGCCGAGCAGCACGGTGGTGGTGATGTGCCCGGCGAGCAGCAGGAGCATCGAGAAGTTGGCGGCCTCCTCGTCGTCGAGGACGCGGCCCTCCACCTCGGTGGTGACCAGCGCCGAGATCAGGTCGTCGCGCGGCGCGGCGCGCCGGGCCCGGCAGGCCCGCAGGAAGTAGTCGATGATCTCGCTCATCGCGGCGGCGACCTGCGGCCCGAGGTCCGGGTCGTTCGGGTCGCCGACCTGCATGTTGAACAGCCCGTCGGCCCAGGTGCGGAACAGCGGCCGGTCGTCGGCGGGCAGGCCGAGCAGCTCGGCGATGACGATCACCGGCAGCGGGAAGGCGAGCGCGTCGACCAGGTCGAAACGCTCCCCCACGCCGTCGAGCAGCCTGCCGGTGAGCGACCGGATGCGCGGCTCGAGCCCGGCGACCGTGCGCGGCGTGAACGTGGCGCTCACCAGGCGGCGCAGCGCCCGGTGCTCCGGCGGGTCGATCTGGGTGAGCATGCCGCGCCGCACCGGCGCCGCGGCGGGCACGAGCCGGGCGGTGTCGGACGAGAACGTCGCGGGGTCACGCAGGATCGCCTCGACGTCGCCGTGGCGGAACACGTGCCACATGCCGTAGCCGTCGCGCCAGACGGGGTGCTCGTCGCGCATCGCGGCCAGCCAGGCGAGCAGGGCGGGCTCGTCCTCTGCGGTCGGCGGCAGATCGGTAGCGCTCATGGTCCCCCTGCCCGAAACTACACCCGGATCAGCTCGGGGCGGGGAGCTTGCCGACGGCCGCGGTGGCGAGCTTCTGGGCCCGTGCGCACTGGTCGTCGAAGGCCGCCTGGCCGAACGAGCCGAACCGGACGATCTCCGAGCGACCCGGGGCGACGGTGGCCTGGTGCACCACCTCGACGTACACCGCGCAGCCGCTCACCCCGTACTCCGACGACCCCGACGCCTGCCGCACGCGGTAGGCGCCGATCGTGCCGGTCGGCTCGAACTGCGGGCGGAACTGCAGGTTCACCTCGATGCGCTCGGCGCCTTCCTTCGACGAGCCGAGCACACAGCTCCACCGGTTGAACCCGCCCGCCGGGGCCGTGCTGATCTCCGGGACGAGGCTGCGGTCGAGCAGCCCGCACGCGTCCAGGCCGCCCAGGGCGATCTTGGCGCCCCGGCCTTCGGTGGTGGGGACGGCGTTGCCGCTCACGATCTGCCGTACGACGCCCGCGGCACCGATGTCGGCGATCGCGCAGAGCCGGTCGTAGTCGTCGCTGCTGCCCCGCGCGGGGTAGTAGCCGGACACCTCGATCCGGCTGCGGTCGGCCAGGACGAGGTAGGTGTAGCAGCCGAACCCCGGCTTGGTCGGCGTGGTGCCGGAGAGGAGCGTGAGGCCGCCGAGGTCGATGGCGGGCCTGCGCGGGGTGGTGGGCGTGTTGCCGTCGCCGACCTCGATGGTGAGCGCGGCCGCCGCCGAGCCGCTCTTCTGGATCTGCACGGTGCAGGACGCGAAGTTGGACCCGGGGTCCACGGTGGTGTCGCCCAGCGCCTTGAGCGCAGGCAGGTCGACGAGGCGGCAGGGGTCGACGTCGGGCGACGGGTCGGCGAGCGCGACGTACCCGACCCGCGCGGGCAGGCCGGGGATCGCGGCGTTGGTCGGCGGCGCCGCGGGCGTGGTCGTGGGCCCCGACGTGGGCACCGACGGGGCCGCCGTGCGGGGCCAACCCGCGACCGCGGCCCCGATGCCCACGCCGAGGCAGGCCAGCACGACGAGCACCAACGCGCCGAGCGCCACCGTGCGGCCCGTTCTGCGCTGCGGCGGAAGGGGTTCGGGGCTCGGGCGCGTGACCGTCTCGTGGACGAGCGTGGTGCGCCGGCGCGGGCGGTGGTAGCTCAGGCGCGTGCGGGTCCGCGCGCCCAGCGGCGCGGCGATGCGCTCCAGCTCCTGCGCCGCCGCGTCGGCGTCGATCCGGCCTGCCGGGTCGACGACGAGCATGCGCTGCAGGACCGGGCCCAGCTGCGGGCCCGCGCGGTCCATGGGCTGGACGTCGGCGACGCGCACGGCCTCGACGAGGCTCTGGTGGCTGTCGTGGTCGCCGTAGGGCGGTCGGCCCTCGACGGCGTGGTAGAGGGTGGCGCCCAGCGACCAGATGTCGGATGCGACGGTAGTGGAGTGCACGCGCACCACCTCCGGCGGCGCGTAGGGCAGGGTGGCGTGGATCGTGCCGATCATCGTGACGGCCGGGTCACCGTCGCGGCGCGAGATGCCGTAGTCGCTGAGCTTCACGGTGCCTGCGTCCCGGCTGACCAGCACGTTGCCGGGCTTGATGTCGCGGTGCTGCACCGGCGGTTCGAGCGCGTGCCCACCCGCCAGCGCGCGGGCGATTCGGGCGCCGATCCACGCCACCTCGGCGGGCGGGAGGCCCCCGGTCGCTTGGATCAGCTCGGCGAGGTTGAGCGCGTCGAGGTACTCCAGCTCGAGCCAGACGTTGTGCTCGTCGTCGAAGTAGTTGGCGATGCGGACGACGCCGTCGACGTCGCCGAGGCTCGCCGTGATCCGGGCCTCGCGCAGCGTGCGGGCGCGGATCCGCTCGGCGGGCTCACCGCCGGGTACGACGAGCGGGATCTGCTTGAGCGCGACCTTCCGGTCGAGCCGCTCGTGCGTGGCCGCCCAGACCACGCCCATACCGCCCGCGCCGATGATGCACTCGAGGCGGTAGCGACCGTCGACCAGCGCACCTGATCCGATCACTGCCCCCGCCTGTGACTGTGCGTAGAGGGGGGTTTGCCCCCCGATGACCCGTTCGTGTCGCGCGGAGCCCACGTTACGGCGTCGGGGAACGCCAGGCGTTGCCGCCTGCGCCCGCCGTGGGCGATCCCCTCGGCGAACCGTTGTACGGTCACGCCCCGTGGCCTACCCGCAGACCGGCATCCTCGCGCTCGGCACCCTGTCGCACGCCTACCTGGAGTTCGACCGGAGCGAGGGCGTCGACGCGGCCGCGCTGGTCGCCGCCGCCAGACAGGTCGCGGCGGTGCACGCCACGGTGACCGGGGTCAACCTCGTGGTGGGCTTCCGGCCGGAGCTGTGGGCCGCGCACGCGCCCTCGGCCGCGCCGGACGGCGTCACGGGCTTCGCCGAGCCGGTCGTCGGGCCGGACGGGTTCACGATGCCCGCCACCCAGCACGACCTCGTGCTGTGGCTCGGGGGCGCGCACGACCTGGTCTTCGACGCGGTGACCGAGGCGACCGCCGGGCTGGACGCCGTCGCCGTCGTCGCCGAGGAGACGATCGGCTGGTCCTACCACCGCGACCGCGACCTCACCGGCTTCGTCGACGGCACCGAGAACCCGACGCTCGTGGAGGCCCCCGGGCTGGTGTACGCCCCCGACGGCGCCTCCGTGCTGCTGCTGCAGAAGTGGGAGCACGACACGCCCGCCTGGATGGCGCTCGACACCGCGGCCCAGGAGCAGGCGATGGGGCGCACCAAGCCCGACAGCGTCGAGCTCGACGACAAGGCCGCCACCTCCCACGTCGCCCGCACCGACCAGGACACCTACGGCCACATCTTCCGGCGCAACACCCCCTACGGCACCCCGGCGGAGCACGGCACGATGTTCGTCGGCTTCTGCGCGGAGCAACGTCCCCTCGCCGCGATGCTGGAGAGCATGGCGGGCCTGGACGGCCCCCGCGACGAGCTCACCCGCTACACCCGCCCGCTGACGGGCGCCTACTACGTGATCCCCTCGACCGACGCGCTGGCGGCCGCGTAGCTCCGCCGCTCGGAAGGCGAGCCCACCGCGCCGGTCGCGCGCGGCGGACGTCGCCTGCGCCGTAGCCTGCGTCCCATGGCCACCCCGCCCGCGCTCCTGTTCGACCTCGACGGCACGTTGATCGACAGCGTGTACCAGCACGTCCTCGCCTGGCAGGAGGCGCTCACGGCGTTCGGCGTCGACCTCGCGGTGTGGAAGATCCACCGCCGGATCGGCATGAGCGGCGGCCTCTTCGTGAACGCGCTGGTGCGGGAGACGGGCGGGGCGCTGTCGCCCACGCAGGCCCGCGAGCTCGGGCTCGCGCACGCCGAGGCGTTCGGCAGGCGCCGCGACACCGTGCGGCCGCTGCCCGGCGCGGCCGAGCTGCTCGCCACGCTCAGCGCCGAGGGCGTGCCGTGGGCCATCGCGACCAGCGGGCTGGCCCTCTCCGCGCGGCCCGCGCTGGCCCTGCTCGGGCTGCCCGAGGACACCCCGCTCGTCACCCGCGACCAGGTGCGGCACGCCAAGCCCGACCCCGACCTGTTCCTCGCCGCCGCGGACCTGATCGACGTGGCGATCGGGCGCGCGATCGTGGTCGGCGACAGCATCTGGGACTTGCTGGCCGCGCGCCGGGCCGGAGCGCTCGGCGTGGGCCTGCTGTCGGGCGGCTACGGGCGCGAGGAGCTGGAGCGCGCGGGCGCCTACCGCGTGTACGCCGACCCGGCCGAACTGCTCGACCACCTCGACGAGATCGGTGTGCGTCGTGACTAGCGGTAGGCGATCAAGGGCGCTGCGTCTATATCCGGAGGGTAAGCAAACCGTTCCACTCGGATAGGTGAGGGATGCCTCCGGGGGGAGTGTTGCTGATCACACGCTGACAGATCCTCTTTGTCGGGGTCGGCACGAACCCCCGGGAAGGGGCACCACGATGAAGATCCGGGATCATTCCCCGAGAGCGGCCAGCACGGCGTCGAGAGCATCCAGCTGAGCCACCACGGCCGCGGCGGGGCGGCCGAGGGCGACGGCGATGGCCCGCAACTCCAGCACGTCGATGCGCCGCTGACCGCGCTCGTACTCCGACACGACCGTTTGCCGCACACCGAGCCGCTCAGCCAACGCGCTCTGGGTGAGACCGGCACGCGTCCGGAGTGCTCTGAGCTGCTCGCAGAGCCGCTCGTGGGCCGCGCTGTCGATCGTCCGATCCACCCCAGCACGCCCTTATCCGATACGACGCCTGCTCAGAACACCGACATTATCGCAAAATTCGATTCCGCCACGGGCAGGCCGGGCGGCGCCACACAATCACGATCAACTTCCCTCCCAGGTCCGCAACGGAAGGCGCTGCGATGTCTGCATCCCCTCAGCCTCCGGATAGACCCGCGCCCGTCGCCCGCGTACTCGCCAGCCGCCGGGCAGGCCTGCCGCCTGCGGTGCCGCTGACGAGCGGCGTGCCCGCGCCGCTCGCCCACCTCGTCTCACGGTTGTGCGACCCGTCGTGGCTCGGCTTCCCCGGCGCCACGGACATCGACTTCCGTCCGATCCTGCCGGTGCTGGGCATCCCGGCCATCCAGCTCGGCGACCCGCGGCGGGCGGGCGCCGACACCCGGAACGTCGACGACCTGGAGCGCCAGGTCCTCGACCGCATGCTGAGGATCTTCAAGGCGCCGCCGGGCTGGTGGGGCTACGTGGGCTCGGGGTCCACGGCGGCCATCCGGCACGCGGTCACCACGGCCGTGCGCCAGTTCGGCGATGTGCCGGTGCTGTACTCCTCGTCGGGGGCGCACACGTGCGTGGCGAAGATCGCCACCGAGCTGCGGCTGCCGCACACGGTCGTGCGGGCGAGCCGCGACGGGTCGATCGACCCGGCCGGGCTGCGCGCGTTGGCCGATCCCGACCGGCCCGCCGTGCTCGTCGCCACCGCGGGCACCACCACCACCGAGGCCGTCGACGACCTCACGGCCTGCCGGGCAGCGCTGCGCTCGGCCGGGGTCACCCGGCTCTGGGTGCACACCGACGCCGCGCTCGCCGGGGTGCCGCTGGCGCTCAGCCCGGCGCCGCCGCCCGCGGTGCGGCTGGACATCCCGGGCCGCCCGGACAGCCTCTCGCTCTCCGGGCACAAGTTCCTCGGCGCGCTCACGCCGTGTTCGGTGCTGCTGATGCGGCCGGGCAGCGCCGCGTCGCAGGTGCTGCCGTACACCGGCGACGCCGACGTCACGCTGGAGGGCTGCCGCTCCGGGCACGCGGTCATCCAGCTGTGGTGGGTGCTGCACACGCGCTCGGACCGGGCGCTCGCCGCCCGCGCCGAAGCGTGCCGCGATCTTGCCGCGATGGCCACCGAACGCCTGCGGCGGGCCGGGATACGGGCGTGGCGCCACCCGCACGCCATGACCGTGGTGATCCCGCGGGTGCCCGAGCGGGTGCGGGCGCGGTGGCGGCTGCCGCACGGCGATCCCAGCCGCATCATCGTCATGCCCGGCCGCGATCCGGCGGCGATCATGGCCTGCCTCGACGAGCTGGTGCGCGCCGCGGCCACCCGCGCCACCACCGGGCCCCACCAGATCGCCGCCA
>DATAOO010000147.1:0-10122 GCA_036265695.1 Pseudonocardia sp. | reverse complement strand
ACTCATCGGACGCCTCGGACTCCTCGGAGGAGTCCTCGTCGCCGGAATCGCCCTCGGCCTCGTCCTTGAGGTCCTCGATGTCTGAGTACTCGCGCTCCTCGTCGTAGGACTCGTCGTGCGGCTCGACGACCTCGCCGTCCTCGATGACGCCGCGCCAGGCGCCGGTCTCGAGCTCCTGCATCTCGATGAACGCCTTGAAGCGGTGCAGGTCCGCGCGCACGGCGCGCTTGATGTGGCGCATGCCGCGGGCGGCCTTCTCCAGCATCCCGCCCGGCTTGACGTCGAGCGTGAGCTCGATCCGCGTCAGCCGCGGCGCGAGCTCGTGGAAGGAGACGATGCCGGCGTGCGTGATGCCCTGCGAGACCTTCCACATGATCCGGTCGTCGGGGCGCTGGGTGATGATCTTGGCCTCGAACTCCCGGGTCCGCGTCCAGATCTTCGACGTGAACTTGACGGTGCCCTCGTCGTCCTGGGAGACGTTGGTGACCCGGTGCATGAACTGCGGCCAGTCCTCGAACTGCGTGAACTGGTTGTAGGCGGTCTCCAGCGAGACGGCCACGTCGACCGACTGCTGGATCGGCATCCGGCGGTTCTTGCCGATCGCGAGCGACCCGTCGCCGGGCTCGCGCTCGTCGTCGTCGCCGTCCTCCTGGTCGCCGCCCTCGCCGTCGGAGTCGTCCTCGCCGCGGGCGCGCGCGCCGCCGTCCTGCTCGTCCTCGTCGCGGCGCTCGTCCTCGTCGCCGTCGTCGTCGTTGCTCTCGAAGCGCGAGCGCACGTCCTGCAGCGCCTCGCCCGTGCCCAGCTTCGACATGAAGTCATCGAGCTGGCCGCTGCGGTAAGCCTGGAAGCCGCGCCGCGCCATCGGCGCCGCGGCCGCGAGCGCTGCGCCCGCGAGAAGTCCCTTGCCGGGTCCGCCGCTGCCGTTGCTGCTCTTCTGCTGCTGGCCGCCGATCGCCTCCTGAAGCGAATCGAGCGCCTGCTTGCGCAGCAGGTCCATGATGTCGTTTGCCACGGTTCCCACCTCCTTGGTCGGGTCGTCTCGGGCTGCCCGGGAGGCTGTTCGTGGAAACAAGATCAGCTCAGGTGGTGGACCTCCTGCAACCCGTAGACCGGGGTGTCCAGGTCCTCCATGCGGGCCTTCAGCTGGAGGGCCAGGAAGATGGAGTAGTGGCGTGACTGGTGCAGGTTGCCGCCGTGGAACCACAGCGCCTGCTGCTGGGTGGGCTTCCACATGTTGCGCTGCTCGCCCTCCCACGGTCCGGGGTCCTTGGCGGTGTCGGATCCAAGACCCCAGACCTTGCCGACCTTGTCGGCCATGTCCTGCCCGACGATGTCGGCGGCGAGGCCGTTCATCGAGCCGTAGCCGGTGGCGTACACGACGAGGTCGGCGGGCAGTTCCTCGCCGGTGTCGAGCTTGACGCCGGTCTCGGTCAGCTCCGTGACCTGGCCCTGCTTCACCGGCACGTCCCCGTTCGCGACGAGCTCGCCGACGCCGACGTCGATGTAGTAGCCCGAGCCGCGGCGCAGGTACTTCATGAACAGGCCGGAGCCGTCTTCGCCCCAGTCGTGGCGGAAGCCGGTGGCCTCCAGGCGGTCGTAGAACTCCTGGTCGCGCTCCTTGATCGCCGCGTAGACCGGGATTTGCAGCTCGTGCAGGATCCGGTAGGGCAGCGACGCGAAGATCGTGTCGGCCTTGAACGTGGTCGTCCCGGCGGCGAGCGCGCGCTCGGAGTACAGGTCGCCGAGCGCGATGTCCATCAGGCTGTCGGACTTGACGATGTGCGTGGAGCTGCGCTGCACCATCGTGACGTCCGCGCCGACCTCCCACAGCGCCCCGCAGATGTCGAACGCCGAGTTGTTGGAGCCGACGACCACGACCCGCTTGTCCTTGTAGTCGTCCGGGCCGGGGTGCTGGGAGCTGTGCTGCTGCTCGCCCCGGAAGACGTCCTGGCCGGGGAACGAGGGGATGTTGGGCTTGCCCGACACGCCGAGTGCGAACACGAGGTGCTTGGGGTGCAGCTCGACCTCGTTGCCCTCCCGGTCGACGGTGACCGTCCACTCCTTCTCGGCGTCGTCCCACGACGCGATCTTCGCGGTGGTCGAGCCCCAGTAGTTGATCTCCATGACCCGCGTGTACATCTCGAGCCAGTCGCCGATCTTGTCCTTCGGCGCGAAGATCGGCCAGTTGCGCGGGAACGGCAGGTAGGGCAGGTGGTCGTACCAGACCGGGTCGTGCAGGCAGAGCGACTTGTAGCGGCTGCGCCACTGGTCGCCGGGCCGCGGGTGGCGGTCGACGACGAGGTGGTCGATCCCGAGCTGGCGCAGCCGCGCGCCCAGCGCGATGCCGCCCTGGCCGCCGCCGATCACCAGGACGTAGGGGTCGCGATCGCGGCCGAGGCCCTCGACCTCGGCGATGCGCGCCTCCTTCCACGTGACCCGGTCCCGGTTGGCGCCGTGCTGCACGCCCTTGGGCCGGGTATCGCCCTGGCGCTCCTCGTGGCCCTTGAGCTCGTCCAGCGTGGTCAGCAGCGTCCAGGCGCCCTCGTCGTTCAGGCGCAGCAGGCCCGACCCACGCCCGACGGCGGTGTCGAAGTTGATCCACGCCGTGACGACGCCGTCGGCCTCCGCGGGCTCCTCGCCGTCGGTGATCCGGAAGTCGGTGGCGTCGGTGCTCTCCATCGTGGCGCGGAGCAGGTCGGCGACGCCCTCGCGGCCCTCGACGGTCCGGATGTTCCAGGTGAACGCGATGATGTCGCGCCAGAACGAGGTGGTGGCGAACAGGCCCGCGGCCCGGTCGGCGTCGCGCGCGGCGAGCGCGGCGGCGAAGTCCGACAGCCACGTCTCCACGCGCCTGCGAGCGGGCGACGCCGTGTCCGGCTCGAGGGTCTGTGTCATGGGGCGCTCCTCCGATCCCTTGTCTTCATCGCTCATAGACAACTCGATCACGGGCGTCGTCGGAAGGGCTCAGGCGAAAATGCGCTCACCGCCGGGCAGGCGGGAGAACCGCGTGGCCGCCCGGGTGAGCATGGCCGCGACCACCACGGGGTGGATCCGGCGCACCAGGGCGAAGTAGGCCCGTCCGCGCAGGTTGTGCCGCCGCACCACGGTGGTGAGCACGACCCGTGCGGGCTCGACGGTGACCACTGCCCGAAAGTCGAGGTGTCGGGCGTCCGCGCCGACGACCGCCGTCGTCGCGGTGCGGTCGCGCACGGCGAACACCGAGCGTTCCGCGCGTTCGATGCCCACCACCGCGACCAGCGCCTGGCGGGCGGCGAGCAGCGCCGCCACCCAGCGCGGCGGGCTGTCGAACACCGCCGCCGCCCACCGCGCGGGATCGGTCGGCATGCCCGGCCGCAGCCGCACGGCGAAGGCGTCCACGAAGTCGGCGCCCGGCAGCACGTCGGTGGCGGGCGGGTCCGTCGCCCGGGCCCGCGGCCGGGCCGCCCACCGCGCGAGCCGGGCGATCGCCGCGAGTCGGGCCGGTCGCTCGGGGCCGGTGCCCAGTGCGAGCTCGGCCCGGTCGAGGATCTGCTCGAGGATGCCGTCGTGCACCGGCCGGACCACGCACGGCCAGAGCAGCCGCATCCCCCCTCGGGCCCGACCGGCGACGACGTGGCGCAGCACGGCGCGGTCCGGCCCGCGCGCCACGACCTCGAACCCGTGCCACCCGGACAGGCCCTGCCCGGGGTCCAACGTGAAGACGATCTTGCGGCCGGGCTCGTAGGCGGTGACCCGGTAGCGCAGCGAGCCGTGCCCGCCCGCCGTGCCGACCGCGGGTGGTCCGTCGAGCCACATCGGCGACCACTCGGGCGAGGGCCACAGCGCGTCGCGCGGCCCGCCGATGTCGTCGAGGAGCCTGCCGACCGCTTCGGCCGGGACGTCGAGAACGCGCTCGTGGACGTTGTGCACCCGCATCGTCAACCTCCATACGCCACCGTATGGAACGACCATACGCTAGCGTATGGACATGGGGAAGCGCCTTTCCGCCGACGACTGGACCCGGGCCGCGCTCGCGGCGCTGGCCGACGGCGGGCTCGCGGCGATCGCGGTCGAGCCGCTCGCGGCCCGGCTGGGGACGACGAAGGGCAGCTTCTACTGGCACTTCGCGGGCCGCGAAGCGCTGGTGGCCGCGACGCTGGAGCGCTGGGAGCGCACCGCCACCGAGGACGTCATCACCGCGATCGGGGTCGAGCCCGACCTCGCCGCGCGGCTGCGGCTGCTGATGAGCCACGCGCTCGACGGCGGCGCGCGGGTGGAGCTGGCGCTGCAGCCGTCGGCCGCGCATCCCCTGGTGGCGCCGGTGCTCGCCCGCGTCACCCGGCGCAGGCTCGACTACCTCACCGACGTGTTCGCGGGCCTCGGCTTCGCCACCGACACCGCCCGCGAGCGCAGCGTGCTCGCCTACACCGCCTACCTGGGCCACGCCCAGCTCAGCGGCATCCCCGACGCTGCGCCGACCGCTCTGCGCCGTTATGTCGAATCCGTGGTCGCAGTACTGATCGCGACGACCTGAACGGCCGCCTCCTCCCCCGATAGGGCCAACACCATCACAGGGTGTTGCCGATCTTGAAGGACTGTTAGGCCTACCGGGGGAAACGCGCGCAGCATGCGTGGGTTATCGTCGTCTCCCGGTCGGCGACCGGCCGGCCACCGCTCCCCCTTGGCCGCACCGTGCGGCGGATAGGTGTTCGACCGATGTGGAGAAGGCTTCTCGACGCACTCCCCCGCGGCTATACCCTCGACGAGCGCGAGTGGCGGCGCCGACACCGGCTACTGCTCTGGGTGCTCGGCGTGCACGTGCCCGCCATCGCCGTGCTCGGCATGCTGCTCGGCAAGCCGCCGGTCACGGTCGCGGCGGTGCTCGCGGTGCCGCTGGTCGCCGTCGCGTTCGGCTATCTGCTGCGCGCCTACCGCCGCACGGCCTCGATCATCGTGACGTTCGGGCTCGTGTACTGCTCCGCCGCCCTCGTCGCCTTCACCGACGGCCGCATCGAGGCGCACTTCCACTTCTTCATCATCATCGGGTTCATCGCGCTCTACCAGGACTGGGCGCCGTTCCTCCTGAACATCGTGTTCACCGTGGTCAGCCACGGGATCGGCTCGGCGTGGCAGCGCGACCTGATCTTCAACCACCCCGAGGCGCAGGGGAACCCGTGGATCTGGTCGTTGATCCACGGCATCGCGGTGCTGTTCGCCTGCGTCGGGATGATGTTGTTCTGGCGGGTCACCGAGGAGTCGCAGGAGGAGAAGGACCGGCTGAGCCGTGAGCTGTCCGACATCGAGATCGGCAGGCGGCAGTTCACCTCGGACCTGCTCACCAACCTGGCCCGGCGCAACCAGAGCCTGCTCTACCGGCAGCTCGACATCATCAACCAGCTGGAGGAGTCCGAGCAGGACCCGGACGCGCTCGCCGAGCTGTTCCGGCTCGACCACATCGCGACCCGGGTGCGCCGCAACGCCGAGAACCTGCTCGTGCTCTCCGGGGAGCAGCCGCCGCGCACGTGGAGCGAGCCGGTGCCGCTGCGCGACGTGCTGCGCGCGGCGATCGCGGAGACCGAGGACCTGTCGCGGGTGGTCATCGTCGTCGACGAGCAGACCGCCATCATCGGGCACGCCGTCACCGACCTGACCCACCTGCTGGCCGAGCTCACCGAGAACGCCGTGCGGTTCTCGCCGCCGGACACGTCGGTCACCGTCCGTTCGCGGCCCGACCGCCAGGACGCCGGCGCCTGGCTGCTCACCGTGGAGGACTGGGGCATCGGCATGGCCCCCGAGGCGCTCGCCTCCACCAACGCCCTGCTCGCCACTCCCCCCGAGCTGGACTTCTCGGTCTCCCAGCGCTTGGGCTTCCACGTCGTCGCGCGGCTCGCGGCCCGGCACGGGATCACCGTGGTGCTGTCGGCCACCCCGGGCTCGGGTGTGACGGCGCTCGTCCGCATACCCGCCACGCTGACGACGGAGCTGAGCGACCGGGCGTCGACCCCGGTCACGGGTCCGCTGCCTGCCGTCGCCCGTGCGAGCGGCGGTCGGGCGGCCCGTCCCGCGGTCAAGACCGCACCGGCGCCCGTGCCGCACCCGCGCCCGCAGCCCGTCGACCGGCCGGAGCCGCAACCGCGGCCCCAGCCCGCACCCCGGCCCCTGCTGTACCTCGCGGGACGGGACGAGGCGCCGCCGCCCCCGGCGCCGCGGCCCGAGCCCGAACCGCAGGCCCCGCCGGTGACCGTCCCCGCCGCGAGGACAGCGGCGAGCTCCCCGTGGGCGGCAGGCTCCTGGGACGGCTGGTGGGCGCCGACCGCCGCCGACGAGGCGGACACCGACGTCGCGCCCGCGCCGCCCCCCGCGCCCGAGAAGCCCGTGCTGCGCAGGCGGGTGCCGCAGACGCACCTCGTCGAGCAGCTGCGGGTGCCCGAACCCGACGCCGCGGACGGCACCGACCGGGCGGCCCTCGCCGCGCGGGACGCCGCCAGCGCGCTGACCCGCTACCAGGCCGCACGCGCCTCCGCGAGCAGCGACGGTCCACGATGACGCGCACCACGGGCACGCTGGACTGGATGCTGGCCGACTTCACCCGCGACATCCCGGGCGCCGACCTGGCCGTCGTGCTCTCCGCCGACGGGCTGCGGCTCGCGACCTCGCCCGGCGTCACGGAGGACCTCGGCGACCAGATCGCGGCGGCCGCCGCAGGGCTCTCCAGCCTGGCCCGCGGCGCGGCGCGACTCCTCGCCGACGGCAAGCTGACCCAGACCATCCTGGAGATGGAGGGCGGGTACCTGTTCGTCTCGGCGATCGCCCAGGGCGCCACGCTGGTGGTGCACGCCACCCGCGGGTGCGACATGGGCCTGGTCGGCTACGAGATGACGATGCTGGCCACCCGCGCCGGGCACGCGCTGACCCCCGGACCGCGCACGGGGATCGCACGGTGACCGACGACCCTCGCCACGGCGGGCGCGTCGTGCCCGTGTACGCCGTCACGGGCGGCCGCACGCGAGCGGGCGACCACGACCTCCCGATCGAGGCGGTCGTCACCGCGTCCGCCGCGGACAACGGGATCGACGACCTCCAACCCGAGTACCGCGCCATCCTCGACCTCGCCCACAAGCCGGTCGGCCTCGTCGAGGTGGCCGCGGGCCTCGGGGTGCCGATCGGCGTCGCGCGGGTGCTCGTCAGCGACCTGGCCGAGGCCGGGCACATCGCCGTCCACACGCCGGAGTACACCGACGGCCCCCCGCCGCAGGTCCTCGCCCGACTCCTGGATGGCCTGCGTGCCCGCTGAACTCATCCCCCTCAAGATCCTCGTCGCAGGCGGCTTCGGCGTCGGCAAGACGACGCTGGTCCGCGCGGTCTCGGAGATCCCCCCGCTCCTCACCGAGGAGACCATGACCGCCGCGTCGGAGGGCATCGACGACACGGCCGCGGTGCCCGACAAGCGCACCACCACCGTCGCGATGGACTTCGGCCGGATCACCGTCGACGACACGCTCGTCCTCTACCTCTTCGGCACGCCGGGGCAGCACCGCTTCTGGTTCATGTGGGACGAGCTGGCCCGCGGCTGCGTGGGCGCGGTCGTGCTGGTCGACCTGCGACGCATCGACGACTCGTTCGCCGCGGTCGACTACTTCGAGAGCCGCCGGGTGCCGTTCGTCATCGGCGTGAACGACTTCCCCGACACCGGCGTGCACGACGAGGAAGCGGTGCGGGACGCGCTCGCGCTCGCCGCCGACGTGCCCGTGGTGCGGATGGACGCCCGCTCCGCGGACTCCGGCATCCGCGTCCTCGTCACGCTGGTGGAGCACGCCCTGGCCCGCGCGGAGGCGCGGCGGGCGCCCGCGTACGGAGCCGCTACGCCGATCTGATCGCGTCCGCCAGCACGTCGAGGCCCTCCACGAGGAGGTCGTCGCCGATCGCCAGCGGCGGGAGCAGCCGCACCACGTTGCCCCAGCTGCCGCAGGTCAGCACGATGAGCCCGGCCTGGTGGGCCGCGGCGGCCACCGCCTTGGTCGTGGCCGGGTCCGGCTCGTCGGTGCCCGGGCGCACGAACTCGACGGCCAGCATCGCGCCCCGGCCGCGGACGTCGCCGATCCGGGGGTCCTGCGCCTGGATCGCGCGCAGGCGCGGCAACACCAGCTCCCCGATGGCGGCCGCCCGCTCGACGAGGCCCTCGGACCGGATCGTGGCCAGCGTGGCCAGCGCCGCGGCGCAGGCCACCGGGTTGCCGCCGTAGGTGCCGCCGAGCCCGCTCGCGTGCGGGGCGTCCATCAACTCGGCCCGCCCGGTGAGGGCCGCGAGCGGCATGCCGCCCGCGATGCCCTTCGCGGTGGCGATGAGGTCGGGGACGACCCCCTCGTGCTCGCAGGCGAACAGCCGGCCGGTGCGGGCGAAGCCGGTCTGCACCTCGTCGGCGGCGAACACGATCCCGTTCGCCCGCGCCCACTCCGCGATCGCGGGCAGGAAGCCCGGTGCGGGCACCACGAAGCCGCCTTCGCCCTGGATCGGCTCGATCACCAGCGCGGCGAGGTTCGTGGCGCCGACGTGCCGCTCGAGGTGCTCGATGCTGCGCGCCGCCGCCGTGGGGCCGTCGAGGCCGTCGCGGAACGGGTAGGACATCGGCGCGCGGTAGACCTCCGGCGCGAACGGCCCGAACCCGTGCTTGTACGGCATGTTCTTCGCGGTCATCGCCATCGTGAGCGACGTGCGGCCGTGGTAGGCGTGCTCGAACACGGCGACGGCCGGGCGACGCGTGGCCAGCCGCGCGACCTTCACGGCGTTCTCCACCGCCTCCGCACCCGAGTTGAACAGCGCCGAGCGCTTCTCGTGGCGGC
This sequence comes from Pseudonocardia sp., assembly GCA_036265695.1. Classification (GTDB taxonomy): domain Bacteria; phylum Actinomycetota; class Actinomycetes; order Mycobacteriales; family Pseudonocardiaceae; genus Pseudonocardia. The sequence continues at coordinate 1,303 of DATAOO010000147.1, read as the reverse complement.
CCGGGGTGATCGCGTTGAGCTCCTCGGCCACGGCCACGTAGCCGTCGTACGGGGTGACCATGAAGCAGGTGTGGGTGAACGCCGCGACCTGGTCGCGCACGGCGTCGACCACCGCGGGCGCGCTGTTGCCGACCGTGGTGACGGCGATGCCCGAGCCGAGGTCGATGAACGAGTTGCCGTCGACGTCGACCACCACGCCGCCGCCCGCGGCCGCCGCGTACACCGGCATGACGCTGCCGACGCCCGCCGAGACCGCGGCCGAGCGCCGCGCGGCCAGCTCCCGCGACCGCGGCCCGGGCACCTCCGTGACCAGTCGGCGAACCTGCGGCAGCGTCGGTCCGCCGAGCTCGGCAGCGGTGGTGGCGGTCATGGCAGCTCCCTCGGACGCGAGTGGTTGGGGCCTACGCCGACCGTAGGCAGCCGATGGCCCGGCCGGAAGGGCCGATCTGCACCGCCGACGGCGGGCGAGGGTGCCGCTATTCGTAGATCATCTTCTGCGGGCCCGGGAAGACCCAGGCGAGCGCGTCGCGCAGGCTGTCGCGCCAGTTCTCCCAGGTGTGGCCGTCGCGCGACTCGTGGAACCGCACCGTCATGCCCGCCGCCTCGAACGTCGGCACCATCGAGCGGTTGGGCGTGATGAGCGGCTCGAACACCCCGCAGCTGACGAAGAGGCGATCGGCGACCCGGCGGGGCCGGGCCCGGTAGCGGTTCACGAACTTCACCACCGGGTCGAACACCGGGCCGCCGCCGTGGTCGGCCCCGGCGATGTCGGTGAACACGAAGGAGCCCGACATCAGCGCGAGCGCGCCGTAGGTGTCGGGCGCGCGGTAGGCGGCGGAGAGGGCGGCGACCGCGCCGAAGCTCGACCCGAGCAGGCACCGGCCGGAGCGGCCGCCCACCAGCGGCAGCTCCGACTCCAGCCGCGGCAGCAGCTCCCGGGTGAGGAAGCGGGCGTGTGCGGGTGAGTCGGCGTACTCGACGAGCCGGTCGCCCGGCCGCACGAACGCCGCGACGAGCTCGGCGACGTCCAGCCGGTGCACGAGGTTGTCCAGCACGGTCTTGGCCGCCGCGTACTGGAGGAAGTCGCCGCCGTCGTGCACGACGAGCAGCGGGTAGGCGACGGTGCGCCGGAAGCGGGCGGGCAGGTAGAGGGTGACGGGGCAGTCGCGGCGCAGCGCCCGGCTGGGAACCACGATGTCGGTGAGGGTGCCGGGGCGGGCGTCCGGGTCGGGCTGGGTCCAGTCGGGCGTGGTGTAGCCGCTCGCGAAGCAGACCGACGACGTGCCGACCGGGCTGTAGGACA
>DATAOO010000146.1:0-8888 GCA_036265695.1 Pseudonocardia sp. | reverse complement strand
CGCCGTCGACCCGGCCGCCGTCGAGGTTCCGGTTGAGGCGGCCGACCCGCGGGAGTGGTTGGCCGAACTCGCCGGTCCCCCCGAGCTGTTGCGGGCGCTGCACGCCGACCCGCCGCCGCCCACCGACGAGCGGGTGCTCGCCCACGCCGACCTGGGGGCGGAGCACATCCTCGCCGCCGACGGACGGCTGACCGGTGTGATCGACTGGTCCGACGCCGCCCTCACCGATCCCGCGCTGGACTTCGCCCGCCCCTTCCGCGACTTCGGCCCCGCGTTCCTCGACGCGACGCTGCGCGCCTACGGCCGCGACTCCCCCGCGTTCCGCCGCCGCATCACGTTCTTCGCCCGCTGCGCCGCCCTCGAAGACCTCGCCTACGGCGACCCGGCCTACACGCGCCCCGCCGCCCGCAGCCTGACCTGGCTGTTCTGAGCTACGACCACGCTGCGACGATCATCGCCAGCGCGCAGGCGAAGCCGGCGGCGGTGAGCACGAGGTAGGCGCCGTAGCAGCGGCGCAACCAGGCGTGCAGCCCGCGGGCGACCAGCCACACCAGCAGCCCGACCGCGGCCATCCGCAGCCCGCGCTCCACGCCCGCCCACGCGGCGAGGGCCCACGGGTCGGTGCCCAGCTCGCCCGCCGCGCGGGCGTACAGCTTCACCGGGATGCCGCTCAGGGCCTGGTGCAGGATCCCGTGTGCGCCGTCGGCGAGGTCGGCGCGCGCGGCGGCCTGCATGCGCTCGGTCGTCAGCGGCGCGGGGAGCCACCAGCCCGCCGCGGCGAGCCGGGCGTTCAGGAGCACGCCCGCCAGCGACCCCGCGACGATCGACGACGCCAGCGCAGGCACCCGCGACGGCACCGCCGCGGCCAGGAACACCAGCGTCATCTCGGCCATCACCGGCCAGCGGGGCGCCCCGGCGAGGCCCCAGACGAACGCGACCAGCAGCCCGCGCGGGCCGCTGACCAACCGGGCCACCTGCGCCCACACCGCCGACGTCCGGCGCCGGGCCGGGCCGCGGGCGAGCAGGTCGAGGACGTCGGCGCGCAGTTGCCCCGCATCCGTCGCCTCGGACGCGCGCGGAGCGCCGATCCGCACCTCCATCGGGGCGGAGCGCACCCGGCCGTGCTTGGGCAGCACGTCGCGGGTGCCGAGCACGGCGGCGGGCACCAGCGCTACGCCGCAGTCGGCGGCCAGCCGGACCGCCCCGGAGTGGAACGCCCCGACCCGCCCGTCCGTGCTGCGGGTGCCCTCCGGGTAGACGACCACCGTGCGCCCCGCCGCGAGCGCGGGCCGCGCAGCGGCCAGCAGCGCCGCGTACGCGCCCTGCTCCCCGCGGCGCACCGGCAGGATCCCGGCCAGACCGCTCGCCACCGCGCGCCGGGCGGGCACGTCGAACCAGTAGTCGGCGGCCGCGGCGAACACCGGCCGGGACGCGGGCGGGAGCGCGGCGAGCAGCGCGGCGGTGTCGGCGTGCGAGCCGTGGTTGGCCACCACCACGTACGCCCGTTGGCGCGGCAGCTCGCCAATGACGGTGAGCCCGCCGAGCAGCCAACACACCGCCCGCCACAACACCGACCGCACCCGGCTCGCCCACGCGCCCGCCCGGGACGGCCTGCGGAGCGAGCCCACCCCCGCCGTGATCACGACAGCACCGCCGCGAGCGGGAGGATCAGCAGCAGCGAGTCGACCCGGTCGAGCAGGCCGCCGACGCCGGGCAGCCACGTGCCCGCGTCCTTCACCCCGGCCTGGCGCTTGACCATGGACTCCAGCAGGTCGCCGAGCACACCGCCCAGGGCCACCGCGACGACCAGGCCCGGCGTGACCGTGCCCAACAGGGTGAGCACCAGCACCGCGCCCGCCAGCGCGCCGACCAGCCCGCCGACGGTCTTGTTCGGGCTGAGCGGCGACAGCGGGCGCCGGGCCCATCCGAAGCGGCGCAGCCCGCGCCCGCCGCACCACGCCGCGACGTCGGTGGCGGCCGCGGCGAAGCAGACTCCGAAGGCGTCCTCCCAGAGCACCACCAGGTGCGCCAGCGACCAGCAGATCCAGATCGAGCCGAACGCCGTGAACGCGGCCCGCCGGATGCCGCCCTCGACGTCGCCGGACAGCACCGGGGGCAGCGCGCAGAGCAGTGCGGCGAGCGGGGCCAGCTCCAGCAGGTCGGGGGCGAGCCACGCGAGCAGCGGGTAGGCGATCGCCAGCGCCAGCAGCAGCGCCACGTCGATGCGCGCGAGCCGGGCCAACCGCGCGTACTCCAGCACGGCGAGGACGGCGAGCACCGCGGCGAGCGCGGCGGTCGCGCCGCGCCCGGACCAGATCGGCAGCCCGACCACCGGCACGATCAGCGCCCACGTCGTCCACCGGGTGATCAGCTCGCGCTTCCGGGACACGAGCACCGCGATCCCGGAGATCGCGAGCAGCGCCAGCGTGACCCAGAGGAAGAACACCGCACGGCCGGCGAGGTGCAGGGAGATCGGGCCCCAGTCGAGGTCGATGCGGCCGGTGCGGTCGAAGATCATCGGGCCAGCTCCCGGTGCGCCGCGACCAACCGCACCACGGCGGTGGCCAGGCTCCCGACCACCACGACGCCGCACACGACCGCCAACGCGGCGGGCCAGGCCGTCGCCACGACGACCAGCGCGCAGCGCTCGGTCTTGCCGACCGGGCCGCCGTTGCGCCGCGTGGCGCCCGCCCCCGCGGCGGCCAGCGACGCGAACGTGGGCAGCGTGGCCGCGGCGGCCGCCGCGGCCACCAGCGCCACCGGGCCGCCCGTCGCCGCCGCGAGCCACGCGAGCCCGCCGAAGACGATCAGGTCCGACGCCCGGTCGCCGACCTCGTTGAGCACGAACCCCCACGGCCGCGCGACCCCGCGGGCCCTGGCCACCGCGCCGTCGAGGTTGGCCCCGGCCAGCCGGGCGGCCAGCGCGGCCAGCGCCCCGATCCACCACCCCTGCGCGACGCACAGGGCGGCGACACCCGCCGCGGCCACCCCGACGACCGTGAACACGTCCGGCGAGATCCGCCGGGCCACCGCCACGTCGACGATTCGCTGAAGCCTGCGCGTGTACCACGGCTTGATCGCGTAGAGCCCGTTCATGGGGCCCAGTCCACCGGTCGGGGGGCCGCCGCGGATCCGCGGAACTACGCAGTACGCGGGCTCAGTGCGCCAGCGTCTTGAGGAGGACGACCAGGGCGCCGAGGCCGATCAGCGCCGCGACGATGAGGAGGCGCTTCCACCACGAGCAGCACCAGCGGGACCACGGCCGCCTCGAGGATCTGCCCGGACGTCCGGAACATGCGGCCCGCCTCGGCCCCCCGGGGCGCCACCCCGTGGGCGGCCATGTGCGCGACGAGGTCGGCCAGGACGCTGGCGGCCCACAGGCTCCCCGTCGCGACCACGACGTCCAGGACCACCGACCAGGCGGACGACTCCTCCCCGGGCGAGCGCAGCAGCAACAACAGGGTGCTGAGGCAGGCGATGCCGCCGTAGATCCGCTCCCGCAGCAGCGCCGCCACGTCCTCGGGCGCCACGTCGGTACGCGCCTCGTTCACGTCCACGAGGACACTCTGGACCATGCCCGACGTCGACGCGTTGTTCTCCGGGGTTCCCGTACGTGACTTCACTGCCGCCCGCGCCTGGTACACCACGTTCTTCGACCGGGAGCCCGACGTGGTCCCGCACGAGCACGAGGTGATGTGGCGGTGCGCCGAGCCCGCGTGGCTCTACGTCGTGCAGGACGCGGCCCGCGCGGGTCACGCCATCGTCGCGCTGATGGTCGCCGACCTCGACGCCGCGGTCGCCGACCTCGCCCGGCGCGGGATCGAGGGCGGCCCGGCGCACCCGGAAGGCGACGGCGCCCGCAAGGCCAGCTTCACCGACCCGGACGGCAACGAGGTGAGCCTCATCGCGGTGTCCACATAGCGGAATCGCGTTCTCATCCCCTGGTACGACGGCGTACCGTCGGCCCATGGCCGCCGCCACCGCACAGCAGACGTCCGGCAGGCGGTGGGTGGTGCTGGCGGTCGCCACGTTCGCGCAGACCGCGGCCTGCGCCTTCGTGTACGGCGTGCCGTTCCTGGTGCCGGACCTGCGCGACCAGTTCGGCCTCTCCCTGGCCGCGGCGGGCGCCTACGTGGCCGCGCCGACCGCGGGCCTGCTCGCGACCCTGATCCTCTGGGGCGCCGCGGCCGACCGGTTCGGCGAGCGGAAGGTGATGGCCTCGGGCCTGCTGCTGGCCGCGCTGGCGGTCGGGGTCGTCGGGCTCACGCCGGGCATCGGGCACGGCATGGTGCTGGCGTTGTTCGTCGTGGGCGGCGCGTCCGCGGCCAGCGTCTTCGCCGCCTGCGGCCGGATGATCATGGGTTGGTTCCCGCGCACGGAGCGCGGCCTCGCCATGGGGATCCGGCAGACGGCGCAGCCGCTCGGCGTCGCCGTCGCCGGGTTGCTGCTGCCCGGGTTGGCGCAGCGGTACGGGGTGTTCGGCGCTCTGGTCGTGCCCGCCGCGCTCTGCCTGCTCGCGGCGCTCCTCGTGATCGTCGCGGCCCCCGACCCGGTGCGGCCTGCGCGGGCACCCGGTGAGCACACGTCCTCGCCCTACCGCACCCCGGTGCTGTGGCGGCTGCACGCGGCCAGCGCGATGCTCGTGGTGCCCCAGTTCGCGATCGGCGCCTTCGGCGCCGAGTACCTCGTGCGCCAGCAGGGCTGGAGCACCACGGCCGCGGGCGCGTTCGTGGCGGTGATCCAGATCGCGGGCGCGGTCGGTCGCATCGGGTCCGGCGTGTGGTCGGACCGGGTGGGCTCGCGGCTGCGCCCGATGCGCCAGCTCGCGGTCGGCGCGACGCTGGTGCTGCTGACCTTCGCGCTCGGCGACGCGGTTGCGCCGTGGTTGGCGATCGCCGCGCTCGTCGTCGGCGGCGTCGTCACCGTGGCGGACAACGGGCTGGCGTTCACCGCCGTCGCGGAGATCGCCGGGCCGATGTGGTCGGGCCGGGCGTTGGGAATACAGAACACCGGGCAGAACATCGTCGGCTCGCTCACGCCGGTCGCGCTCGGCGCGCTCGTCGGGGTGGCGGGCTACGCGGTCGGGTTCGCGACCGCCGCCCTCGCGCCGATCGCGGCGATCGGCCTCACTCCGGTCCGTGACGAGTCGGAAGCAACCTGGTAGTCCCCCACCTGCCGTTCTGCGCCCTGCGGCTACCGGTCCGCACTCAGCGGCTAGAAACGTGTGATCCAGGCAACAAAGCTGGATGACGTGGCGGGTCCGCTCTCCGGCATCCGGGTCATCGAACTGGGACAGGTGATCGCGGGTCCCTTCTGCGCGCAGATGCTCGGCGACCTCGGCGCCGAGGTCATCAAGGTCGAGCCGCCCGGCAAGGGCGACGTGCTCCGCCAGTGGGGGCACGCGGACGTCACCGGCGACTCGCTGTGGTGGTGCGTCGCGGGCCGCAACAAGCGCAGCATCACCGTCAACCTGCGCACACCGGAGGGCCAGCAGCTCGTGCGCGACCTGGTGGCGCAGGCCGACATCCTCGTCGAGAACTTCCGGCCGGGCACCCTCGAGGGTTGGGGGCTGGGCTGGGACGACCTCTCCGCGCTACGCCCTGAGCTGATCATGGTGCGGATCAGCGGCTTCGGCCAGACCGGCCCCTACTCCCGCCGGGCGGGCTACGCGTCGATCGGCGAGGCCATGGGCGGGCTGCGCGCGCTCACCGGCTACCCCGACCTGCCGCCGATCCGGGTGGGCATCTCGATCGGCGACTCGCTCACCGGCATTTTCGGCGCGCTCGGCGCCGTGGCGGCGTTGGAGGCGCGCCACCGCACCGGGCGCGGCCAGGTCGTGGACGCGAGCATCTTCGAGTCGGTGCTGGCGGTGACCGAGTCGCTGGTCGTCGAGTGGTGCGCGCGGGGCACCGAGCGCAAGCGCACCGGGCCGACGCTGCCCGGCATCGCGCCCAGCAACGTCTACCCGACCCGCGACGGCCAGCTGCTCATCGCGGCCAACCAGGACTCGGTGTTCGCGCGGCTCGTGGACGTGATGGGCATGCCGGAGCTGGCCGCCGACCCGCGCTTCGTGGACCACCGCGCCCGCGGCCGCAACATGCACGCCATCGACACGATCATCGCGGGCTGGACGGAGCGCTTCGACGCGGCCGAGCTGCTCGACAAGCTGCACGCCGCAGGCGTGCCCGCGGGCCTGGTCTACGAGCCGAAGGACATGCTCGCCGACCCGCACTTCGCCGCGCGCCGCTCGATCGAGACCGTCAAGGACGGGCGGCACGGCGAGCTGACGATGCAGGCGGTCGTGCCGCGGCTGTCGGAGACGCCCGGCGAGATCCGCTTCGCGGGGCAGGCGCTGGGCGCCGAGACCGACGCGGTGCTCACCGACCTGCTCGGGCTCACGGCCGAGGCCGTGGCGGCCCTGCGCGACAGCGGCGTGATCGGATCGGAGGCACGGCCATGACGCTCGCCGACCAGCAGGATTTCCGCGACGTCATCGGGCGGTTCGCGAGCGGCGTCACGGTCATCACCACGAGCGTCGACGGCGCCCCGTTCGGCACCACGGCGAGCGCGGTGAGCTCGCTGTCGCTCGAGCCGCCGATGGTGCTGATCTGCCTCAACAAGACCAGCTCGACGCAGGCCGCGATCCTCAAGGCGGGCCACTTCTGCGTCAACATCCTGGCCGACGGCCAGCAGGAGCTCGCCTACCGGTTCGCGGGGAAGGGCGACAAGTTCGCGGGCACGGCGTTCGAGGCGGGCATCGAGGGCATCCCTGTGCTGGGCGGCACGCTGGCGCACCTGGAGTGCCGGGTCGCCGAGACCGTCACCGGCGGCACGCACACGGTCTTCCTCGCGCACGTCGCCGTCGCGGCCGGGCACGAGGGCGCGCCGCTCACCTACTTCCGCGGCCGCTTCGGCAGGCTGGAGAGCGTCCGCGAGGAAGAGGCGTACGCCGCGGTGCGGGCGTGGGTGCTCACCCGACAGGGGCCGCTGGACCAGCCGTTGGAGCCCGCGGCGCTGGCCGCGACGATGGACCTGGAAGCGTCGCACGTCGCGTACGCGCTGGTGCGACTGGCGCGCGAGCACGTGGTGAGCCGCACACCGGACGGCCGGTACCTGCCCATCCCGCTCACCGTCGAGCTCGCCGACCAGTTGTTCGGCGCCCGCTGCGTGATCGAGCTGGGCGTCGCCGACATCGCGGTGGGCCACATCGCCGACGACGACATCGCCGTGCTCGACGGCTACGCGCAGCGGCTGGCCGCCGTGATGGCCGCCGACGACGCGACCCTCGACGAGTTCCTCGACACCAGCCACAGCTACCACCTGCACTTCGTGGGCCTCGGCGGGAGCCCCCAGCTGCGCGAGACCTACAACGCGCTGGGCATCTCGGTGCTCTGGCGCCGAGCCATGGACGGGATGGACTGGCGGTCGAAGTTCGACGTCGTCCACCACGCCGCGCTCACGCAGGCCTGCCGCGACGGCGACGTCGCCAGGGCCCGTGACCTCATCTCCGAGCACACCCAGCAGGTGCGCGGGCTCGTCCGCACGTTGATCGACCGGGCCGGCGGGGCCCTTTAGGAGGGATCATGGTCGAACGGTTCCAGAACTACATCGGCGGGAAGTTCGTCGACGCGGGCGACGGGCGCACCTTCGACTCCCTCGACCCGTACGCGGGCCAGGCGTGGGCGGCGATCCCCGAGGGCAGCACCGAGGACATCGACCACGCCGTCGCCGCCGCCCGCAGCGCCCTGCAAGGCGAGTGGGGCAAGATGACCGGCTTCCAGCGGGCGCGGCTGATGCGCAGGCTCGCCGACCTGATCACGGAGAACGCCGAGCGGCTGGCGCGGGTCGAGGTGCGCGACAACGGCAAGCTCTACCGGGAGATGATCGGCCAGCTCCAGGGGTTGGGCGCCTGGTACGAGTACTTCGCCGGGCACGCCGACAAGATCGAGGGCCGGGTGATCCCGACCGACAAGCCCAACTACTTCTGCTTCACCCGCCGCGAGCCGGTCGGCGTGGTCGGCGCGATCACGCCGTGGAACTCCCCGCTCCTGCTCATGACGTTCAAGCTCGCGCCGGGCCTGGCCGCGGGCTGCACGTTCGTGGTGAAGCCCTCCGAGCACTCCCCGGCGTCGACGCTCGCCTTCGCGCAGGTGCTGGACGAGGCCGGGTTCCCGCCGGGCGTGTTCAACGTGGTCGCGGGCTCCAGCCGGGAGCTCGGTGCCGCGCTCGCCGGGCACAAGGGCGTGGACAAGGTCGCGTTCACCGGCTCGACCGCGACCGGCCGGGCGGTGGCGCACGCCGCGGCCGACAACGTCAACCGGGTGACCCTGGAGCTGGGCGGCAAGTCCCCCCAGATCGTCTTCGAGGACGCCGACCTGCCCGCCGCGGCCAACGGGATCATCGCGGGCGTCTTCGCCGCCACCGGCCAGACGTGCATGGCCGGGTCGCGCGTGATCGTCCACGAGAGCGTCCACGACGAGCTGGTGCGCCTGGTCGCCGAGCGCGCCAACGCGATCAAGCTCGGCGACCCGAACGACCCCGAGACCGAGATGGGTCCGATCGCCAACCAGCCGCAATACGAGAAGGTGCTCGGCTACCTCGAGACGGCGCAGAAGGAGGGGGCGACGGCCGCGTGCGGTGGCGCGGCGGCGAGCGAGCTGGGCGGGTTCTTCGTGAAGCCCACCCTGTTCACCGGGGCCGGGGCCGACGACACCGTGGTCCGCGAGGAGGTCTTCGGGCCGGTCACCGTCGCGCTGACGTTCCGCACCGAGGAGGAGGCGCTCAAGCTCGCCAACGACACCCCGTACGGCCTCGCCGGTTCCGTGTGGACCCGCGACGTGCAGCGGGCGCACCGGGTGGCCGCCGAGCTCCGCGCGGGCACGGTGTGG
>DATAOO010000145.1:0-2972 GCA_036265695.1 Pseudonocardia sp. | reverse complement strand
ATCGCCGCCACTCACTCGGATCGTCCGGCACGTTCCTGCCGGTGAGCATGAAAGGTGCGTCCTCCCATGGCCGCAGTGACTTTCGACCACGCCAGTCGCATCTACCCGGGCAACCCCAAGCCCTCGGTGGACAACCTCACCCTGGAGGTCGCCGACGGCGAGTTCCTCGTCCTCGTCGGGCCCTCCGGCTGCGGCAAGTCCACCTCGCTGCGCATGCTCGCGGGCCTGGAGGACATCAACGCCGGGCGGATCCTCATCGGCGGTCGCGACGTCACGCGCGTGCCCCCGAAGGACCGCGACATCGCGATGGTGTTCCAGAACTACGCGCTCTACCCGCACATGACCGTGGCCGACAACATGGGCTTCGCGCTGAAGATCGCGGGCACGTCGAAGGACGAGATCCGCAAGCGGGTCGCGGAGGCGGCCAAGATCCTCGACCTCGAGCAGTACCTCGACCGCAAGCCGAAGGCCCTTTCCGGTGGCCAGCGCCAGCGCGTCGCCATGGGTCGCGCGATCGTCCGCTCGCCGCAGGTGTTCTGCATGGACGAGCCGCTGTCCAACCTGGACGCCAAGCTGCGCGTGTCCACCCGCACCCAGATCGCCTCGCTGCAGCGTCGCCTCGGCGTCACCACCGTCTACGTCACCCACGACCAGGTCGAGGCCATGACGATGGGCGACCGGGTGGCCGTGCTGAAGGACGGCATCCTCCAGCAGTGCGACACCCCGCGCCACATGTACGACAAGCCCGCCAACCTGTTCGTCGCGGGCTTCATCGGCTCGCCCGCCATGAACCTGGTGCAGACCAACCTCGACGGTGACCTCGTCCACTTCGGCGCGGCGAACGTGCAGGTGCCGCGGGCGGGCATGGACGCACTGGGCTCCGAGCGCTCGGTGCACCTGGGTGTCCGCCCCGAGGACCTCAACGTCGTCGAGGAGGGTGCGGGCCTGCCCACCGAGGTCGACGTCGTCGAGGAGCTCGGCGCCGACGCGTACGTCTACGGCAGCGCCGATTTCGGCGGCGAGCGCCGCCCGATCATCGCGCGGGTCGACGGGCGCAGGCCCCCGGAGAAGGGTTCGGTCCTGCACCTCGCGCCGCAGAAGGGGCACATGCACCTGTTCCGCGGCGACAACGGGGAGCGCATCGACCTCGAGGTGTAAGGCGGCTCCGCTAGCCGAGCGATGTGCGGAGGTGGATGACGCCGTCGGTGAGCTCCGCCGCCGGGCGCAGGCCCGCGCGGCGGAGCAGCCGCGTCACCCCGAGGTCATCCGCCCGAGCACGGCCCGTCAGCGCGACGAGGCCCTGCTCGGCCGCGGTCTCGGCGAGGCGGCGCACCAGGGCGGTGCCCAGCCCGCGGCCCTGCCAGGCGTCGTCGACGAGCACGGCGCACCGGCCCACGCCCGCCCCGTCGGTGTCGAGGTTGGCCACCGCCACCGCGCTGCCGCCGTCGGTGGTCACGGCGAGCACCGCGTAACCGCCCAACAGGCCGTCGAGCTCGCCCGGGCGCAGCCGCGGGGTCGGCGACAGGAAGCGGGAGCGCCGGGCCGCCGGTGAGCAGCGCGCGTGCAGCGCCCCCACCAGCAGGGCGTCCGCCGGGTCCGCGGTGCGCAACCGCACCTCCGAGCCGTCGCGCAGCAGCAGGATCTGCCCGTCGCGCGGCTCGGCGGGCACCCGCATCGCGAGCTGCGCGGCCAGCTCCAGCAGCGCCGCGGCCCGGGACAGCTCCGTCGCCGTGAACGGCCACGCCCGCCCCAGCCGCACCTGCGCGGCGCCGATCCGCAGCGTGTGGACGTGGCCCGGCACGCCGTCGGCCGCGGGGTCGACGAGGCGGGCCCGCAGCATCGTCGCGACCGCGCTCGGGGCGCTGCCCGGATCGGCCACCACCATGCGGGCCAGCGCGAGCGCCGTGGTGGCCGGGTCGGCGAGCTCGCCCGCGTCCGCGCGCACCAGCAGCGTGCAGGGGATGCCCGCGCGCTGGATCTCCTCGACCAGCCTGGCCGGGTCGCCCGCCGTCGGCACCCGCACGAGCAGCTCGTCGGTCACCGCGCCGTCGTCGGCGGGCTCGCCCACCACGTGCAGCGAGATGATGTTGCAACCGGCGCGCCCGACGGCCGTCGCGAGCTCGCCCAGCCTGCCCGGCCGGTCCTCGAGCTCCACGTGCACCCGCCACAGCACCACGACGCGAGGGTAACGGGGCCGCCGCACGCGGGTGCGCACACCGGACGGCTACGGCCGGGCGCCCACCGTCCGGCGGGCGAACGCCACCTCGGTGGCCATGTGGGCCATCGCCTGCTCCACCACCAGGCTCCCGTGGCCCGCGTCGAACCGGCTCACGGCGTAGTCGGCGCCCCGTTCGGCCAGGGCGTCCAGGTAGTTGTCGATCTGCCGGATCGGGCAGCGCGGGTCGTTCTCCCCGGCGAGCACGAGCACGGGGGCGCGCACGGCGTCGACGTAGGTCAACGGCGACGCCTCCCGCCAGATCTCCGGCTTCTCCTCCGGCGAGCCCCCGAACAACGCCCGGTCGAACGCCCGCAGCTGCTCCATCTCGTCGACGTACGCCGTGAGGTAGTCGGCCACCGGCACGCCCGCGATGCCCGCCGCCCACCGCTCCGGCTGCGTGCCCACCGCCAGCAACGCGAGGTAGCCGCCCCACGACCAGCCCTCGACGACGCAGCGCGCCGGGTCGGCGATGCCCTCGGCGATGCAGCGGTCGACCACCGCGGCGACGTCCTCCAGCTCGGTCAGCCCGGGGCGACCCTCGATCGCGTCGCGCCAGGCCGAGCCGTAGCCCGTCGAGCCGCGGTAGTTCACCTCGACCACGGTGAAGCCCGCGTCGACCCAGGTGGCGCGGGCCGGGCTGAAGCGGTCCTCGTCGGCGGCGTGCGGGCCGCCGTGGAGGCTGAACACGGTGGGGCGGGGGCCCTCGCCCGCCCGCGCGACGAGGGCGTGGACGGCACCGGTCCACAGGTCCTCG
>DATAOO010000144.1:0-5962 GCA_036265695.1 Pseudonocardia sp. | reverse complement strand
CGGACGGGGCAGGCGTCGAAGCAGGCCCCGCACAACGACGACGCGTAGGGCAGCGAAGCGTTCTCCTCCACCCCGGTGAGCTGCGGCGACAGCACCGCGCCGATCGGGCCGGGGTAGACCGAGCCGTACGCGTGCCCGCCCGCGCGCTCGTACACCGGGCAGACGTTGAGGCAGGCCGAGCACCGGATGCAGTGCAGGGCCGAGCGCCCGACCGGGTCGGTCAGCGCGGCCGTGCGGCCGTTGTCCAGAAGCACCAGGTGGAACGCCCGCGGCCCGTCCCCGGGCGTCACCCCCGTCCACGCCGAGGTGTAGGGGTTCATCCGCTCGCCGGTGGACGACCGGGGCAGCAGCTGCAGGAACACCTCCAGGTCCGACCAGGTGGGCAGGACCTTCTCGATGCCCATCACGGTGATCAGCGTCTCGGGCAGCGTGAGGCACATGCGCCCGTTGCCCTCGGACTCGACGACGAGCAGCGTGCCCGTCTCCGCGATGCCGAAGTTGGCGCCGGAGATCGCGACCTTGGCGCGCAGGAACCGCTCCCGCAGGTGCTTGCGGGCGGCCATGGCCAGCTGGCGGGGCTCCGCGGTCAGCTCCGGGTCGACCCCGGGCATCTCCCGCAGGAAGATCTCCCGAATCTCCGCGCGGTTGCGGTGGATGGCGGGCACCAGGATGTGGCTGGGCAGGTCGCCGCCGAGCTGGACGATCAGCTCGGCGAGGTCGGTCTCCTTGGCCTCGATCCCCGCCGCTTCGAGGGCCTCGTTGAGCCCGATCTCCTGGGTGGCCATGGACTTGACCTTGACGACCTCGGTCTGCCCGGTGGCGCGCACGAGGTCGGTGACGATCGCGTTGGCCTCGTTCGCGTCGCGGGCCCAGTGCACCATGCCGCCGCGGGCGGTGACCTGCGCCTCCAACCGCTCGAGGTGCTCGTCGAGGCGCGCCATCGTGGCGGTCTTGATCGCCTCGCCCGCGCGGCGCAGCTCCTCCCAGTCGTCGAGCTCGGCGACCACGGCCGCGCGCTTGTTGCGGATCACGGTGGTGGCGTGGCCGAGGTTGCGCCGCAGCTGCGTATCGCCCAGCGCGTCCTTCGCAGCTGCGGGGAACGGCCGGTCTCCGCGCAGGTGCCCGACCCCGGCCGGGGCGACGACGGGCATTCCCAGATCGGTGCTCATGGCGCCTCCGCGAGAAAGAGTGCGTCGGCGCGGCTCATGGCGCCTCCGCGGGGGGAAGTGCGTCGGGCGCTCATGACTCCGCCAGGATCTCGGCCAGGTGGACCGTGCGCGTGCCCGACCGCAGCCGGGACAGCCCGCCGCCGATGTGCATCAGGCAGGACGCGTCCCCGGCCGTCAACGCCTCCGCGCCGGTGGACAGCACGTGGCGCATCTTGTCGGCCAGCATCGCCGTCGACGTGTCGGGGTTCTTGATCGCGAACGTGCCGCCGAACCCGCAGCACTGGTCGGCCGCGGGCAGCTCGATCAACGTCATCCCGCGCACGTGGCGCAGCAGCCGCAGCGGCTTGTCGCCCACCCGCAGCATGCGCAACGAATGGCAGGTCGGGTGGTAGGTGACCCGGTGCGGGTAGTACGCGCCGACGTCCTCCACCCCGAGCACGTCCACCAGCAGCTCCGACAGCTCGTAGGTCGTGGCCGCCACCGCCTCGGCCCGCTCGGCGAGGGCCTCGTCGCCCGCCCGCCGCGCCACCATCGCGTGCTGGTGGCGCACCGACCCCACGCAGGACCCGGACGGCGCCACCACCACGTCGTAGGGCTCGAACACCTCGACGTGGTGGCGCACCAGCGGCAGCGCCTCGTCCTGGTACCCGGTGTTGACGTGCATCTGCCCGCAGCACGTCTGCGCCTCGGGGAACGCGACGTCGTGGCCCAGCCGCTCCAGCAGGCGCACGGTGGCGCGCCCGACGTCGGGGAACAGGGCATCGGCGAGGCACGTGACCATCAGCGCGATCTTCATCAAGCCACCCCGTTCAGCGGTCGGAGCCTGCTGGATGCGCGTACCACCAGCTCCGGTGTCAACACCACCTGGCGGTGCTCGTGCGCCCCGCCGCGCTCGCGGGCCTCCGCGATCACCATCTCGGCGGCCGTGCGCCCGATGAGCTGCCGCGGCTGCGCCACCGACGTCAACGGCACGGCGGCGGCCTCGGCGAACACGATGTCGTCGTACCCGACGATGGCGAGGTCCTCGGGCACCCGAAGGCCCAGCCGCACCGCCTCCTGCAGCAACCCGAGGGCGAGGAGGTCGTTGGCGCAGAACGCGGCCGTCGGACGACGGCTGGCGGGCAGCCCGGCGAGGCGGGCGCCCGCGCGGCGGCCCTCGGGGATGCCGAGCGCCGCCGTGTCGAGCACCACGAGGTCGTCCGCGTCGAGACCGCTGCGGGCGTACGCGCGGCGCACCCCCGCGAGCCGGTCGGTGACCTGCGGCAATGACGCGGGCCCGCCCACGAACGCGATGTGCCGGTGGCCGCCGTCGTGCAGGTGGGTGGCGGCGAGGTCGCCGCCCGCGACGTCGTCGACGAACACCGAGCAGTGGTCGGGGCTGTGCGCGTCGACCATCACGACCGGGGTGCCGCGGCGGGGCAGCAGCGCGAGCCGCGGGTCGGCCCGGTCGACCGGGGTGATCAGCACCCCTTCGACCCGCTGCTGCTCCAAGAGGTCCAGGTAGGCCGACTGGCGCCCGCGGTCCTGCCCGCTGTCGCAGAGGAAGACCGCGAGCCCGGCCGCGTCGGCCGCCTCCTGCACGCCCTGCGCGACGTCGGTGAAGAACGGGTTGCCGGTGTCGAGCACGACGTAGGCCAGCGTGCGGCTGCCGCCACCGCGCAGCTGGCGGGCCGACTCGTTGCGCACGAAGCCGAGCTCGTCGATCGCGGCCAGCACCCGCTTGCGGGTGCGCTCGGCCACCACCTCGGGGCGGTTGAGCACGTTGGAGACCGTGCCGAGGGAGACCCGCGCGTGCGCGGCGACGTCCTTCATGCTCGGTGAACCCGACACGGGGCGCCTCCTCCCTGCGGTTGGCGTCATCTTGGCCGCCGGATTTGAAACGTGCAAGTGCGCAAGCCAGGCGCACCGTACCCAGCCCTGATGAAGCTCTTGTGAAACGTTATAAATCCCTGCTACGTTGCCTCCCCGAAACGGCGTGTGTCGCCGTCTGGTTACCACAGCACGTCTGTTCCTGCACACGACGAAGGAGTCAGCATGCGCATTGCTCGACCGTTGAAGGTGGCCGCCGTGCTCGGCGTGGCGGCCACGATGGCGCTCACGGCATGTACGCAGAAGAGCCAGAGCGGGGGCGGCGCGGGCACGGGCTCGGGCGGCTCGGGGGCGAGCGGCCCGGTGAAGGTCGCCTTCGTGCCCAAGCTGCAGGGCGTGCCCTACTTCGAGGCGATGAACGCGGGCGGGCAGAAGGCGGCGGCCGCGCTGGGCAACGTGCAGTGGCTCTACCAGGGCCCGACGCAGGCCGACGCGGCCGCGCAGGCCGACATCGTGCGCTCGTTCATCCAGCAGAAGGTCAACACGCTGATCGTGGCGCCGAACGACCCCGACTCGATGGCGCCGCTGCTGCAGGAGGCCAAGGCGCAGGGCATCCACGTGGCGACGGCCGACACCGACGCCCCCAACTCCGTGCGCGAGGCGTTCGTCAACCAGGCGACGGCGCAGGGCATCGGTGAGTCGCTCACCGACGCGCTGCTCAAGCCGATGGGCGGGCAGGGCAAGTACGCGATCGTCTCCTGCGGGCAGACGGCCGAGAACCTGAACTCCTGGATCAAGGTCCAGAAGGAGTACACGGCCACCAAGTACCCGCAGGCGCAGATCGTCGACACCGTGTACGCAGGCGAGGACCAGGCCAAGGCCACCCAGATGGCCACCGACCTGATGAACGCCCACCCGGACCTCACCGGGCTCGTCGGCGAGTGCACGTCCTCGGCGCCCGGCGTGGCGCAGGCGGTGCAGGACGCCAACAAGATCGGCAAGGTGTTCACGGTCGGGCTCGGCACGCCGCAGTCGATGAAGCCGTACCTCGCCAAGGGCTCGTCGTCCGCCGCGATCCTGTGGAACGTCGAGAACCTCGGCTACCTCACCGCGTGGACCGGTGCCCAGCTCGCGCAGGACAAGCCGATCGCCGAGACCAACGACGTCGGCGGCGGGCTGCCCCCGATCAAGTACGACGCGGCGAGCAAGACGCTCCTCCTCGGCCCGCCGCTGGCGATCACCAAGGACAACGTCGACCAGTTCAACTACTGAGCCCATGGCCGAGCATTCGCCCCGCCTCGCGATGCGGGGGATCTCCAAGAGCTTCGGCGCGGTCCGCGCGATCCGCAGCGCCGAGATCAGCATCCAGGCGGGGCGCGTGCACGCGCTCGTCGGCGAGAACGGCGCGGGCAAGTCCACCATGATCAAGATCCTGTCCGGGGTCGAGCAGGCGGACACGGGCACGATCGAGTTCGAGGGCGCGCCGGTGACGATCGCGAGCACCGGCGACGCCATCGCACTCGGCATCGCCACCGTGTACCAGGAACCGCAGCTCTTCCCCGAGCTCACCGTCTCGGAGAACATCTTCACCGGCCGCGAGATCCGCAAAGGCGGCCGCGTGGCCTGGGCGGAGCAGAACGCCAAGGTCGTGGAGCTGCTCGAACTCCTCGGCCTGCCCGCCCGCTACGCGACGGTGCCGGTCGGCGAGCTGTCCATCGCCGCGCAACAGCAGGTGTCGATCGCCAAGTCGCTCGCGGGCGACGCCAAGGTGCTCATCCTCGACGAGCCGTCGGCCATCCTCACCGACGCCGAGATCGAGGTGCTGTTCACGGTGGTCCGCAGGCTCACCGCCGCCGGTGTCGCGGTCATCTACATCTCGCACCGGCTCGACGAGCTGTTCCGGATCGCCGACGAGGTCACCGTCATGCGCGACGGCCGGACGATCGGCACGTTCCCGATCGGCGACCTCGACGTGCGGCGGATCGCGGAGCTGATGGTCGGCGGGATCCTCTCCGACGAGCGGCCGCACCGGGAGATCCCCGACGGCGACCCGGTGCTGGTCCTCGACGGCCTGGGCCGCGCGGGCAAGTTCCACGACGTCGCGGTCGAGGTGCGGGCGGGCGAGATCGTCTGCCTGTACGGGCTGGTCGGCTCGGGCGTCTCGGAGATCGCGGCCTGCGTCTACGGGATCGACCGGCCGACCAGCGGCCGGATGCTCCTGCGCGGCAAGTCGATCGCCCCGCGGTCGCCGCAGCAGGCGCAGCGCGACGGGATCGCGCTGCTGCCCGCGAACCGCAAGGTCGAGGGGATGTTCAGCTTCCAGTCGATCGCGTTCAACATCTCCGCGGGGCACCTCAAGCTGTTGTCGCGGCTCGGCCTGCTCGTGGACCGGGCCCGTGAGCGATCCGTCGCCCAGGACCTGATCAAGCGGCTGGCCGTGCGCACCCCGCACGAGCGGCAGCCGATCAGCGCGATGTCCGGCGGCAACGCGCAGAAGGTCGTGCTGGCCCGCCAGCTCGTCGAGCGGCCCGAGGTGCTGGTGCTGGCCGAGCCCACGCAGGGCGTGGACGTCGGGGCCAAGGAGGAGATCCACCGGATCATCACCGAGCTGGCGGAGTCGGGCACGGCCGTGCTCGTCGTCACCTCGGACCTGCCCGAGGCGCTGCGCATCGCCGACCGGCTGCTGGTCGTGCGCGGCGGCACCACCACCGTCGAGTTCGGACCCGACGCCACCCAGGTCGACGTGCTCGCCGCCGCCGCGGGAGCCGTGGCGGAGGACGTCGCATGACCGTCACGGAGGAGCGGGCCCCGGTGCGCTCCCGCAGCCGCATCCTGCCCGCGCCGGTCACCGGCCAGGAGCTGGTGCTGATCGGCGTGATCGCGGTGGTCTGGGCCGTGCTCGCGTTCCGCACGCCCGCGTTCCTCACCGCGGGCTCGATCCAGCCGCTGCTGGTGGCCACCGCGCCGATCGCGTTGATCGGTGT
>DATAOO010000143.1:0-8811 GCA_036265695.1 Pseudonocardia sp. | reverse complement strand
ATCGACCGCGGCGGCAGGTGCGCCGGGTTGGTGTCGGTGAACCAGAGCGTGCCGTCGATGTAGCCGCGGATGCCGGTGGAGGTCCACTCGACCGCGTAGTTGTGCCATTGGTGATGTCGATCGTGCGGGACGCCATCGTCTGCCTTGTTGGACGCGCTGTAGTGCAGGAAGAAGTCGACGGTGGACGAACCACTTCTGACCCGCGGCGACCGCCGCGGCGGGCAGCGTCATGATCGCCGCCGGGGAGTTCGTCGTGGTCTGGAAGGCGAACTCGGCCGTGCTGTGGTCCGCGACCGCGACGCGGGAGCCGTTGCCGCCGCGGGGACGATCATCAGTCCGGATGAAAGGGGTGTGGAACGCAGAAGAGCCCGTCCCCTGGGGGGACGGGCTCTTCCTGCTACGTGGCGATCAGATGACCGTGACGCCCTGCGCCTGCGGGCCCTTCTGGCCCTGACCGATCTCGAACTCCACGCGCTGCCCCTCGTCGAGGGTGCGGAAGCCGCTGCCGTTGATCTCGGAGTAGTGGACGAAGACGTCAGCGCCGCCCCCGTCGACCGAGATGAAGCCGTAGCCCTTCTCGCCGTTGAACCACTTGACGGTTCCCTGTGCCATGCAACTGCTCCCTGCAGGTGGTGATGGGGCCCGCACCGCGCGGTCCCCGGTCGCACCGAGCGTGCTCTGAACACGGACCCCGAGATCGACCGGTGCGAACTCTGCCACGTCTCCACCGCGCTCGTACACCGGGGCATGCTGTTGACCCTGCTCACGCCCGCTGCGTAGTCAGACGATCGCCTGAAGTGATGAACCCCAGGCCGCCGTCGTAGCGGCCGAACCGCGACGACCGAAGGGACGTGTGTCCAACAATCGCCTCATGACCTCGGGGAGTCTGACTATGGGGAACCCGTCCCCTTGCCGGTGCGGCCACGCCGCCGAAGCGCACGAGCACTACCGGCCCGGCCGCGACTGCGGCGCCTGCGGCTGCCACCGTTTCGCCGCCGCGGGCGCGCGGCCCGCCTCGGCCGTCGTCGCGGTGCTGCTCGCCGTGCTCTTCGGCTGAGTTCTCCCCGCGCTACTCCCCACCTGCGTCCTGCACCTCCGCCGAGATCGCGGCGGCCAGTGCGACGTCCAGGTCGGTGATCCCGCCCTTCGAGTGGGTCGCGCAGCGGAAGGTCAGTGTGCGCCAGCGGATGTCGATGTCGGGGTGGTGGTCCTGCGACTCCGCGTACTCCGCCACCCGGTCGACCACCCCGATCGCCGCGGGGAACGACGGCAGCTTCGCGGTGCGGACGATCGAGTCGCCGTCTCGGGTCCATCCGGGCAGTCCCGCCAGCGCGTCGGTGACGGCGGCGGCGTCGAGGAGTTCGGCCATGCGGCCATCCTGCCCGGTGCCGGGTCAGGCGTCGCGGCGCAGCATCCGGTACACCGCGAGCCCGCCGCCGAGCGCGAGGTAGCACAGCGCGCGCAACGTGCTCTCGACGAGACCGCGGGCGGGCAGCGGGTCGCGCAGCACGTCGGCGCCGGACGTCCAACCGGAGGTCAACAGGTAGGGCTGCAGCCAGTCCAGCGCCGGGATCGCGCCGAGCACCCCGAAGACGATCACCATGCCCAGCACGCTCGCGAGGACGACCAGCGGGTGTTCGGTCCACGCCGAGACGGCGAGCGCGACCGCGCCGATCGCGGCGAGCTGCCCCACCGTCCAGGCGACGGCCAGTGCGATCCGACCCAGCGCGCCGCCGACGCCGACGGTGGTGCCCGACAGCGTGACCAGCCCGTCGGTGCCGCCCACCAGCAGCACGCCCGCGAGCGCGCCGACGACCGCGATCACCCCGGTGGCGAGCACCGCGACCACCAGCACCCCGAACGCCTTCATCCCCACCAGCCGCAGTCGCGACACCGGGGCGATCAGCAGGCCGCGCAGCGTGCCCGCGGCGGACTCGCCCGCGAGCGCGTCGGCGGCCGCCATCCCGACGGCCAGCGGCAGCAGCAGCGCCTGCGCCAAGATCAGCGCGACGACGGGCAGGACGAGCCCGTTGCCGACGATGTTGCCGACGAGGCCGCCCGAGCGGTTGCTCGCGACCACCCCGATCGCGATCGTCACGGGCATCAGGGCGAACAGCCCCAACATGACCAGCGTGCGCGGGCGGCGGAGCAGCCAGCGCACCTCGGAGCCCAGCAGCCTGCCGATCGGCGCGCTCACCCGCGTGCGCTCGGCGGCGGCGTTTCCGGCCTGTTCGCTCACGTCTCCTCCGTCAGCCGGGCGAACAGGTCCTCCAGGTTGGTGCGGCTGCGCCGGGCCTCGTGCACGGCCACCCCCGCGTGCACCAGTCGCGCGACGACCTCCGGCGCGGGCGGCCCGTCGTTGACCACCACTTCGCCTGCGGCGCCGCGGTAGGCCGTCGCGACCTCGCGCAGCGTGTGCAGGGCCAGCTCGACGTCCGGCGTGGCCACCACGAGGCCGCCCGCCCCGGCCGACAGCAGCGTGGCCAGCTCGCCGGAGGCGACGAGGGTGCCCGCCTGCAGCACCGCGACGTGCGTGCAGGTGGCCTCGACCTCGGTCAACAGGTGCGACGACACGATCACCGTGGCGCCGTCCGCGTGCAGCTCGCCGATGATCCGTCGGACGTCGCGGGTGCCCGCCGGGTCGAGCCCGTTGGTCGGCTCGTCCAGCACGACGAGGCGGCGCGGCACGAGCAACGCCGCCGCCAGCCCGAGGCGCTGCTTCATACCGAGCGAGTAGCCGCGGTAGCGGCGATCGGCCGCGGCGGTGAGGCCGACCCGTTCCAACGCGGTGGCGACGGTGGTGGCGATGTCGCGCGACGCGAGCAGGGGCTCGGCCGCGGCGACCCGCAGCAGGTTGTCGCGCCCGGAGAGGAAACCGTGGAACCCCGGGCCCTCGACGAGCGCGCCGACGTGCGGAAGTGCGGCCACCGGATCGGTGTGGCCCAGCAGCTCGACCGTCCCCACGGTCGGCGGCGTGAGGCCGAGCAGCATCCGGATCAGCGTGGTCTTGCCGGAGCCGTTGGGCCCCAACATCCCCAGCACCGACCCGACCGGCACTTCGAGGTCGATCCCGTCGACCGCGACGGTCGCACCGAACACCTTGCGCAGACCCCTCATCCGCGCAGCGGCCACGTCCGGTGGAGCCACGGTCGACGGGGAGGTCACCGCGACAGTGTCTCGGACAGCACCTGCTCGGGTACGGCGCCCGCCGCAATGCGTCCGTCGTCGGTGATGATGGCGGTGCCGACCGCGGTCTTGACCAGCCGCCCGTTCCCCCACGGGCCGCTGGTCGGCGTGCCGAGCCCGGCGATCTGCTTGGCCCGGTCCGGGTTGTTCTGCGGCACCTTCTCGACGATCACGCGGTCCCAGCCGTCGCCGACGACCGTCGGCTTGTCGCGCTGCTGTTGCTGCTGTGCGTCGCGGCTCGGGGCGTCCTTCACCGTGGCGCCCGCGGGCGGCGTGAACGTGAACCGGCCGGGATCCTGCGGGCCGAACGTGAGGTCAGTGAAGCCGATCTGCAGCGCGGGTGTGGTCGAGCCCTGCGCCAACACGGTGAGCCGCAACGGCATCCGCTCCTGCGCGTCGACGGCGATGCGCACCTCGCGCAGCAACGTGCGCTCGGTGGGCTTGGGCGCCAACACCAGGTCGTACACCGGGCGGCCCGCGACCTCGTCGGTGCCGTCCACGCTGATGGTGCTGGTGGGCTGGAGCGCGGCGAGCGCGTCGGTGGCGGCCTTGGTCGGGTCGGCCATCGTGGGGCTGCCCTGGTCAGGCCGGCGGGTGCCCTTCGTGACCGTGCGGTCGTCGGAGTTCCAGGCCCAGAACGTGGTGCCATCGGAGACCAGCGTGCGCTCGCCGGTGGGGCTGGGGATCTGCACGCGGCCCTTGTGGTCGCCGCCCGACCAGACCTGCGCCGTGCTGGTGCCGTTGGCGGCCTGGGGCAGGTTCGGCAGGGTGGGCAGGCCGAGCTCGTTGTCCAGTTGCACGGAGCCCTCGAACGGCCCGGGCTCGGCCTTCAGCACCGACGCCACGAGGTCTTCCGGGGAGACGGGTGGCAACGCGGGCTGCGCGCCCGCACCGCCCTGCAGGGTGAGCAGCCCCAGCCCGACGACGCCCGCGACCGCGACGCCCGCCGCAACGGTGGCTGCTGGGCTGCGGCCTGCCCGTCCGTTCCGTCCCGTCATGACGCTGAGCTTCGTCCATGTGACCTGAGAGCACTCTCATCGCCTCGGGGTAGCGTCCGCGTGTGGCGCGCGTCCTTGTGGTCGACGACGAGCCGGGTATCCGCACGGCGCTCGTGCGTGGGCTCGGCGCCGAAGGCATGGAGGTGGAGGCGGTCGGCGACGGCCACTCCGCGCTCGCCGCCGCCGTCACCGGTCGCTTCGACGTGATCGTCCTCGACATCATCCTCCCCGGCCTCTCCGGCTACCGGGTGCTGGAACGGCTGCGGGCCGCGGGCGTGGACACCCCGGTGCTGCTGCTGTCGGCGAAGGACGGCGAGTTCGACCAGGCCGACGGGCTCGACCTCGGCGCCGACGGCTACCTGGTGAAGCCGTTCGCGTTCGTGGTGCTCGTCGCGCAGCTCAAGGCGTTGCTGCGGCGTCGCGACGCGGCGTTGGGCCGTACGGGGCAGCGGGTGCGGCTGGGCGCGCTCGTCGTCGACCCGGTGGCGCGGGCGGTGAGCTGGGACGGAGCGGCGGTGGAGCTGTCGCCCCGGGAGTTCGCGCTGCTGCACGCGCTCGCGTCGCGGCCGGACACCGCCGTCTCCAAGGACGACCTCCTGCGGCTGGTGTGGGGCGACGAGCAGGCCGCCACCCGCAACGTCGTCGAGGTGTACGTCGGGTACGTGCGGCGCAAGCTCGACGCCGTCGGCGCGGGGCACGTGCTGCGCACCGTGCGCGGCTACGGCTACCTGATGGGCACGCCGTGACCGCCGGGCGCCGGGTGGCCGAGCGGCCGTGATCGGGCGTTGGCGCCGCTGGTGGGCGGCGCGGTCGTTGCGGGCGCGGATGGCGGTCGTCGTCGGTCTGGCGGCGGCGGTCGTGCTGGTGGTGCTCGGGCGGCTGGCCGTCGGCTTGTTGGCGTCCGCGCTGACCGGGGCGGCCGACGCGGAGCTCTCCCGCCACGCCGAGGTCGCCGTGGCGCAGCTCGCGAACGGTGCGGCGCCCGGTGCGGTCGCGGGGCCGAGCCTGCGGGTCGTCGACACGGCGGGCGAGCCGGTCGACGGCGGCCCGACCCTCCCGCTGACCGCGGCGCAGGTGCGGGAGCTGGCGGGCGGTGCGTCGATCGTCGCAGGCGGGCCGGACGGGCTCCGGCGCTGGATCGCCGAGCCCGCCGTGCTCCCGGACGGCAGCACCCGGCTGGTGATCGTCACCGGTGACGTCATCGGCGGCACGACGCTCATCGCGCGAGCCGCGGCCGCGTTCGTCCTGGGCGCCCTCGGGGCGGCGGTGGTCGTGGGCTGCGCGGCGTGGCTGGGCACGCGGGCGGCCCTGCGCCCGGTCGACCGGATGCGCGCGGCCGCCGCGGCGCTGCCGCCGGGGGAGCGGCTGCCGGTGCCGATGGCGCACGACGAGCTGCGCGCCCTCACCGAGGAGCTCAACCGCCTGCTGGCCCGGCGGGACGAGGCCGCCGCCCGCCTGGAGCGGTTCACCGGCGACGCGGCGCACGAGCTCCGGTCGCCGGTCGCGGCGATCCGCGCGCAGGCCGAGGTCGCCGTCGCGCACCCCGACCCGCAGATGGCGGAGGAGACCCTCCGGTCGGTCGCCGCCGAGGCCGTCCGGCTGTCGTCGCTGCTGGACGACCTGCTCGCGCTGGCCCGCGCCGATGCGGGGACGCGTCCGCCCGCGGTCGCCGTCGACCTGGTCGCCGCGGCCGGGGCCGCGCTCGCCCGGGCCGAGCTGGCGCCGTCGCCGCCCGACGGGCCGGTCGTCGAGCTGGTCGCGCCGACCCCGGCCGCGGTGGCGGCGACGCCGTCGGAGGTGGCGCTGGTGCTGGACAACCTGATCGACAACGGGCGCCGCTACGCGAGCTCGGTGGTGCGTGTGGTGGTGCTGCCCGCCGGACGGTGGGTACGGCTGCTGGTCGAAGACGACGGCCCGGGCATTCCCGAGGCCGACCGGGAGCGCGTGTTCGACCGGTTCACCCGCCTGCGGCCCGAAGCCGGTGGGGGGTCGGGCCTCGGGCTCGCTCTGGTTTCGGCGTTGGTGCGGGGCCGCGGCGGCACCGCGACCGCAGGCGCCACCCCCTCCGGCGGCGCCCGCATGGAAGTCCGCTGGCCGACCCCCGCCCCCCACGACAGCGAGCCGCGCCTCTCACCCCGGTGAGTCGTACATCTCACCCCGATGAGTCGTAGGTTTCGCCCCGGTGAGTCGTGCATTCCGCCCCGGTGAGTCGTACGTTTCGCCCCGGTGAGTCGTACATTCCGCCCCGATGAGTCGTACGTTTCGCCCCGGTGAGTCGTGCATTTCGCCGGGATCGGTCCGCCATCTCGCCGTGTGAGTCGGGCTGCCACGATCGCAGCGTGCCCGTCGTCTGCTCCCGGCTCCAGCTCGACGCCTGTCCGCGCACGGTGGCGGGCGTCCTCCGCGACGTTCGCATGGTCGCGGCCGCGCTGAGCCGCGAGGGGCACCGCTTCTCGGCCGACCGTCGGCTGCTCGTCCGCGGCGACGAGGTGCGCATCGGCGCACGCGTGGTCCCGGGGATCCGCGTGCCGCTCCGGACGGTGGTGACGGCGGTATCACCCGGCGGCATCGCGTCGTCGCTGCGGAGCGGCCCGCTCCGCCGACTGGAACACGTCGTCAGCCTCGCGGCCGACGGTCCACGCACGGAGGTGCACGACGAGGTGCGCTGGGCCGCGCCCTGCGGTCGAGCCGTCGATCCCCTCCTGCTCCGCGCGCGCATGCGCGCCCTGCTCGCCGCCCGTGCGCACGAGCTGGAGCTGCAGGTTGCGGCGATGGACACTCAACCGGTGATCGTCGCAACCGCGATCGTTCGTGACGGGGAGTTGCTGGCCGCCCGGCGCACCCGGCCGTCGTCGGTGGCGGGGCGGTGGGAGCTCCCGGGTGGACGGGTGGAGACGGGTGAGTCCGAGGCCGCCGCCGTCGTCCGCGAATGCCGTGAGGAGCTGGGCGCCGAGGTGCTCCCGTCGGGCAGGATCGGCACCGACCTGCCGATCGACGCGGGCGTGCTCCGCGTCCACCTGGCCCGGCTCGCGCCGGGCTCGGCCCAGCCCCAGGCCCTCGAGCACGGCGCTCTGCGGTGGCTCGGCGCCGCGCAGTTGGACACGGTCGACTGGATCGACGCCGACCGCGCCGTGCTCGCCGACCTCGCCGCTCTCCTGCGCTGAAGCTCGGCGGCCGTTCGCACCTGCGAACACTTGGGCGCGAGGTGGAACCGCGGTCTGGCCGTCCTCGTCCAATGCGGCATGACCCTCGACAACCTCCTCGCACAGCAAGCGGGCGTGATCAGCCGCGACCAGGCGCTGGCCGCGGGCCTGAGCCGCGACACGGTCGACCGTCGCGTGAAGTCCCGCCGATGGCAGCCGCTCTATCCGGGCGTGTACCTCGCCGCTGACCGACGATTCGGCCCTGCCGGAAGCCGCGGTCCCGAGGTGCGTGTCCGCGCGGCGCTGCTCTGGGCGGGGGCGGGCGCGCACCTCTGCGGCCGGGCCGCCGCCTGGTGGTACGGCATGGCGGCCGAGCCGCCGCCGGTCGTGGGGGTCTGCGTCGATCCGCGACGGCGGCTGCGTCGCCGCCCGGGAGCCGAGGTGGTCCGGCGCGAGCTCGTGGCGCAGGACTGCCGGGTGCATCGCGGGCTCGCCGTCACCGCGCCCGCGCTCACGGTGCTCGACGCGGCGGTCGAGCTCGGTGGCGATGGCGCGGTGTTCCTGCACGAAGTCCTCCGCCGGTCGGTGCTCTTCGCCGAGGTGCATGCGGCTCACGTGCGCTACGCGGGCTCGGCCGGATCGGCCACGGCGGCCCGCCTGTTGCACGCGGCCGAGGAACGGTCGGCGATCGAGGCGCGACACCAGCTGCGGGCCCTGCTGTCCGGCGCGGGTGTGTCCGGCTGGACGGACGCGGTGCGGGTCGACGGGCACGCCGTGGACGCTGCGTTCACGCTCGCGCGGGTCGCCGTCCTCGCCTCGGGCTGGGCCGAGCCGATGGATCCGCCTCACGTCGAGGCCGCCGCACGGAGGTGGACCGCGCTCATCGCGCAGGGTTGGACGATCGTCCACGTCACCTGGCGCGACCTCGTGGACCGCCCGCACGCGGTGCTCGCCGAGATCGCCCGGCACGTGGCCCGGGGCGCGGCCACGCTCGGCAGGGTCGGATGACGCCCGGGGCGGTCGTGCGGCGCGGCCGCCGTCCGTCGCGGATGGGGGGCGGCCTGCGGGACGCCACGCGGTGGGAGCGCGGTCCGCCGCCCGCCCGGAAGCGCGGCGCCGCGACTGGCCGGAGCGCGCGGGTGACGGCACCCCGCGGGCGTCGGGCGGTGGCGCGGCGTCGGGCGGTGGCGCGGCGTCGGGCGGTGGCGTCGTCGGCAGGTGGCGATCGGTGGGCGGGTGGTGGTTGGCGTGCGCGGGTGGCGGCGGGTGACTTTGGCCACCCCGCCGCAGGCGGCGGGGTCGTCGGGGCCGGTCAGTGGCGGTATCGGTACAGCGTCGCTGGCGGGGTCGCCACCGCCGGGAATGGGGGGACCCCGCGGCGGGCTACCCTGAGACGTGAGCACTTCCACCTTGGCCGCGCCCGCGGACCCGTCCTCCGCAACCCGGGGGACCCGCCCGCACCTGCGCAACATCGCCATCGTGGC
>DATAOO010000142.1:0-4929 GCA_036265695.1 Pseudonocardia sp. | reverse complement strand
CTCTCTTGCGCGCGACGATAGTGGTGGTGCTGGTCACCGCGGCGCTCGTCGGGTGCGGCTCCGCCACGCCGACCGCCACCGTGCCGGACGTCGTGGGCCAGGACCTCGACGCCGCCCGCGTTCTGCGACCCGCCCGCCTCGGGCATCTCCGAGAGCGGCACCGCGATGGTGTGCGCCCGCGCCGCCGACGGCCGCAACCGCTGGAAGCGCGCTTAGCCAGCACCGATCCGGACTCCGATGCGAAGTAGCGGAGGGCGCCGGGGTAACTCAGGCGGGGAGGGCGAGTGGCGGTGGTCGGCGGCGGGGGCGGCGTAGCGGGTCGATCCACGCTGGCGGTACGAACTCGGCGCTCCCGCCCGTCAGTCGCACGTCCCAGCCGGCGTGGTGGACCAGACGGTGGCAGACCCGGCACAGCATGACCAGGTTGGTGAGTGCGGTCGGCCCGCCGTGCTCCCAGGCCAGGATGTGGTGGACTTCGCACCACGACGGAGGGCACCCGCACCGGGCGCAGCCGCCGTCGCGGACCGCGCGGCGCACGCCGTCGGGGATGGTGCGGGTGGCCCGCCCGACGTCCAACGGCTGGCCCGTGCCGCCGAGCACCACGGGTATCACCGTCGCGTCACAGGCCAGCATCCGCAGGGACGCCGGGCTGAGGGTGCCGCCGAAGTCGAGGCAGGCGCCGCGGGCGCGGCGCTCGAGATCCGCCAGACCGATCACAACGTTCACCTGGGGGCGACGCCCACCGCAGGAGGGCAGGGCGGTGGTGTCGGCGTGGTCGAGCACCCAGCCGCAGGCCTCGGCCAACGCCTCGGCCTGGCGCTGGGCGGGCGTGCGGTCATCCTCGGCCGTGCGCGGCGCGGCGTGGGCGTCGACGAGGGTGGCGATCGCGTCGAACATCGCGGCATCGTCGAACCGACCCACCAACCGGCCCCCGCTGCGGTGGCGCTGCAGGTGCAGCTCGTTGACCCACGGCTCGGGCCGGTTGTCGGGCTCGGGGCCGTCGGCGTCCAACACCTCCAGCAATTGCTCACCGCGGGCCTGCAGTTCAGTGGGCGTGCAGTCGGGGATCCACGCGGCCAGCTGCGCTTCCGCGGCCGTCCACCGCTGCGGATCGAGTCGACCCGCCGCGTCGGAACCCGACACGCGGGCCACGACCTCGACATGCCGCAGATCGGCGGCTCCGGTCTCGAACGCAGCGGCGGTGGCGGGCAGCCGGGGCGGCAGGGCAGCGCCGTCCAGCCCGACCCGGGGCCGGACCTGCTCGGCAGCGGTCAGGTGCCGCCTGGCCTCAGCCCGTTCCCAACCCAGTAGGTCGCCCAACGCGGCCGCGCTGGAGCGGTAGCCGCGCTCGCTGAAGGTGCCGCGGCGTTCCAGATCGGCCAGCGCGGCCACCCCGGCCTGGTCCAGGCCTCGGCGCACGCCCTCGCCGACGGTCAGCACCCCGAGCAGATCGGCCTCGCTCGCCCCCGGACCCGCAGCCTCCCGCAGCGCCGCCACCGCTTGGGCGAACAGGCGGCTCGCAACCTGGAGCGGGGCCTCTGACATAACCCCGATTCTATCAGAACACATGTTCGAAAGAGGGCACTTTCTCCGCACCGAGGACAGATCGGACGTGGCCCGATTCGACCGCGTGCCATCCGGGTATGCGCTCTGAACAAGCAGTGCCGGGGTGGGGGGAACGATGGGTCTGATCATCGGATTGTTGGTGCTGTGGGTCGTGCTCGCCGTGGTGGGCTTCGTGGTGAAGTCGCTATTCTGGCTGGCGATCGTGGCGATCGTCCTCTTCATCGCCACCGGGATCTTCGGCGCGATGCGGCGCCGCGCCCCGCGGTAGGCGAGCTGCCGGGCAGACTGTCCGGCCGTGACCACCTGGACCAGCGCGGAGTGCGCCGCGGCGTGGGGCGTGCAGCCCGGCACCTGGCTCGGCTACGTCAGCCGCGGGCAGGCGCCGCCGCCGCTGCCCGGCACCGATGAGCGCGGCCGTCGGCGCTGGGATCCCGACGCCGTGCGCGCGTTCCCCCGGCCGGGGGCAGGGCGTTCCCGCGCCGCCGCGACGCCCGAGAACGAAACCCTGGTCGCGGCGATGACACAGCTCGCCGACGAGTTGGACGCCCTGCGCGCCCGGCAGCGCGACCTCGCTCGGGAAGCCCGGGCGGGTGGCGTCGAGGTGCGGGCGATCGCCCGCGCCCTCCGGGTCTCCCCGCAGACCGTCTACGGCTGGCTCGACGGCTGAGCGTCGAGGGCCGCGCGGCGGGCCTCCAGGAACGCGCGTTCGGTCTGGTTGCCCGCCAGCGCGATCGCCTCGTCGTAGGCGGCGCGGGCCTCGGCCGGGCGGTCGAGGCGGGTGAGCAGATCGGCGCGGGTCGCGGGGAGCAGGTGGTAGCCCGGCAGCTCCAACCCCTCGACGGCGGCGAGGGCGGCTGCGGGGCCGTGCACCTCGGCGACCGCCACCGCGCGGTTGAGCGCGACGATCGGCGTCGGCGTCTGCGCGAGGAGCTGGTCGTACAGCGCCAGGACCTGCGGCCAGTCGGTGGCGTCGCCGTCGGTGTGGACGGCGTTGATCGCCGCCTGCAGCTGGTACGGGCCGGGACGGTTGCGGCGCAGGCAGCGCCGGACGAGGTCGTGGCCCTCGGCGATCAGCTCCCGGTTCCACAGCGAACGGTCCTGCTCGGCGAGCGTCACCAGCTCACCGCCCGGCCCCGTCCGAGCGGGCCTGCGCGCCTCGCTGAGCAGCAACAGCGCGAGCAGCCCGAGCACCTCCGGCTCGTCGGGCATCAGGTCGGCGAGCGCCCGGGTCAGGCGGATGGCCTCCAGACAGAGGTCCGTGCGCACCAACGGCCCGGACGTGGCCGCGTAGCCCTCGTTGAAGATCAGGTACAGCACGGTGAGCACGGGCGGTAGCCGGTCGGGGAGCTCGTGGGCCTCGGGCACGCGGTACGGGATGGCGGCGTCGCGGATCTTCTTCTTCGCCCGGACGATGCGCTGGGCGATGGTGGCTTCCGGCACGAGGTAGGCGCGGGCGACCTCGGCCGCCTCCAGCCCGCCGAGCAGGCGCAGGGTGAGCGCGGTCTGCGCGAGCGGGGAGAGCGCCGGGTGGCAGCAGGTGAAGATCATGCGGAGCTGGTCGTCGCGCACCGGACCCACCTCCGCGGGCTCGTCGGGGTGTTGCAGGAGCAGGGCCTGGGCGTGCCGGGCCTCGCGGGTCGACTCCCGGCGGAGCCGGTCGATGGCCCGGTTGCGGGCGGTGGTGACGATCCAGGCACCGGGGTTGGGCGGCGGCGTCTCCCACTTCTCGAGGGCGACCGCGAACGCGTCCTGCACCGCCTCCTCGGCGAGACCGATGTCGCCGAGGAGGCGGGTCAGGGTGGCCACGCAGCGGCCGTACTCCGCCCGGTAGAGGCCCGCCAGGTCCACGGGCCTACTCGCCGGTGTCCTGGAAGGGCCGCACCTCGACCGGGTTCATGCACGCCTCGGCGCACTTCTCGGCCCAGACCAGCGCCTCGTCGAGGTCCTTGGCCCGGATGACCCAGAACCCGCCGAGCTGCTCCTTCGTCTCGGCGAACGGGCCGTCGGTCATCGTGGTGGCGCCGCTCTGCACGCGGACCACGGTGGCGGACTCCGGCGGCAGCAGGCCGCCGCCGAACACCCAGGCGCCCGCCGACTGGAGCTCGGCGTTGAGCCGGTCGACCTGGGCGAACGCGGTCTGCATCTCCTCGGGCGACGGCTGCGGCGCTCCGTCGACGGAATGGACGGCGAGCATGTACTGCATGACGGTCTCCTCTTCTCTCAGGCGAGCTTGCGGGCGACGGCGGGGATGACGATCGCAGCCGCGACCAGGTGGGTCAGCATCAGGAGCGCCTTGGTCGTCGGCGCGGCGGGGGCGAGCACGTCGGGCACGAGCGACAGCGCGGTGAGCACGACGGTGGTGCGGACGAACGTGCTGCGCGGGCGCCGGGCGAACCGGGCCATGACGACGGCCATGACCACGCCGATCAGCGAGAAGAACGCGGTCAGCGTGCCGAAGCCGAGGACCGGGATCGGCTCGCCGCCGATGTCGAGGCTGATGCCTGCGACGGTGGCCGCCGCGGCGACGACCGGCGTGGCCGCGCTGGCGGCGACGGTGGCGAGCACGCCCGTGCCGAACAGCGAGACGGTGCGGGTGGGGGTGGCGGCGTAGGTGGTCATGGTGGGCCTCCGGTGAGCGGCGACCGGCCCCTTGCCGGTCTCTCACCAGGGCTACGAACGGGATCGACCCCAGTCGACATCCCTGCGAGAAAACTTTCAGCGAGGCGACGCGACGCGGACCCGGTGGTGCTCGCCGTCGGACAGGAAGGCCGCGACCGCCCGGCCCTCCTCGGCGACGGCGGCGCGCTCGGCACGGGAGAAGCGGCGCAGCGGGGTGACCACGACGACGTCCGCGTCGACGGTCCAGGTCGCCGCCACCCGGCCGTCGACGAGCACGGCGCGCTGCCCCGCCACCGACAGGCCGCGGTGGGCGTCGTCGACGATGCGGGTGCGGTCGTCGTAGCCGAGGATCGCGTTGTCGAACGCGGGCAGGAACCGCACCGGGGCCGGGGTGTCGGGGTCGGGGCGGGGGGCGTCGGGGAGGTCGAGCAGCTCCCGGCCGCGCTCGTCCCGGAAGCTGACCAGTTCCTCCCGAACCGTCGCCACCGCGCGCGGCAGCCCGGCGAGGCCGCTCCAGGCGCGCAGGTCGGCCGTGGTCGCCGGGCCGAACGCGGCGAGGTAGCGCCGCACCAGTGCCACGCCGACCGGGTCGGACCCGTCCGGCGCGGCGGGCGCGACCGCGCGGCCCGTCCACGCCGCGAGCGGGAGGTGCTGCGCGCCCCCGTTGGTGCGCCACAGCCCGCGCGGCGGCAGCTGCACCATCGGGACGAGCGCGCCGATCACCGTCTCGCCCAGCACCCGCGG
>DATAOO010000141.1:0-6488 GCA_036265695.1 Pseudonocardia sp. | reverse complement strand
GCCGTAGACGGACTTGCTGTCGCGGATCGTCGTCGCGAACGTCGGCACCCGGCGGGCCTCGATGCGGCTGATCACGCTCTTCTGCGCTTCGATCGGCTCGCCGTCGTGGCTCTGCACCATCGTGAACACGACGGCCGCGGGCGGGCGGGCGATCTGACCCTGGCCGTGCTCGTTGAACTCGTCGGTGAAGTCGCGGATCTTCAACCCCAGCGAGTCGATGCCGTTGGTGGAGAGGTAGTCCGGCTTCGTCGGGATGAGCAGCATGTCCGCCGCCGCGACGGCGTTCTTGGCGATCAGCCCGAAGTTGGGTGCGCAGTCGATGAGGACGACGTCGTACTCCGCCAGCGACTTGTGCGTGAGCGCCGAGCGCAACCTGCTATGCAGCGGGGCGAAGTGCCCGGGCTCGGAGATGAGCCGCGCGGCGAGCGCCGTCTCGACGTCCGCGAGGTCGCGGTGGGCGGCGATCAGGTCGAGGTGACCCGCGCCGCGGCGGAGCTTGCCGAGCACCCGCGGCGGCGACGACAGCAGCGCGGTGGGGTCTTCCATCGCGTCGCCGGTGGTGAGGCCGTCGTACCAGTGCTTGATCGTTCTCGTCGGCAGCAGCTCGTCGGTCCACTCGTTCTGGGTGAAGAACGAGACGGTGAGGCTGGCCTGCGCGTCGAGGTCGATCAGCAGCACCCTCTGGCCCCGCGCGGCGAGGCCCGCGCCCAGGTTGGCGGTAAGGGTGGTCTTGCCGACCCCACCCTTGTGGTTGATGATCGCGACGACCTTCACCCTGCTCCTTCCGCACGCCCCCGGCGGGGTGAAACCTTGCCACAGGCCTCAACCTCGGCGACGAACAGGTCGAGCTTTGGCGTTCCCGCTGGTCAGAGCGATCTGCCGAACCCATGCGGGGATGCGCACTCTAGGCGGTTGCGGCCGTTTGGCCGATGGGTGACACCTTTACGGGTGAAACGTAGTCAGGCCGATGTGGGGATGGACATCGTGTGGTCCAGCATGATCTTGGCGAGTCGCTCCGCGGTCTGGTCGCCCGCGACGTGGCCGAGCCCGGGGATCGCGACCAATCGGGCGCGGGCGAGCGCGGCGGCGAGCACAGCGGCCGCGGGCGGTGGGTGGACCGGGTCGGCGGGGGCCTCGACCACGAGCGTCGGCACGGTGACGGAGGCCAGCTCGGCGCCGCGGGACGGCACGGCGAGGTGGGTGTGCGCGGTGACGGGCTCTTCGGTGCCCGCGTGCGCCATCGCGCGTTCGTGGCGGGCCCGGAAGGCGGCGGCGTCGAACGGGAGCGCGGCGCCGTGCAGGAGCCGGTCGTGCGCCACGCGCCACGCCAGCTCGCCCTCGCGGTCGCGGGGGTCGTCCAGTTCGGCCCAGAGCCGCCGCAGCGCGGTGGGCGGCCCGGGCAGCGCGGGCGCGCCGGGGGTGCGCAGCGGCCGGGTGGCCACCAGCGTGGCCGACGCGAGGCGTGCGGGGTGGTCGAGCAGCAGCAGTTGGGCGACGAGGCCGCCCATGCCCCAGCCGAGCACGTGGGCCCGCGCCACGTCGTAGGCGTCCAGCACGGCCAGCGCGTCCGCGGCGAGGGTGGCCACGCCGTAGGCGGGCGGCCCGGTGTCGAGGTCGGGATCGGGGCCTACGTCGGGGTCCGGGCCCACCGTGCGCAGGCCCACGTCGGGGCGCGCCCCGGGGTCGGCTGCGGTGGACAGGGCGAAGGGCCCGGGGTCGGCGGAGGCGTGCAGGCCGTGTCGCCCGGGGTCGGCGGGCGCGCTCGTGCGGGAGCGGCCGGTGTCGCGGTGGTCGTAGCAGAGCACCGGGCGATGCGCGGCGAGCGCGCTGATCAGCGGCTCGGGCCAGAGCGCGAGCGAAGCGCCCGCATCGGCCACCAGCAGCACGGGATCGGTCGCCGGGCCCGCGACCATGTTCGCCCACAGCGTGACGCCGGGCGCGGGATGGACGAACCGAGGCACGCGCACAGCGTGCCACCCGCCCGCGGGCACTCAGCGGCGTGCCCCGCGCCTCGTGTGGCCGAAGCCCTGCCGTCCACTTGCGGCGGCGGCCCCGCGGCGCGCCCGGGGACGAACCCGGCACCATTCGCCCGCCAGTGCCCGGCGGCTCGAAGGGGACGCGGTGGGGCCCGATCTCGCGCGACCCGCTCGATCGTGTCCGGCGGCGACCCGGGCCTCGTGTGGGCCGAACCGCGCCATCCCGGCGGCGTGGTCGGAGCCTGCGGAGTGGCGGAGCCCGCGCCACCCGCCCGCCGGGGCCCGGGGTGCCCGGGTCCCGCGGCGGGGCGGATCGGTGTCGTGGAACTCGCCGTGCCGGAGCCGCCGTGCGCCTGCCGGCGCTGCCGCTCCGGGGCGGCGCAGGTGCTACTTGAGCGCGTCGAGCAGCGCCTGCCGCTGGCGGTCGCCGAGGCCCGCGGCCCGGCGCGAGGCGTCGATGCCGGTCTGCTGGAGCAGGGCGTTGACCTTGGCGGGACCGTAGCCGGGAAGGCTCTTCAGCAGGTCGGCCACCTTCGTCTTGCCGACGATCTGGTCGGACTTGGCCCGGCTGAGCACGTTGGGGATCGTCTCCTTGCCCGCGGCGATCGCGTCGCGCAGCTCCTTGCGGGCGGTGCGGGCGGCCGCGGCCTTCTTGAGAGCCTCGGCGCGCTGCTCGGGGGTGAGCGTGGGCAGTGCCATTGTGCTTCTCCTCTCCATGCGCGGGTGTTCGCGCAGGTCATCTTCCTGCCCCAGCCTGGCAGACACCCCCGACAACACGCGGGCACCCCCCGGTTTCCACGCCGGGGGGTGCCTCTTGGGAGCGGAGCTCAGTGCACGGCGGCCTCGGGAGCGCGCTGCGCCGGAACCGCGGTGGGCGATTCCTCCTTCTCCTGCTGGGGCTCGTGGTCGTCGTCGAGCATCGTCGTCTCGTCGAACGGCAGCTCGCCCGCCAGCACGCGCTTGGCCTGGTCCTTGTCGAACTCGCCGACCCAGTAGCCGATCACCAGCGTCGCGACGGCGTTGCCCGCGAAGTTGGTGACCGCCCGGGCCTCGGACATGAACCGGTCGATGCCGACGATCAGACCGACGCCGTCGACGAGGTCGGGGCGGTGTGCGGAGAGGCCGCCCGCGAGCGTCGCGAGGCCTGCGCCGCTCACACCCGCCGCGCCCTTCGAGGCGATGATCATGAAGACCAGCAGGCCGATCTGCTCACCGATGGCGAGCGGCTTGCCCATGGCGTCGGCCACGAACAGCGAGGCCATCGTCAGGTAGATCGCGGTGCCGTCGAGGTTGAACGAGTAGCCCGTGGGCACCGTGATGCCGACGACCGGGCGCGAGACGCCCACGTGCTCCATCTTCGCGATCAGGCGCGGCAGTGCGGACTCCGAGGACGAGGTCGCCACGATCAACAGGAACTCGCGGCCGAGGTAGCGCAGCAGGCTCAGGATGTTGAGGCCGGTGACTGCCCGCAGCACGAGGCCCAGTACGACGAGCACGAACAGTGCGCAGGTGATGTAGAAGCCGATCATGACGGAGGCGAGCGCGCCGAGCGCCGCCCAGCCCGCGCCGCCGACCACCGCGGCCATGGCGCCGAACGCACCGATCGGGGCCGCCCACATGATCATGGCGAGGACCCGGAACACCAGCTTCTCGACGTACCCGAGCGCGCGCAGCACCGGCTCGGCCGTGCGGCCCATCGCCTGCAGCGCGAAGCCGACGAGCAGGGCGACGAACAGCGTCGACAGCACGTTGTCGCCCGTCAGCGGCGAGAACAACGTGGTCGGGATGATGCCGAGCAGGAAGTCGCCTTCGGCCTTGGCCGCGGGCACCTCGTAGTGACCGAGTCCGGTCACGTGCAGCCCGGCGCCCGGCTGGATGATGTTGCCGACGAGGAGCCCGATGGCGAGCGCGATCGTCGACATCGCCAGGAAGTAGCCCAGCGCGATCGCGCCGACCTTGCCGACCTGCGCGGCTTTGCGGATCTTGCCGATGCCCAGGACGATCGTGCAGAAGATGATCGGCGAGATCATCATCTTGATCAAGGCGATGAACGCCGTGCCCAGCGGCTTGACGGCTTTGCCGATCTCGGGCGCGACCAGGCCGACGACGATGCCGAGCACCACGGCGGCGATCACGGACAGGTAGAGGTAGTGGGTGCGGTCCGGCTTGGACGTCGACGCCGACGCCGGGGCGGCTGCAGATGGCATGCGCAGAAGGATGCGGCCCCGTGTGGTGGTGCTCACGGTTTCGTACATTTCGTAGGGTGATCCGCGTGCGCGCATGGAGCCTCGCGCGGCAGCTGTTCGTGCTGCAGGCGATCGTGGTCGCCGTCGTGCTCGTGGGCGTCGGCGTCGCGGCCTACCTGCAGGTCGACCAGCGTGAGCACGACACCACCGCCGAGCAGATGCTCGCGGTTGCCCACACGCTCGCCGACACCCCCGACGTGCGGGCGGCGGTCGCGTCCCCGGACCCCACCGCGCGCCTGCAGCCGCTGGCCGAACAGGTGCGCCGCGACACCGGCACGGACTTCGTCGTCGTCATGTCCGTCGACGGCGTCCGGTTCACCCACCCGGACACCGCCCAGATCGGCAAGCACTACCTCGGCACGACCGCGCCCGCCGCGAACGGCGAATCGATCACCGAGACCTACACGGGCACGCTCGGCCCCTCCGTGCGGGCGGTCGTCCCCGTGCGCGACGGCGCCCGGGTGGTCGCGCTGGTGGCGGTCGGCCGCACGGTGGAGGCGGTGAGCCGGGAGCTCACGCCGCAGCTCGTCGTGGTGCTGGTGGCGGTCGCGGTGGCGCTCGCGCTGGCCGCCGCAGGCGCGTTCCTGGTGAGCCGGTGGCTGCGGCGCACCACCCGCGACCTCGGGCCCGCCGAGCTCGCCCGCCGCAACGATTACTACGACGCCGTGCTGCACGCCGTCCGCGAGGGGATGGTGCTGCTCGACCGCGAGGGGCGCGTGCAGCTCGTCAACGACGAGGCCCGGCGGCTGCTCGACCTGCCCGACGAGGCGGTCGGGATGCCCATCGACGCGGTGGGGCTGCCCGTGGCGCTCGGCGAGGCCCTCGCGTCCGGCGAAGTGCGGTCCGACGAGATCCACCTCACCGCGGAGCGCATCGTCGTGGTCAACCAGCAGCAGGCGCGGTGGGACGGCCGTCGGCTCGGCACCGTCGTCACGCTGCGCGACCACACCGAGCTGCGGGCGCTGGTCAGCGAGCTGGCCACCGTGCGCGGGTTCGCCGACTCGCTCAACGCCCAGGCCCACGAGGCCGCCAACCAGCTGCACACCGTGATCTCGCTGATCGAGCTGGGCCGCGCCGACGAGGCGCTGGAGTTCGCGACGGCCGAGCTCACCGTCGCGCAGCACGTCACCGACGCGGTGCTCGCCGCGATCGGGGTGCCGGAGCTGGCCGCGCTCGTCGTCGCGAAGGTGGCCGAGGCAGGCGAGCAGGGCGTCGACCTGCGGTTGGAGCCGGAGAGCCGGATCCCCGACGGGCTCGCCGACCCCCGCGACCTCGTCACGATCGTCGGCAACCTCATCGACAACGCCATCGACGTTGCCCGGGCCTCGCCCGCCCCGCGCTGGGTGTCGCTCGGCGGCCGGGTCGCGGGGGAGCGCGCCGTGCTGCGGGTCGCCGACAGCGGCCCCGGCCTCGACCCGGCCACCGCCGAGCGGGCGTTCACGCGGGGCTGGAGCACGAAGGAGGCCCGCGACGGGCGCCCGCGCGGGCTGGGGCTCGCGCTCGTCGGGCGGGCGGTGCTGCGGGCGGGGGGTACGGTCGGGGTCGAGCGTGGCGACCCGGGCGCGGTGTTCGTGGTGACCCTGCCGGTGCGGGAGCGGGTGTGATCCGAACTCTGGTCGTCGAGGACGACCCGGTGGCCTCGGCGGCGCACGCCGAGTACGTCGGGCGCGTGCGGGGCTTCGAGGTGGTCGCTCAGGCCCCGACCGGGACCGACGCCCTGCGCGCACTGGCCCGCGGCGGCATCGACCTCGTGCTGCTGGACGTCCACCTGCCCGACACCAACGGCCTCGAGGTGCTGCGCCGGATGCGCGCGGCGGGCCACACCACCGACGTGATCATGGTGACGCAGGCGCGGGACCTCGCCGTCGTCCGCGCCGCGATCGCCTTCGGCGCCACGCAGTACCTGGTGAAGCCGTTCACCTCGGGGGCGGTGCGCGCCAAGCTGGAGGGCTACCTCACCTACCGCGACCGGCTCGCGGGCGGGCGGCCGATCGCCCAGAACGACGTGGACGGCCTGTTCGACGCCCTGCGCGCGCCCGTGGGGGCCGACGCGCTGCCCAAGACCGTCAGCCGGGAGACGCTCGACGCCGTGGTCGCCACGCTGCGGCCGGGCGCCGGGATCACGGCGCAGGAGGTCGGGGAGGCGCTGGGCATGTCCCGGGTGACCGCCCGCCGGTACCTGGAGCACCTCGTCGACGCGGGACTGGCGGTGCGCGAGCCCCGTTACGGCGGCACCGGCCGTCCCCAGCTGGAGTACCGCGTCCAA
>DATAOO010000140.1:0-8535 GCA_036265695.1 Pseudonocardia sp. | reverse complement strand
GCCCCGCGCCCGACGAGTGGCTGGCCGACCTGGCCCGCATCCGGTTGCTCTACCAGCCGGGCGAGGCGTGGCTGTACGACACGTGCTCGGACCTTCAGGGCATCCTCGTCGCCCGGGCGAGCGGGCAGCCGTTGCCGGAGTTCTTCGCCGAGCGCGACACCGGCTTCGTCGTGACCGACCGTGAGCGCCTCACCAGCTACTACCGCCGCGACGAGAGTGGCCTCGTCCTCGCCGACGGGCCCGACGGCGACTGGAGCCTGCCGCCCGCGTTCCCCGAAAGATCAGGCGGGCTCGCGGGCACGGCCGACGACTGGCTCCGTTTCGCCCGCATGCTCCTCGCCGACGGCGCCGGCTGCTCTCCCCCGCGTCGGTGCGGCTGATGACGACCGACCACCTCACCGACGCCCAACGCGCGGTCGGCGAGCTGTTCCTCGAGGGCCAGGGCTGGGTGTTCGGCGGACCGGTGGACATCAACACCGCCGGTCCGGGCACGATCCCCGGCCGCTACGGCTGGGTCGGCGGCTCCGGGACGTCGGCGCACATCGTGCCGGACCGGGGGTCGGTGGCGATCCTGCTCACCCAGGTCGGCGTGGACAGCCCGGTGCCCAGCACGCTGTTCCGTGACTTCTGGACGTTCGCAGCAGCGGCCTGAGCCCACGCGACGGCCGGGCCGGGGAGGGAGTGCGGTGGCCCGGCCGCCGGCAGGCGCAGCCGTGGTACGGGAGTGACCGCGCGCGACGACCGTAACGCCGCGGCGTCGGATACGCAGCGTGAAGGACGTCTTGTCCGGCGCTGGGGCTGCCGTCATGCTCCGGGGGTGCGGTGCGGCGTGCTCGGTGAGCTGGTGGTCGAGGACGGCCCGCGCACCGTGCGGGTCGGACGCAGCACGCGGGCGGTCGTGCTGGCCGCGCTGGTGTGCCACGCCGGGCGGCCGGTGGCCGTCGAGGAGCTCGTCGAGCTCGTCTGGGGTGAAGGGGCGCCGCCGACGGCCGCCACGATGGTGCACGGCGCGGTGGCCCGGCTCCGGCGCGAGCTGGCGGGTGATCTGGTCGGCACCACGGGCGGCGGCTACGTCGTCGACGTCGACGTGGACGCCGTGACGTTCGAGGGGCTGGTCGCGGTCGGGCCGCCTCCTGGGGTCGCCCACAGGCCTGCGACGGCCGCGGCCGTTCAGCGAGCGGCGGCGGAGGTCGCCGAGCGGTCGGCGGCCGCGCTCGCGCTGTGGCGGGGAGCGGCGTACGCGGGCATCGGACGGCCGTTCGCCCGCGACGAGGCCGAGCGGCTGGAGGAGCTGCGCCGCCGGTGCGTCGAGCAGCTGGCCGACGCCGAGCTCGCCCTCGGCCGTCCCGAGCGGGCGCTGTCGCAGCTCACGGCGTTGGTCGGGGCCGAACCGACCCGGGAGCGTGCGGCCGCGCAGCTCATGCGGGTGCTGCACCGCCTCGACCGGCAGGCCGAGGCGCTGAGCGTCTACCGGCGGGTGCGCGCGACGCTCGTCGCGGAGCTCGGCCTGGAGCCCGGTCCCGCCCTGCAGGCGGTGGAGGCGGAGGTGCTCGGCGGCCGCGCGCGCTCGCGGCCCGACGGGGTCCCGCGCGTGCCGCCGTCGGTCGGGCGCCGGGCGCGCGACACCGCCCGGCTGCCCGCGGCGATCAGCTCGTTCGTCGGCCGCAGGGACGACGTCGCCCGGGTGACCGCGCTCCTGCGCGACCACCCGTTGACGACGCTGACCGGGCCGGGCGGCTCCGGCAAGACCCGGTTGGCCGTCGAGGTCGCGCGGGCGTGGCCGGACGCCGTGTTCGTCGACCTCGCCGGCACCACGTCGCTGTTCGACCAGACGGTGGCCGAGGCGTTCGGGATCCGCTTCGACGGCGGTGCGCTGGCCGACGCCGTCGCCGCGGCAGTGGCCGACGCCCCTACCCTGGTCGTACTGGACAACTGCGAGCACCTGCTGGACCGGTGCGCCGCGCTGGCCACCGAGCTGCTGGCCCGGGCGTCCGACGCACGGATGCTGGCGACGAGCCGGGAGCGGCTCGGCGTGCCCGGCGAGCAGGTCCATCCCGTTGCGCCGCTGCCGCTCCCGGCGCCGCACGCGCGGTGGGAGGAGGTGCGGGCGAGCCCGGCCGTGCGGCTCTTCGCCGACCGCGCCGCAGCCACCCGGCCCGGCTTCGCGGTCACCCCCGACAATGCGGCCGTCGTCGCCGAGATCTGCCGCCGCCTCGACGGTCTGCCGCTCGCCGTCGAGCTGGCCGCCGCGCGGACCTCCGCGTTGCCGCTGCCCGCGCTGGCCGACCGGCTCCACGACGGCCTGCTGGCGGGCCGCACCGCCGCCCCCCGCCACCGCAGCCTGACGGCGACGGTGGCGTGGAGCCACGACCTGCTGCCCGAACCCGAGCGGGTGCTGTTCCGGCGGCTCGGCGTGTTCCCCGGCGCGTTCGACCTGGCCGCGGTGGCGGGTGTGACCGGCGACGACCCGGCGCTGCCGCTGGCCCACCTCGTCGAGTGCAGCCTCGTCCAGGCCGACGACGGGCGGTTCCGCCTGCTGTCGACCACCCGCGCGTTCGCCCGCGCCGCGACGAGCGCGGCGGAGCAGGCCGAGCTCCGTCGCCGCCACGCCCACCACTACCGCGACCTCGCCCGCCGCGCGTTCCCCCACCTGCACCGCGCGGGCTCCGGGCGCTGGCTCGACGACCTGCACCGCGAGCGCGACAACCTCCGCGCCGCGCTGGAGTGGGCGGCGGGCCCGGACGGCGAGCCGGAGGTGCTCGTCGGGCTCGGCGAGTGCCTCTGGCACTACTGGGACGTGCGCGGCTCCCGCGGCGAAGGGCTGCGCTGGCTCGGCGCGGCGCTCGCGGCGGTCGGGCCGGATCGTCTCGAACGAATGGCGCTGCTGTCCGCGGCCGCCCTCCTGCACCTGGGTCGGGCGGAGTTCGCCGCGACCGAGGCCCTGGCCACCGAGCAGGGCACGCTCGCCGTCCGCGCGGGCGACCGCTGGTG
Source organism: Pseudonocardia sp. (assembly GCA_036265695.1). Lineage (GTDB taxonomy): Bacteria > Actinomycetota > Actinomycetes > Mycobacteriales > Pseudonocardiaceae > Pseudonocardia. The sequence continues at coordinate 5,544 of DATAOO010000140.1, read as the reverse complement.
GGAGGGCGACGCGTTGAGCCTGCGCGCCACGGTCGCGTGGGCCCGCGGGGCGTTCGACCGGGCCCAGCAGCTGTACGAGGACGGGATCGCCGCCTCGCTCCACGGTGGCGACGTCTGGGGGGCGGCGCTGGCGGAGGCCCAGCTGGCCCGGCTGCACCGCGACCGCCGCGAACCCGACGCGGCCCGCGCGCTCGCCGACCGGGCCGCCGAACACGCCGACGCGGTGGGCGAGGAGCTGGCCCGGGGTCTGGCTCGGGACGTCGCCGCCTCGATCGAGCACCGCTGGGGCGACCGCGCCGTGGCGAAGCGGCTGGCGGCCGAGGCGTTGGCGCACTACCGGCTCGTCGGCTACCGGGAGGGCGAGGCGTCGGCCCTGCACCTCTCCGGACGGATCGCGCTCGCCGACGGTGACCACCGCCGCGCGACCCGCCAGCTCGGCCGGGCGCTGCGCGTGTACCGGCGCATCGGCCACCCCGCCGGGGTGGCGGCGGCCCTCACCAGCCTGGCCGACGTGGCGGAGCTGAGCGCGGCCGAGCAGGCAGAGCGCGCCGAGGCGGGTGCGCCCGTCGGGTCGGCCGCCCCGGCCGCGCTTGCCGAAGTGGCCGAGCGGATCCCCCCGACCGCCGCCCGCCTGCGCGCCGACGCCGCGGCAGTGCTGGCCGACATCAGCCTCCCCTGACCCACGCCACACGGCGGGTCCCGCATCCCACGACGGCGAGTCCGCTTTCGCGGCGGCGGTCCGTCAGGACGCTTAGTCCGCGGTTAGCCGCACTCGCCACACTCGTCGCATGGCGACCCTGCCCACCGACTTCCCCACCGAGGTCCTCACCCCCGATGACGCGGGCTACGACGAGGCCCGCTCGGTGTTCAACGCCATGATCGACCGGCGGCCGCTGGTGATCGTCCGCTGCCGCAGCGCGGACGACGTCGTGCGCGGCCTCGCCCTCGCCCGGGAGCGCGAGCTGGTGGTGTCGGTGCGCGGGGGTGGGCACAACGTCGCCGGGAACGCGGTGTGCGACGGCGGCGTGATGCTCGACCTCTCACCGATGCGCTCGGTCCGCGTCGACCCGGCGGCCCGGACGGCGATCGCCGAACCCGGCTGCCTGCTCGGCGACCTCGACCGGGCCACCCAGGCGCACGGCCTCGCCACCCCGACCGGCGTGATGTCCGGCACCGGCCTCGCGGGCCTGACGCTCGGCGGCGGGCTCGGCTGGCTGAACGGGCGGTGCGGACTGGCGTGCGACAACCTCGTCGCCGCGCAGGTCGTGACGGCGGGCGGCGACGTGCGGCAGGTCGACGCCGAGTCGCACCCCGACCTGCTCTGGGGCCTGCGCGGGGGCGGCGGCAACCTCGGGATCGTCACCGCCTTCACCTATGCGCTCCACCCGGTGGGCCCGGTGTTCGCGGGCGGGCTCGTGCACCCCTGGAGCGCCGCCCGCGACGTGCTGCGGTTCCACGACGAGTTCGTGGCGACCGCGCCCGACGAGCTGGCCACGGCGGTCTCGCTGTTCCGCGACCCGCAGGAGGGCCCGCTCGTGTCGATCGGGCTCTGCTGGTCGGGCGATCCCGCCGACGGCGAACGGGCGCTGGCCCCGCTGCGCGGGTTCGGCCGTCCGCTGGCCGACACCCTCGACCTGCTCCCCTTCGCCGACTGGCAGCGCGCCCCCGACGCGAGCTTCCCGCGCGGACGCCTGCACTACTGGAAGTCCGGCTACCTGCGCGACCTCAGCGACGACGCCATCGCCGCGCTGCTGTCCCTGGTGCCCGACATGCCGTCGGCGACGAGCGGCATCGGGCTGCAGGGCCTCCGCGGCGCCGCGAGCCGCGTGCCCGTCGACGCCACCGCGTTCCCGCACCGCGTACCGCAGTACGACCTCCTCATCCTCGGCCAGTGGGACGACCCGGCGGAGTCCGAGCGCAACATCGCGTGGTCGCGGGCGGCCTTCGCGACGGTCCGCCCGCACCTGGCCGACGCCGTCTACGTCAACAACTTGGGTGCCGAGGGCCCCGACCGCGTCCGCGCCGCCTACGGCCCCAACCACACCCGCCTCGCCGCCCTCAAAGCCGCCTACGACCCGGACAACGTGTTCCGCCTCAACCAGAACGTCCCGCCGAGCCGCTGACAAGACGGCGTCAGCGGCTCGTCGCGGTGAGGAGCAGGTACTCCCACTCCACGGCCCCACCGCTGCGCCGGGCCGTGCCGAGCTGGTTCGCGCTGTCGCCGTTCGCCGCGGTCCCCCCGTCCTCAACCCAAGGGTTGACAACCGCGGTACATTGTTCTCAACCGATGAGTTGAGGTTGCCGTGACCGATCCCCTGTCTCGCGTCTTCTCCGCATTGGCCGACCCCACGCGACGCGACCTGGTGGCTCGGCTGGCGGCAGGCGATGCGACGGTCGGCCAGCTCGCCGCGCCCTACCGGGTCACGGTGCAGGCGGTGTCCAAGCACGTGAAGGTGCTGGAAGACGCCGGGCTGGTCAGCCGGTCGGGCGACAGCCATCGGCGCCCGGTCCACCTGGAGGCTGACGTGCTCGACCTCATGACCGCGTGGATCGAGCGGTACCGCCGCCAGGCGGAGCAACGCTACCGAAGGCTGGACGCCGTGCTGGCCGTCATGGAAGAGGAGACCCAGGAACCATGAGCGCTTTCCCCGAGGCCGCCATCGAGGCCGACCCCAAGCTGCCGATCATCCGGATCACCCGGGACTTCGCCGCGACCCCGCAACAGCTGCTGCGGGCGCACACCGATCCCGATCTCTTCGTTCGCTGGTGCGGGCCCGACGCGGGCAGCATCCGCATCGTCCACTGGGACGCCCGCACCGGCGGCAGCTGGCAGTACGTCCACGCCATGGACGACGCCGAGTACGGCTTCCGCGGCACGTTCCACGAGGTGCGGCCCGACCGGATCGTCCAGACGTTCACGTTCGAGGGCATGCCCGACGGCGTCGCGCTGGAGACGTTGACGTTCGAGGACCTCGGTGACGGCCGCACCCGGCTGCACGCCCAGTCGCTCGTCGACAGCTTCGAGAGCCGCGACATGTGGCTGCGCAGCGGCATGGAGACCGGCGTCAACGAGGGGTACGCCAAGCTCGACAAGGTGCTGGCCGATGTTGCCTGAGACCCCCGCCGAGCGCCACCGCGCCATCGCCGCCACGTTCGGCGAACGGGTGCGCGGCACCCGCGACTGGGACGTGCCTGCGCCCGTCGACGGCTGGACGGCGCGCTCGGTCGTCGACCACCTGACGAGCTGGTTCCCCGACTTCCTCGCCTCGGGCGCGGGGGTCGAGCTGCCCAAGGCCGACCCCGATCCCGTGGTCGCCTGGCAGGCGCAGTCCGAGGCCGTGCAGGCCCTCATCGAGGACCCGGCGGGCCGGGTGCTCAAGAACCCGCACATCGGCGAGGTGCCGCTCGCCGAGGCGATCGACCGCTTCTACACGTCCGACGTCTTCATGCACACCTGGGACCTCGCCCGCGCCACCGGCCAGGACGAGCGGCTCGACCCCGAGTTCTGCGCCCAGATGCTGGCCGGGATGGAGCCGATGGCGGAGATGATCTACGCGTCGGGCCAGTACGGCCCCCCGGTGCCGGTGCCCGCCGACGCCGACGCCCAGACCCGCCTGCTCGGCTTCATCGGCCGCGACCCGGACTGGCGCCCTACCGGAGCGTGACGACCAGGTCGGCGCGGGCGCGCGTCGGCGCGATGAGCAGGGCGTTGGCCTCGTCGGAGCCGTCGGTCCAGGCCTCGGCTTCGGCGTGGGTCTTGCCGTGCGCCTCGTGGCGGCGCACGAGCCGATCGCGGCGCAGAGCCGGGTCGACGTCGAGGTACCAGGTCTCGTCCAGCAGGCCCGCCACCTGCGGCCAGCCGCCCTCCGTGGCCAGGAGGTAGTTGCCCTCGGTGACGATCAGCGGCACGTCCCGGTGCACGGGCCGGGCCGATCCGATGGACTCCTCGACGTCGCGGTCGAAGTCCGGGGCGTGCACGTACTCCTCCGCCTGGTCGCGGAGGCGGCGCAGGAGGTGCACGTAGCCGTCGGCGTCGAAGGTGTCCCAGGCCCCCTTGCGGTCGCGCCGACCCCAGGCGACCAGCGTGGCGTTGGCCAGGTGGAACCCGTCCATCGGCACGAGCGCGCAGAGTCGCGGGCCGAGCGCGTCGACGACGGCTGCGGCGACCGTCGACTTGCCCGCCCCGGGCGCCCCGGTAATGCCGAGCAGTTGCCGCGTCCCCTGCTCGGCGAGCCCGTGGGCACGTTCAACCAGTTGGGCGACGCTGAGCGTGACGACGTGCACTTCGCGAACCCTACTGTGGACCCATGCTGATCACGACGATGAACGATGTGCCCGGTCACCAGATCACCCAGGTGTACGGCGAGGTCTTCGGGCTGACCGTTCGTTCGCGCAACGTCGGCTCGCAGATCGGCGCGGCGTTCAAGTCGCTGGCGGGTGGCGAGCTCAAGGGGATGACGAAGAACCTGGAGTCCAGCCGCCAAGAGGCGATCGACCGGCTGACGGCCGCCGCGGCGGCGCACGGCGCGAACGCGATCGTCGCGATGCGCTTCGACACCACGGAGATGGGCGACACCTGGACCGAGGTCTGCGCCTACGGCACGGCCTGCACGATCACGCCCGTCTGAGCGCCCTGACGCCGGGATCCCGGCCAGGAGTGCATGCAGAGTAACCGTTCGATTACGATGCGTGCCCATCATGACCTCTCTCTTGCGCGCGACGATAGTGGTGGTGCTGGTCACCGCGGCGCTCGTCGGGTGCGGCTCCGCCACGCCGACCGCCACCGTGCCGGACGTCGTGGGCCAGGACCTCGACGCCGCGAAGAACGTCCTGGTGACGGCCGGGTTCCCGGCCGAGTCGCAGGACCTCCTGCGCGGCCGCAACCCGTTGCTCGACAGCGACTGGACGGTGTGCACGCAGTCCCCCGGCCCCGTCGCGGCGGCCGCCGCGGGCTCCACGGTCGATCTCGGCGTGGTGAAGAAGGCCGAGACCTGCCCCGACGCCGATGCCGCGGTTGCCCCGAGCCGCGCGGCCCGCACGAGGGCCGCCGCGGTGCCGACGACGCACGCCGCCCGGCCCGCCGGTGAACCGCGGCCCGCGCCCACGTCGAAGGCCCGCCCCGCCCCGCCGACCGGCAGCAACGGGTCCGGCGGCACGGGAGCCGGGGCGGCCCTCGTGCGCTCGGGCGCGTTCTGCGACCCGCCCGCCTCGGGCATCTCCGAGAGCGGCACCGCGATGGTGTGCGCCCGCGCCGCCGACGGCCGCAACCGCTGGAAGCGCGCATAGCCAGCACCGATCCGGACTCCGATGCGAAGTAGCGGAGGGCGCCGGGGTCACTCAGGCGGGGAGGGCGAGTGGCGGTGGTCGGCGGCGGGGGCGGCGTAGCGGGTCGATCCACGCTGGCGGTACGAACTCGGCGCTCCCGCCCGTCAGTCGCACGTCCCAGCCGGCGTGGTGGACCAGACGGTGACAGACCCGGCACAGCATGACCAGGTTGGTGAGTGCGGTCGGCCCGCCGTGCTCCCAGGCCAGGATGTGGTGGAC
>DATAOO010000139.1:0-8390 GCA_036265695.1 Pseudonocardia sp. | reverse complement strand
AGTCGGTGTGTTCTAGCGGTTGAGCCGGATCACGCCGTAGTCGTAGCCCTTCTTGCGGTAGACCACGCTGGGCTGGCCGCTCTCGGCGTCGGAGAACAGGTAGAAGTCGTGCCCGCGCAGCTCCATGTGCGAGAGCGCGTCGTCGACGCTCATGGGGGCCGACGTGCGGGCCTTGCGCGCGGCCACGCGGCCGGGTATGCGCTCGTCATCGTCGGGGAGGTACTCGCCGTGGTCGCGAGGGATGGGGATCTCGGCGTCCACCACGTCCTCGACCAGGGTCTCTTCGAGCACGGCCACACCGTTGCCGCGGGCGGCCGCGACCCGGGTGCGACGGCCGGTGATCCGGCGCCGGTCGTGCGAGCGGCGCATCCTCGCTTCGAGCTTGGCGACGGCCGCGTCCAGCGCGGCGTAGAAGTCCTGGGCACACGCTTCCGCCCTGGCCACACCGAGGCCACCGCGACCGGTGATCTCGACCCGCTGACAGCTCTTGAGCTGTCGACGGTTGCGCTCGTGGAAAAGCTCCACCTCCAGTGCGACGATCTTGTGGTCGTACCGTTCCAGTCGGGCGACCTTGTCGGCGATGTGCTCCCGGAAATGATCCGGGATCTCGACATTACGGCCGGTGACGACGATCTCCACGCAGACTTCCCTCGCTCTCGGCGTCGGGTTGGCGTTGCAGACGGTGCCGGGGAACGCCTCATCCCCGGTACACGATCGGTGGGTGTGTCCTCCTGAGTGGCCCGCTTTCGGCGCGGGCTCGGTGGATGGCGAAGACGGTAACGTGCATCACGGTTCGGCAACAGAGGTCTTCGCCGAGTGACCACTACAGGGGCAATGCGCCGAGTGACATTCCGTGATCATCTGCTGGTCACTACGATGCGGTCTGGTGTTCATGATCGTCTCACCCTGACGTGGCATCACAGAGCGCAACCGCCGCGTCCACGGTGACGCCGACAGCCACCAGCGTGTCGCGGCACGCACGGAGCGTGGCGCCGGTGGTGACGACGTCATCCAAAAGCACTACGCGCGATCCCGGCGGCGGTAACAGTGCGTGGCGTACGCGAAGGGACCCCGCGAGGTTGGCGGCGCGCTCCGCGGCGTCGAGACCGACCGAGTCCCGGGTGCGGCGGGCGAGCGCCAGCGCCTGCGCGACGCGGATGTCGGGGCGGGCGGCAGGTCGGGTGGCGGCTTCGGCGGCGGGTCCGGCGGCGAATCCCGCGACGGAGCCAGCGGCGGGGCCGGCCGTGGAGCCGGCCGTGGAGCCGGCAGTGGGGCCGGCAGTGGGGCCGGCGGCGGGGCCGGCGGCGACTCGGGTAGCGGCGAGGGCGCGAGCGAGGCGGGCGACGTGGTCGCCGCCCCGGGCCCGCGCCGCCGCCGGGCGGGACGGGGCGGGCACGAGCCACGTGGGGCCGGGGTGCTCGGCCAGCACCGCGTCGAGCGACGGGCGGAGGTGGCGCGCCAACGGCGCGGCGAGGTCGCGGCGTCCGCGCTCCTTGTAGCGGAGCAGTGCGGTGCGCAGCGGCCCGGTGTAACGGCCAGCGGTGAGCACAGCCGGACCACCCGGCAGCGTGACCCACGCCGGGGAGCCGAGCCGCTCGACGCACCGCGCACACCACGCCCCTACGGCGGGCGGGTCGGCACACCCCGCGCATTCGGCGGGCAAGACGAGATCGACGAGCGCGGCCCCCAACCCCCGGACATCCACACCCCCACCCTGCCCGTGCCCACCCACTCCCCGCGGCGAGTCGTGCATTTCACAACGCGAGTCCCGCATCTCACCACGGTGAGTCGTGCATTTCACGACGCGAGTTGGCCGATTGGGCGGCGTGCGCCCGGTGCGGCGGCGGGCACACGGTTCGGAGCGGGCGCCTTCTGTGGGGAGATGCACGACTCACCGCGGCGGAATGCACGACTCACCGGGGTGAGATGCACGACTCACCGGGGTGAAACGTACGACTCACCGTCGGGAGGTGCGGGGTCAGCCGGGGTAGACGGGCACGGCGTTGGAGGCGCCGCCGAGGACTTGCCGCCACGCGTCCTGGCCGCCGCCCGCGAAGCTCCACACGCCGCCCTGGTCGGTGACCAGCAGGGGGCGGTTGGGGGCCGCGGCGACGGCGGTGAGCGGCGGCGTGAGGTTGTTGCCCAGCACCGGGGAGAGGGTGAGGCCGTCGACCGAGATCTGCGCGACCGTGGCGTCCGGGCCGCCGGTGATCGCCACGATCGTCTCGCTGGAGCGCCAGTCGGCCGCGACGGCCTGCGTGATGTCCGACGACCGCACCCGGCGGACGTCCCGGATCGCCACCTCGCCGTCGATGCTCCGGGCCACCGCGCCGGTGTACAGGCCACCGTCCACGACGGCGACGACACGCATCCCGTCCCGGGAGAGCCGCAGGTCGGTGATCGGCCCGAGCGCGGTGAGCGCCTCGGCGTTCACCCGACCGTTGCGCGGCGGCTGCTGCCCACCCGGGTCCACCGAGACGCGGGCGACGGTGTTGCCGCCCAGCACCGTCCACACCTCGGCGCCGGTCGCCACCCAGGACGGGCGGGTCATCGTGGGGGCGTCGAGCCCGACGGGGGCGAGCCCGGTGCCGCCGCTGCTGCCGCCGACCAGCAGCGTGCGTCCCTCCCCCGTGCGCGCCACGACCGCGAGGTGCTTCCCGTCCACCGTCGACGCCGCTGACTCCGCGTCCACCTGGCCGTTGCCGACCGGACCGGGCAGCGGCGCGGACGGGTCCGGCCCGGACAGCTGCGCCACCCGTCCGCCCGCCACGACCAGCGCGGGCACGTCGGCACCGGGTTGGACGTCGGCGACCGCCCCGGCGACGTCGTCGCGGCTCCACTCGGGGTGGTCGGCCACCAAGGGCTCGCCGTCGACGAGCAGCCGCACGCGCCCGACGTTCACCTCGGCGAGCGACAGCACGACCTGGGCGGCGAGCAGCCGTCGGGCCGTGGCGTCGAGGTCACCGGTTCGGGTCAGGTCGACGACAACCGCCCCGTCCGGGCTCGCCGCGACATTCGACCGCAGCCGCGCGCCGGTCTGCAGCTCGGAGACGGCGGCGCCTGCGAGCGCGCTGGACGGCCCGGCGAGCAGCTGGTCGATCACCCGCGCGGCCTGCGCCTTGGCGGGCACGCTCGGCACGTACCGGACGTCACCCACGGCGAGCTGCCGGGTGGGGTCGACGAACCAGGCGCGCACGGTGCGGAAGTCGTCCCGGAAGATCGACAGCGGCACGACGACGCCGTCGGGCAGCCGGGAGATGCGCCATTGCCCGTCGCGGCGCAGGACGTCGACGTCCCACTGGAACGGCGACTGGGCGGGCTCGAAAGCCCCGGCTTGGGTGAGCCTGCCGATCTGGGTGCCGCGGATGCGGATGGTGGTGGCCCCGGTGGACGAGTCCGGGGCGCCCGGCGCGGGCACGGTGTCGATCTGGCCGTCGAGCACGGTGATGCCCGCGGTGTCGTCCCACTTGGCCGCCTCGGGAGCGAGGAACGCTCGCGCGGCGGCGTGCTTGTCGGTGCCGCTCCCGGACGCGGTGACGAAGTCGCGGACGAGGTCGAGGGGGTTGCTGCCGTCGACCGGTCCGGGCGGGGGCGCCGCCTCGTCGCCGCCGACCTGGCGGAGCACCTGCACCGGCGAGCTGTCGGGCACGCTCGCGCACCCGGCCAGCACCGCGAGGAGGACGGCCAGCACGGCGACCGGACGACGGCGCAGGCGCCGCGGTACGGAAGAGCGCCCACGCGCCGCGGCAGCGGGCGACGCGTGCGGCGAGGCGCCGGGCCCGGCAGGCGAGGCGGCGGGCCGGGCGGCGCTCACCGCGCACCCCCGGCGGGCACGCCGTCGCCGACGGGCGCCCAGCCCAGCGGCGGCGTCGGGACGGACGTGCCGACGCGCCGCACCGTGTCCGGCTCCGGGCCGAGCGGGAGGGGGCTCGACTCCAGCACGTCGCCCTCGTTCAACGGCAACGTGAGCCGGAACACCGCGCCGTTGCCCGGCTCCCCCCACGCCTGCAGCCAGCCGCCGTGCAGCCGGGCGTCCTCGACGGCGATGGACAACCCCAGCCCGGTACCGCCGGTGCGCCGCGCCCGCGACTCCTCGGCCCGCCAGAAGCGGTTGAACACCAGGCTCGCCTCCCCCGGGCGCAGGCCGACGCCGTGGTCGCGGACCAGCACGGCGACGGCGTGCTCGTCGGCCGCGAGCACCACGCGCACCGGCTTGGCCTCGCTGTGGTCGATCGCGTTGGCCACCAGGTTGCGCACGATCCGCTCGACCCGGCGCGGGTCGACGTCGGCGTAGATCCCGGTGGGCAGCTCCAGCTCGAGCGGGGTGCCGGTCTCGTCGGCCAACCCCCGCACGTGCTCGACGGCCCGCATGACCACGGTGTGCATGTCGGTGCGCTCGGCGCCCAGATCGGCGACGCCCGCGTCGAGCCGGGAGATCTCCAACAGGTCGCCGAGCAGCGACTCGAACCGGTCCAGCTCCGTGACCAGGAGCTCGGAGCTGCGGCGCAGCGCGGGGAGCAGCTCGTCGCGGGACGCGTAGAGCACGTCGGCGGCCATCCGGACCGTCGTCAAGGGCGTGCGCAGCTCGTGCGAGACGTCGGAGGTGAACCGCCGCTGCAGCGCGCCGAACTCCTCCAGCTGCCGGATCTGCTCCTGGATGCTGCCCGCCATCTCGTTGTACGACTCGCCGAGCCGGGCCAGCTCGTCCTCGCCCTGCACGGGGAGGCGCTCGTCGAGGTGGCCGTCGGCGAACCGCTCGGCGATCTCCGCGGCCCGCCGCACGGGCCGCACGACCTGGCGCGTGATGATGCTGGCGATCCCCGCCAGGAGGAGCAGCAGCACGAGGCCGCCGACGATCAGCGTGCTCTGCACGAGCCCCAGCGTCCGCTGCTCGGAGTCGAGTGGGAACAGCAGGTAGAACTCCAGGTCGCCGTTGGCGGTGCGCACCGGCTGGCCGATCATCAACGCGGGGACGTCGACGCCCTGCGAGTCGACCGTGCCGTACCGCACCGCACGGGCGCCGTCGGCGACGCTCTGCCGCAGGTCCGTCGGCACGTCTTCCAGCGGGCCCGCGGAGACGCTCGAGTTGGTGCCGATCGCCGTGGTGGTGAGCACCGCGCGGAACGCGCCCGCCGCGGGGCTGCCGGAAGCGTCGGAGGAGTTCGTGAGGCGGTCGAGCGCGTTGTTGAGCTCGCCCTGCGCGCCCTCCCGGTTGGGGTCGACGCTCGCGAGCTCACGCTCCAGCAGCGCGGCGCCCGACTCGATCTGGTTCTGGGCGTCGTCCAGCTTGGCCTGCAGGATGTTGCCCGCGATCTGGGTCTGGATGACGAAGCCGAGCACGAGCACGACCGCGGTCGAGAGCGCCAACGTGCTGATCACGACCCGCAGTTGCAGCGAGCGGCGCCACACCGCGCCCCACGCGATCGCCAGCTCCATGCCGAGCTGGCGGACTTGCTCGACGGTTCGCCTGATCACGTCGGCATCACGGAGGCCCGGCTTTGTACCCCACCCCGCGCACGGTGAGCACGACCTCCGGGTGCTCCGGATCGCGCTCGACCTTCGACCGCAGCCGCTGGACGTGCACGTTCACCAGCCGCGTGTCGGCCGCGTGGCGGTACCCCCACACCTGCTCGAGCAACACCTCCCGAGTGAACACCTGGCGCGGCTTGCGGGCCAGTGCCACGAGCAGGTCGAACTCCAGCGGCGTGAGCGCGATCGGCTCGCCCGCCCGCGCGACCTGGTGCGCCGGGACGTCGATCGTGACGTCGCCGATCGCCAGCTGCTCGGCGGGCTCAGTCTCGGTGCGCCGCACCCTGGCGCGGATGCGGGCGATGAGCTCCTTGGGCTTGAACGGTTTGACGACGTAGTCGTCGGCGCCCGACTCCAGGCCCAGCACGATGTCGACGGTGTCGCTCTTGGCCGTGAGCATGACGATCGGCACGCCGGACTCGGTGCGGATCGCCCGGCACACGTCGATGCCGTTCATGCCGGGGAGCATCAGGTCCAGCAGCACGACGTCGGGCCGCAGCTCACGGACGGCGGGGAGCGCCCGGGTGCCGTCGCCGACCACGGCCGTGTCGAAACCCTCACCGCGCAGCACGATGGTGAGCATTTCGGCGAGTGCGGGGTCGTCGTCGACGACGAGTACGCGCGACTTCATGGATCGAAGCATCTCATCCACTGGTCAACGGCGATCTGAGACCCGCCTTAGCGGAGGATCCGGGCAGCCAGCGCGCTGGGGTCGGTCGTGTCGTCGACCGTGCTCCAGGGGCTCAGCCACGCCGCCGCCGCGAGCTCGGCGTACACCTCGGCCGTGCGCTTCTGCAGGCCGTCGTCGGCCTCGTAGGCGTCGCGGGCGCGGTCTTCGGTCCGCTCCCGGTCGGCCGCCCGGGCCGCCGCGACCTCGGGCGGAACGGCCAGGTGGAGCTGGTGGTCGGGCACGGGGATGCCGAAGCGTTCGATCTCCAGATCCCGGACCCAGCTGACGAACTCCCCCGCCGCACCCTGGTGGAGCCGGGCCGCGCCGTAGGCCGCGTTGGAGGCGACGTAGCGGTCGACGAGCACGACGTCGTGCGACGCCACCGCGGCGCGCAGTGCATCCGCCGCGGCCCGGCGGTCCAGCGCGAACAGCACGGCCATCCCGTGCACCGACGCCGCGAGGTCGCCCATGCGGCCGTAGAGCGCGTCGCGGACGAGCTCGGCGTGCACGTCCTCGGTGTAGCGGGGGAACGCGAAGCGCGCGACGCCGCCGCCGAGCGCCCCGACCAGCTTGTCGGCGAGGGTGCGCTTGCCCGCCCCGTCCAGCCCTTCGATGACCACCAGCCGCCCCACGGGGCGCGATCCTAGGTGAGGGTGCGGACGACGTCCCACGTCGCGGCGAACCCGGGGTGCAGCGGCAGCGCGACCACCGCGTCGGCGGGCACCCAGCGCACCCCGATCGTCTCCGCGGTCAGCGCGGTGAGCGAGAGCGCGCGGTCGGTGTGCCCGATCACCGTGGTGTAGGACCAGCCGCCGTGGTCGTCGACGTGCTCGCCGCTGACGCAGTAGGTCGAGCGCGGCAGCCCGGCCTCCTCCGTCGCCTCCCGCGCGGCGGCCTCCGCCGCCGTCTCGTCGCTGTTGCGCGCGCCGCCGAGGATGCCCCAGGTGCCGCCGTGGTGGCTCCACTCGGCGCGGTGCTGCAACAGCACCGCGCCGTCGTGCCACAGCAGCAGGCCCGCCGCCCCGAAGACACCCCAGTGGCGGTGTCCCCGGGCGCAGCGGGCCCAGCCGTCCCCGTCGCCGCGCACGTGGTCAGTAGCGGTAGTGCTCCGGCTTGAACGGCCCTTCGACGTCCACGCCGATGTACTCGGCCTGGTCCTTCGACAGCTTGGTCAGCTCCCCGCCCAGCGCCAGGACGTGGATCTTCGCGACCTTCTCGTCGAGGACCTTCGGCAGCCGGTAGACGTCGTTGTTGTACTCCTCGTGCTTGGTGTACAGCTCCACCTGCGCGATCACCTGGTTGGAGAAGCTGTTGCTCATCACGAACGACGGGTGCCCGGTGGCGTTGCCGAGGTTCATCAGCCGCCCCTCGGACAGCACGATGATCGAGTGCCCGTCCGGGAACACCCACTCGTCGACCTGCGGCTTGATGTTGATCCGGATGATGCCCGGCACGCGGCCGAGACCGGCCATGTCGATCTCGTTGTCGAAGTGCCCGACGTTGGCCACGATCGCCTGGTGCTTCATCGCCTCCATGGCGGGCACGGTGACGATGTCCTTGTTGCCCGTGGTGGTGACGATGATGTCCGCCTTGGCGACCACGTCTTCCAGCCGCGCCACCTGGTAGCCCTGCAGCAGCGCCTGGAGCGCGCAGATCGGGTCGACCTCGGCCACGATCACCCGCGCGCCCTGGCCCGCCAGCGCGGCCGCCGAGCCCTTGCCGACGTCGCCGAAGCCGCACACCAGCGCGACCTTGCCGCCGATGAGCACGTCGGTGGCCCGGTTGAGGCCGTCGATGAGCGAGTGGCGGATGCCGTAGGTGTTGTCGAACTTGCTCTTGGTGACCGAGTCGTTGACGTTGATCGCCGGGAACAGCAGCTGGCCCTGCTCGGCCAGCTGGTAGAGCCGGTGCACGCCGGTGGTGGTCTCCTCGGTGACGCCGAGGATGCCGTCGGCGATCCCCTGCCACTTCTTCGGGTCGGCCGCGAGCGAGCGGCGCAGCGTCTCGAGGACGACTGCGTACTCCTCGGAGGTGGACTCATCGGCGGTCGGGACGACTCCGGTGCCCTCGAACTCCTTGCCCTTGTGGACGAGCAGGGTGGCGTCGCCACCGTCGTCGAGGATCATGTTCGGCTGCTCGTTGCCCCAGTCGAGGATCTGGCGGGTGCACCACCAGTACTCCTCCAGGGTCT
>DATAOO010000138.1:0-2597 GCA_036265695.1 Pseudonocardia sp. | reverse complement strand
TACCGCCGGGCCGCCGACGCCGGCCACAGCGATGCAAATGAACGACCTAGGGGGGTGTAGGCCAGAGTTACGGGGGCCATCTCGGTGGCCGCGAGGGTGGCCGGGTCGCTCCCGAGCTGCGGCAGCAGTGACTCGTGCAGGTGCCGCTCGACCTCGATCGCGCCCGCGGCGTGCCTGGCGAACATCGCGACATCGCCCGCCTCGGGGGCGCGCCCGCCCAGTACCGCGAGGGCCTGGGCGTACCGGCCGAGGTAGAGCGCGTCCTGGCAGAGGTAGAACGCGAACGCGTCGGGATGCAGGGTGCCGTCGGTGAGGCCGGTGAGGAACGGGTGGGCGAGGATGGCGTCGTAGGTCGGGGTGATCGACCAGCAGAGCTCGTCGGTGAACGTCATGGGGCTACCTGTGATCGTGGCCGGCCCGGCGCGGTGGATCCGAGTGGTGGCCGCTCGCCGGCCCGCCCGTCGCCGGCGGCGAACAGGACGTGCACCGGGCCCTCGCCCGCTCCTAGCTCGACCAGTCCGTGGCGCACCGCCTCCCCCGCCACCGCCACCGCGCGGCGGGCCGCGTCGACGAGGTCCATGCCCGCGGCGAGGGACGCCGCGAGCGCGGCCGAGTGCGTGCACCCGGCGCCGTGGGTGGCGGCGATGTCGTAGCGGGCAACAGGGATGTCGACGTGGCGTACTCCGTCGAACAGGTGCTCGACGGGGTCGGCCCCGTGCCCGCCGGTGACGATCGCCGCCGCGGCACCGTGGGCGACGAGACGTTCGGCGAGCACCGCACGGTCCTCGGTTTTCAGCCCGGTGAGCGCCTGCGCCTCCGGCAGGTTGGGCGTGACGACGGTGGCGATCGGGAACAGCCGCGTCAGGAGGGCCGCGACGGCGTCGTCGCGTAGCAGTCGGGCGCCCGAGCTGGCGACCATCACCGGATCGACGACCAGCGGCAGCCTCCGCGGCGCGAGCGCGTCCACGACGGCGTCGATCAGCGGGGCGGAGAACAGCATGCCGGTCTTCGCCGCGTCGACGCCGATGTCGTCGAGCACCGCGTCGAGTTGCGCTCGGACGTGCCCGGGTGGCACCTCGTGGACGTCGGCGACCTCCACGGTGTTCTGCGCGGTCAGCGCGACGATCACCGACATGCCGTGGGCGCCGCAGCGGGCGAACGCCTTGAGGTCGGCCTGGATCCCCGCGCCGCCGCTGGAGTCGGACGACGCGGCCGTGAGTACCCGCGGGACCGTCACCGGCGCTCCAGCAGTCCGTCGACCGGGCTCGACGCCTGCGCGTGCCAGCGGCGCGGGATGCGCCCGGCGAGCCAGGCGCACCGTCCCGCGACGACGGCGTGCCGCATCGCCACCGCCATCCGCTCCGGATCGGCCCGGGCCGCCTGCCGGGTGATCGCCAACCCGACGACACCGCCGCCGACGACGACCAGCTCGGTGCGAGCGCTCACGATCGAGACTCCCTTCGCCGGCATGACCCGGATCAGGTTCGACGGTCGAAGGCCCTCAGCCTCCCTCTCAGCCCCTCTCGGGGGCTCCCGTGGCCGGCTCGCGCCGGCACGCCACCATAGCCACTCCCGCCGCACGCCGCACGCCCACCCGTCCCGCCCGCCCGGGGTTGAATGGCCACGTGACCGATGGCTCCGTGACCGATGACTCCGTGACCGACGCCCCCAACCCGCGCGCCCGCCTCGCCGACGCGCGGCTGTTGTGAAGCGAGCACGAACAGCAGCGAACCGGCCAGCACCAGCACGGCCAGCGGGATCAGTGCGGGGGCCGGGCGAGAGCCGTAGCCGATCCTCCATCGGTACATGTCCACTCGTGTGCTCCGTTTCGACGGTGGCCGAAGCGATGCCCGGCGACCGATCTTCCTGATGACCGGGTGCGGCGGCGCGAGCGGCGGCAAGCGCGGCGAATCCGAGGCTGTCGGTGAACGCCCCGTGCCCGGCGTGCCCGCCGAGCGGGTGGTGACCGTGCCCACCGTCATGGCGCGCGGCGGATGCGGGAGACCACGAGCCGGTCGCCGCCGGTGTTGGGCGTTGATCCAGCAGAACTCTGGGCCAACTCGGGCTCGCGCACCGCAGCCACCGCGTCCGCAACTACTGTGCGCGTCCGGCGCTGGGGTAGGCGTGCGCGCCCCCGGGACGGCGGGCCTGGAGCGCTCCGACGACCAGGTCGCCCCGGGTGGAGCTGCTGCGCTCGCGCCGCGCGGGAGACCGTGCTGCGGGTCGGGACTGGTCGAGCACTTCTCCCCGCTACGTGGCCCGGCCCAGCAGTGACCGCGCCGGCTCGGTGGTCAGGCCGGCCCAGGCCTCGTAGCCGCCGAGCAGGTCGGAGACGTCCCGGAACCCGGCCGCCGCGAGCACGCTGACCGCGATCATCGATCGGTACCCGCTCGCGCAGTGCACCACCGTCGGCCGGGCGGGATCGAGCTCACCAAGCCGCTCCGTCAGCCTGGCCAGCGGCACGTGGACCGAACCGGGGACGACGCCGCGCTCGAGCTCGCCGGGGTTGCGCACGTCGACCACGACTAGGTCGGCGAGCTTGGCGCGCAGCGTCGCCAGCTCGGCGGCGGCGAGCCGGGAGCTGTGCTCCACCTCCT
>DATAOO010000137.1:0-14311 GCA_036265695.1 Pseudonocardia sp. | reverse complement strand
CGGGTATCGACGCCTGACCAAGTCCGTCACCCTGGGCTGCGGCGACGGTGTCTCGGGTACCCGCCGGGCGCGGTGGTCAATCCTCCTCGCGCGTCGCTCAGTAGTGGCCGGTGGTGCAGATCGCGGTGAGGATGCGCGGTTGCGGGCACGGGTGGCGTCCGCCCCCCTGCTCTTGGCGACGGCGAGAACGCGATCGCGCCCCAGTAGCTCGCGTAGGCGGGCGCGGCCTCAGCCGTGCCCGCGGAGAGCCCGAAGACCGCGGCCGCGGCGCCGGCGACGACCGCCGTCCGGTTGGCCAACGCGCGGAACGTCGGGCGGACGCGTCGCGGAACGGTGCCGGCCGAGATCCTCATGTCCACTCCCGGGATCGGGGGCGGCTCTGCACCGCCCGTCCTGGTGTGGACTGCGCGGGGCCCGAAAAGGTTGGGGGCCTATCGGCAGGGCGGTTCCCGACTTCGGCACCGCGATCGGCGGAGCGGTGACGGCGCCTCAGGTCGTACGGGCCGAGCCGCCCCGCACCATTTCCACGGCGCCGCGCATGTTTCCCGCCCCGGCGTGGCAGGAACGTGGTGGTTGCCGAAGGAAAAGTTCAGGCAGATGCTGATCCGATGTCGGTGGTGGTTCGCTTCGAGGACGGGCCCGCGATGGGTCAGACGCGGGACTACTCGTACCTCGACATCGCGTTGCCGCGTCTCACGTGGACGGGGGATTCCGACCACGTGCTGGCCGTGTACGACCGCAGCTCCGATCAGCCGGACGCCGACGGCGTTTGGCACTACCGGCGGGCCGCGAGCCGCTAGCGCCCGCGCCGGGAGGGCCACCCGGCTACTTCACGACGGAGTAGCGCACGTGCGTGGCGTAGCGCGAGCTGTACACCGTGACCGGCTCGAGGTCGAGGTCGCGGTCGAAGCCTGCGAAGAGCGGCTTGCCCGCGCCGAGGATCACCGGCGCCGTCGAGATGACCAGCTCGTCGACCCGCCCGGCGGCCAGCGCCTGCCGGATCACGTCGGCCCCGCCGCCGATGGAGACGTCGCCGTCGCCCGCGGCCGCCGCCGCCTGGGTGAGCGCGTCGTCGAGCCCGGAGACGAACGTGAACCCGGCCTCCGGTGCGGGCTGGTCCGCCACGCGGTGGGTCAGCACGAACAGCGGACCCGGGAAGGGGTTGGTGCCGCCCCACGCGCCCGCGGCGTCGTACATGCCCCGGCCGACGACGCCCGCGCTGATCGTGGACACGAGCTGGTCGTAGAACTCCTTGTCGGGCCCGTGCATCTGGAAGTCGTGGCCGCCCTCGTAGGTCCACGGGCCGCCCATCACCCAGTAGTGCAGCCGCTCCCCGCCCTTGCCGAGCCCGTACTGCGGCCCGTCGTCGGGGCCGGTGACGTAGCCGTCCACCGAGGTCGTGATCGACGCGATGACCTTGCCCATGGTTCCTCCTCCGTCGGTTTCAGGGCAGACCCCGACGGTGGTCGGGACTCATCGGCGTCAGACGATGTGGGATTCGGGGCGACCGGCGTCGCCATGGGTGAACCGGTCCGCGCTGAGCGGGGTGGTGTCCACGAACGGCGTGCGGCCCAGGTACAGGTCGCGGATGACCTCGCCGACGGCAGGGGCCTGCAGGAAGCCGTGCCCGGAGAACCCGGTGGCGTACAGGACGTTCGGGGTGGTCGAGGAGCGCCCGATGAGCGCGTTGTGGTCCGGGGTGACCTCGTAGAGGCCCGCCCAGCCGCCGCGCAGGCCGACGTCGAGCAGCCGCGGGGCGCGGACCCGCATGGCCTCACCGAGGCGCGGCAGCCAGTCGTCGGAGTAGTCGAGGTGGAAGCCCGGCTCCTGGTCCGGGTCCGACATGCCCATCAGCAAGCCGCGGCCCTCGCGGTGGAAGTAGAAGCTGGTGCTGAAGTCGATCGTGAACGGCACGATCTCGGGGAGGCCCGGCACCGGTTCGGTGAACACGATCTGGCGACGCAGCGGCGTGACGGGCAGCGGGGTGTGCACCATCTGCCCGAGCGCCTGCGACCAGGCCCCGGCCGCGCAGATCACGGTGCCGGTGGTGATCGGGCCGTGGTCGGTGTGCACGGTGCGGGCCTCGCCGCCGAGCACGTCGACGCCGGTCACGGTGACGCCGCCGTGCAGGGTGGCGCCGTGCCTGCGGGCGCCCCGCGCGTAGCCGAGCACCACGGACTCGGGTGTGCAGTGGCCGTCGTCGGGGGAGTGGGCCGCGGCCAGCAGCCCGTCCGTCGCGATCAAGGGCGAGAGCGCGGCGGCCTCGTCGACGTCGATCATGCGGCTGCGGACGCCGAGCGCGTTCTGGAGCGCGACGTCGCGCTCGAAGGAGGCGACGTCCTCGGGCGTGGAGAGCAGGAACAGGTAGCCGACCCGGTGCAGGTCGATCTCCTGGCCGGGGTGCTCGGCGAACCGGGCGAAGGCCGCCAGGCTGCGGGCGCCCAGCTCGATGTTGATGCGGTCGGAGAACTGCGCGCGGACGCCGCCCGCGGCCTTGCTGGTGGAGCCGTGGCCGAGCTCGTCGCGTTCGAGCAGCACGACGTCGCGCACGCCCGCCTCCGCGAGGTGGAACGCGATGCTCACGCCGATCGCGCCGCCCCCGACGACCAGAACCTCGGCGGTCGGGGGCAGCGCGGGCGTGGCGCGCGGAGCGGTCAACGGCTCGGCGGGTCAGCGCCGCAGGAAGTCGAGGAAGGCGGCGTTGACCTCCTCGGGGTGCGTCCAGCCGATGTTGTGCGGCCCGTCGGGGACCTCCACGACGGTGAGGTCGGCGATCAGGCCTTCGTCGCGCAGCCGCGCGGCGGTGGCCTCGAACGGCAGGATGCGGTCGGCGGTGCCGTGGACCACCAGCGTCGGCACGTCGATCTTCGGGAGGTCGCCGCGGAAGTCGGTGAGCCACGCGTCGACGCACGCGTAGGTGGCGTAGGGCCCGGCGCCCGCCGCCACCTGGAAGCTCGCGCGCAGCGCGGCGTCCCCGATGCGTTCGGGGGCAAGGACATCGGTGTTGTAGAAGTTGGCGAAGAAGTCGTCGAAGTAGGCGTAGCGGTCGGCGACGATCGCGGCCTTGATGCCCTCGAAGACCTCGCCGGGCACGCCCTGCGGGTTGTCGTCGGTCTTCAGCAGGAACGGCGGGATCACGCCGAAGAGCGCGGCCTTGCGGACGCGCCCCGAGCCGTACGTCCCGAGGTAGCGGGTGACCTCGCCGGTGCCCATCGAGAACCCCGCCAGCACGACGTCGTCCAGCCCCAGGTGGTCGAGGAGGGCGTTGAGGTCGGCGGCGAAGGTGTCGTAGTCGTAGCCGGTGGTCGGCTGGCTGGAGAGGCCGAAGCCGCGCCGGTCGTAGCTGATGCAGCGGTAGCCCGCCTCGAGCAGCACCCGCTCCTGGCGCTCCCACGAGTTGCCGTCGAGGGGGTAGCCGTGGATGAGCACGATCGGCTGGCCGAAGCCGTGGTCGTTGAAGTGGATCCGGATGTCGGAACCGTTTTCGTCACCGACGGTCACGAAAGGCATACTCGTCCTTCAGTCGAGGGGTGTGATGTTGCCCTGTCTACCCGATCGACACACGGCCCGTCATCCGATCGATGCATAGGCGCGCAGAACGGTTGCGGCGTGATCGTCGCTGCGTAGATTTCGCCCGGTGCTTACCCACCGCGGTCCGGGCCGCCACTGCGATCGGCTACTCGCCGTCACCAGAATGGCGACGTCCGCCGTCGTCGTGGTGACAGCGTGTACTGCGATGCTGCAGCCCCTCGGTATCGCGCCGACCGCGTTCCAGGCGGTGCCCGCGACCGTGCGTATCGACGGCCAGGACTACCCGAACCCGCTGCGGTTCGACAACGGCGCCGCCGTCACCACGGCGGCGGAATGGGAAGGGCGACGGCGCGCGGAACTGCTCGCGCAATTCCGGCAGAACGTCTACGGCCAGGACCTGCCGCTCCCGACCGCGGAAACGGTCCAGGTCACGTCCACGGCTTTCCCGGGCGGCACGCGCAAGGTCGTCAAGATCACCGTCACCGGGCCGCGGGGCACCGGGAGCTTCCCCCTGACGCTGTTCGTCCCGAAGACCGGCGGCAAGCCCAAGGGCACGTTCCTGCTGATCGACCACCGCGGCTCGGTGAGCGCCGATCCGGCCCAGTCGTCGGGCTACGCCCCGGTCGCCACGATCGTGAAGGCGGGCTACGCGTTCGCGTCGTTCAAGGCGGGCGACATCGCGCCCGACGACAACGGCACCTACCGCAGCAAGATGATCAACTTGTTCTTCCGTGCCGATCAGCCCCTGCCGGACAACGCGGGCCGGACGATCAGCGCGTGGGCGTGGGGAGCCAGCCGGGCGATGGACTACCTGCAGATCGACCCCGACATCGACCCCGCCAAGGTGGCGGTCATCGGCCACTCGCGCGGCGGCAAGACGGCGTTGTGGGCCGGGGCGCGGGACACCCGTTTCGCGGCGGCGATCTCCAACGACTCGGGCTCGACGGGCGCCAAGCTCGCCCGCCGCGGCGACGGGGGGGTCGGCGCGCAGACCGTCGCGGGCAGCAACAACTCGTTCCCGTACTGGTACCCGCCGACGTACAAGGCCTACAACAACCGCGTGCGCGACCTGCCGGTCGACCAGCACGAGCTGCTGGCGCTCATCGCGCCCCGCCGGGTCGTCGTCGCCAGCGCCACGCAGGACACGCACTCCGACCCGCAGGGCGAGTTCCTGTCCTACCTCGCCGCCGCGCCGGTGTACGCGCTCTACGGCCTCGGCGACACCGGCCTGCCGTCCTCGACCTGGAAACCCCGCGCGGACCAGGGGTTCCGCGGCCCGGCGATGAGCTACCACCTGCGCACGGGCGGGCACGACCTGACCGCCGCGGACTGGAGCACCTACCTGAGCGGCGACCTGTTCTCGCGCTGACGGCGCGGCCGGTAGGTTCCGCCGGGTGGCGCTGGAGTGGGAACCGCCTCCACCCGGACTTCCGGCCCGACGGCCAGGACGCGGAGGTCGCGCGGCTCCTCGCGCACGGGGCCAAGCGCGTGGACGTCGGCCAGGGCGCCGACGTGCCGTGGGTGGTGCTCGCCGACCCCGAGGGCAACGAGTTCTGCGTGCTCGGCCCGCGCTCCTAGATCGCCTCGATGCGGGGGTACTCGTAGCGCCACATCGTGTCGTGGACCTGCTGGATCGGGTTGTCGATCGGGACCTGGGCCAGCCCCTGCGCCGCGGCGACGCGGACCACCTCGATCGCGACGGCCGCGGAGACCGGGCGCAGGTCGCGGACCGGGGGCAGCAGCGAGGTGCCGGGGCGACTGGCGTCGGACAGCTTCGCGACGGCGTCCGCGGCGGCGGCGATGAGCCGGTCGGTGATGTGCGACGCGCGGGCGACCGTGACGCCGAGGCCCAGGCCGGGGAACACGAGGGCGTTGTTGGCCTGCGCGATCTGGTAGGTCACGCCGTCGAGCTCCACGGGGGCGAACGGGCTGCCCGTGGCGACCAGCGCGCGGCCGTCGGTCCACGCCAGCAGGTCGGCGGGCATCGCCTCGGCCCGCGACGTCGGGTTGGACAGCGGCATGATGATCGGCCGGTCGGTGTGGGCGGCCATGTCCCGCACGATGGCCTCGGTGAACGCTCCGGCCTGGGTGGACGTGCCGATCAGCATGGTCGGACGCGCGTTGCGCACCACGTCCGCCAACCCCGGCGAGCGCCAGTCCTTGATCTCGTCGCGGGGGCGGGCGTAGGGCTGCTGGAAATCGTAGAGGCGCTCGGCCCGGTCGTCGGCGAGGATCCCCTCGCGGTCCAGAGCCCAGAACCGGGCCGTCGCCTCCTCCCGGGACAGGCCTTCCCGCACCATCTGATCGCGCATCATGTCGGCGATCCCCAGCCCGGCGGTGCCCGCGCCGTGGATGACGACGCGCTGGTCGCGCATCCGCGACCCGGCCGCGCGGACCGCGGAGAACGCGGCGGCCAGCACGACGGCCGCGGTGCCCTGCATATCGTCGTTGAACGTGCACACCTGGCCCGCGTAGATGTCGAGGATCCGCCGCGCGTTGGCGGCGCCGAAGTCCTCCCAGTGCAGCATCGCGTGCGGGAACAGCTTCTGGCAGGCGGTGACGTAGGCCTCGATCAGCCGGTCGTAGCGTTCGCCGCGGACGCGGGGGTGCCGCTCGCCCAGGTACATCTCGTCGTTGAGCAAGTGGAGGTTGTCGGTGCCGACGTCGAGCACCACCGGCAGCGCCCGTGAGGGGTGGATCCCCGCGGCCGCGGTGTAGACCGCGAGCTTGCCGACGGAGATCTCGATGCCGCCCACGCCCTGGTCGCCGATGCCGAGGATGCCCTCGGAGTCGGTGGCCACGAGCAGGTCGACGTCCTGGGCGCCCAACCCGGTGTTGCGCAGCGCCTGTTCGACGCCCTCGGGGTCGTCGACCGACAGGTACACCCCACGGGAGCGGCGGAACTCGTTGGAGAACTGCTCGATCGCCGATCCGACCGTCGGGGTGTAGACGATCGGCAGCATCTCCTCGATGTGTTCGGACAACAGCTTGTAGAACAACACCTCGTTGCGGTTGTGCAGGTTGGTGAGGTAGACCCATTTGGCCAGGTCGTCGCCTTGGTGGGAGTACTGGGCGTAGGTGCGGCGCAACTGCCCGTCCAGCGTCGACACGCCCGAGGGCAGCAGCCCGGTGAGGCCGAGTTCGTGCCGCTCCTCGGCGGTGAACGCGGTGCCCCGGTTGATCGCCGGGAGCGCCAGCACCGCCGCGCCGCGCGCGGAGATCCGCGCCGTCCAGCCCTCGGGGGTGTTGACGAGGTCGTAGCTTCCCTCGGGCATTTGCCGTGCTCCCGTCATTGGATGCGTCGTCTCCGGGGATTCTTCGCGGTCCGCGGGGCGTGTGGCGCGTTTGGACACATTTAGTTTCCGCCGACCGCCCGCGCGGCCAGAAGCGATCTTCATTTCCGGGATACGACGACCGGGTCGCCATCACGAAAGGGTGTACCGCTAGAGTGACATCTCCGCAACAGAGCGCGAACTTTCTTCGACTTTTGCGCGTCCCCCACCCCCGATGGTGGACGTAGCCCCGCTAGGAGGTCGGATCGGGTGAAGACATTCACGTGTGGTGCAGTGGTTCCCGGTTGTACAGCGTCGTTCACGGCCGAAACCGAAGAGGGCATCCTCGAACAGGTCGCGCAGCACGCGCGCGACGAGCACGGCATGACCGACGTCCCGGAGGACGTCGTCCGCCAGGTGCGGGCCAACATCCGATGACATGACCCAAGATGCGGCGGTCCAGGCGTGGCACCCGCCCAGCATCCTGCGGATGGATTTTCAGCCGATCATCGACACCGCACGGGGCACGGTCGCCGGGTACGAGTCGCTGGCCCGCTTCGAGGGGCCCGCGAACGTCGGCCCCGACTGCTGGTTCGCGCTCGCCCACGCCGCGGGCTTCGGTGCCGAACTGGAGGCGCAGGTCCTGGACCGCGCGCTCCGGGCGCGGTCCGCGTTGCCGCCGAACTGCTTCCTCTCCGTCAACGTGGGTCCGCAGGCGCTGCTCTCCGCGCCGGTCGCCGACGTCTTCGCCCACGCCGGTGACCTCCGCGGGGTCGTCGTCGAGATCACCGAGCAGTCCGCTGTGGACAACTACGGCGCGCTGTCCGACGCGATCGCGCCGGTCCGGGCGGCGGGCGCGCTGCTCGCGGTCGACGACGCAGGCGCCGGGTTCGCCTCGCTCAAGCACATCACGGTGCTGCGCCCGGACTTCGTGAAGGTCGACCGCGACCTGGTCGCGGGCATCGACGCCGACGAGACGAAGGCCGCGGTGGTGGAAGCGCTCGGCATGTTCACCTCGCGGCTCGACTCCTGGCTCGTCGCCGAGGGCGTCGAGACCATCGCCGAGCTCGACCGGCTGTTGTCGCTGCACGTGCCGCTCGCACAGGGCTACGGGCTCGGGCGCCCGCGGCCCGCGATGGAGCAGCCCGATCCGACCGCGGTCGCGCTGTGCAGGCGACGCCGGTCCGTCGCCGCCTACGGGGGGCTGTTCGACCTCGCCGAGCACGCCCCCCGGATCACCGCGGCGGAGGCGACGCCCCTTGGATTCGCCACCGATCCGGCGACCAGGTGGTTGGCCGTCGTGGACGAGCACGAACGGCCGATCGGGCTGATCGACCGCCAGGGCGACGCGCACCCGCCGCTCGTCGTCCTGCCCGCCGAGCGGCTGGCCGACGTGGCGCGTCGCATCGCGTCCCGGCCCGCGGGCGATCGCCACACCCCGGTCGTGCTGTGCGACGAACGCGCCCGGCTGCTCGGGCTGGTCACCCTCGAGCGCGTGCTGGGCCGGTTGGCGGACGCCGTCGACTGCGAGTTGGTCGATCAGCGGTACAACGCGGCGCCCTAGAACCGTCACTCGACGTCGCGCGCGGAGAGCTCCTCCCACGTCTCCCGCCGCACGACGAGGCGGGCCGAGCCGTCGCGGGCGAACACCACCGGGATGCGGCGGGTTCCGTTGTAGTTGTTGGCCATCGTGAAGCAGTAGGCGCCGGTGGCGGGCACGACGAGCAGGTCGCCGACCGCGGGCGCGTCCAGCTCGACGCCGTCGACGAGGACGTCTCCGCTCTCGCAGTGCCGCCCGACCACGACGGCCCGTTCGCCGCCCGTTCCGCCGAGCCGGTTGGCGATGCCTGCCTCGAAGCGCTGGGCGAACAGCGCGACCTCCAGGTTGTCGCCCATACCGCCGTCGACGGCGACGAACGTGTGCGCACCCCGTTTGACCGTCGTCACGCGGTAGAGGGTGAACGCGGCGGACGCGACCATGCTCCGGCCGGGCTCGATGATCACCTGCGCGCCGCGGGGGAGGTGTTGCCGCGCCGCGCCGACGAGGGTGTCCAGGTAGTCGCCGACCGACGGTGGCCGGTCGGCGTAGGTGTAGCGGGCGCCGAGCCCCCCGCCCAGGTCGTAGACCTCGAACGCGCCGAGCGCCGCGACCGGTGCGACGGACTGCGCGAACGGCGCCGTGTCGAGGATCTGCGACCCGACGTGCACGTGCAGCCCGCGCATCGTGATCCGGTCGCTGCGCCCGATGCGGGCGATCAGCTCGGCGGCCGCGGGCGGCGCGAGGCCGAACTTGGCGCCCTCGTGCCCGGTCATGACGTGCGCGTGCACGTCGGCCGCGACGCCGGGGATCACGCGCACGAGCACGTCCTGGTTGCCGCCGGGCGGGACGATCTCCTCGAGGCGGTCGACGTCGTCGGGCCCGTCGACCACCACGAGCCCGACGCCGTGTCGCACGGCGAGCGTGAGCTCGTCGACGCTCTTCGCGTTGCCGTGCAGCACGACCAGGGCCGGGTCGACGCCCGCCTTGAGCGCCGTGCGGATCTCGCCGCCGCCCGCCACGTCCAGGCCGAGGCCTTCCTGCACCATCACGCGCTGGACGGCGGTGCAGGGGAAGGCCTTCGAGGCGAAGACCACCCGGGAGTTCGGCCAGCGCGCCGCGAGCTCGGTGCGGTACTCGCGGGCCCGGTCGCGCAGCGCCGACTCGGCTACGACCAGCACGGGTGTGCCGAACTCGGCCGCGAGCTCGTCCGCGCGGCAGCCCGCGACGGACAGCGTGCCGTCCGCGGCGACGGCGCTGCCCGGCGGGAGGAGCTCCAGCAGCCCGGCCACGCCGCTCATCGTGCTCCTCCGGCCCAGTCGGGTCGAGGCCGCGGTGCCCAGCACGGTCATCCCGCGCCGGCGCCCTGGCTCAGTCGCGCGACACCCGGTCCCGCGAGTGCGGGCAGAGCGGCTGCGTCGCGCCCGGTGAGCAGGAGCAGCAGCGCTTGCGCCGGGCCCCGCACCACGGCGCCGTCGCCGACCGTCCAGTCGACGTCGGTCGCCTCCAGCCGCAACCCGCGCAGCTTCCGCTTGGCCCAGAACGGCCACCCCATGCGCCACACCCGCTCGACGCCCTCCCGCGCGGCGGCAGGCGGCGACGGGCACTCGACGCCCAGCGGCAGCGCGACGTCCTGCACGTGGACCAGAACGTCGAAGAGCAGGTTGTCCAGGGTGGTGATCGCAGGCTTGCGACGGCTGTCGGCCGAATCCCGGAGGTCGGCCACGAGCTCGGCAGGCGGGCGGGTGGCGTACGCGCGCGCCATGTCGCGGTTGACCCGGTCGAAGTCGCCGCGAGCGCGCACGGCCGCGAGCAGGATCGCGCCGACGCTGGGCGAGTGCGGCGTGAGCGCCACGTGCGCGACCACGTCGCGGATGCGCCACTCGGCACACAGGGAGGGCCGCTCCCAGTCCTCGTCGGGTCGCCCCTCCACGAGTTGGGCCAAGGCGCGACGCCGGCCCGCGATTGCCGCCCACTTGGCCTCGACGTCCACGACAGCCTCCAGCTAGACAGAGAAGCTGTCTAATGTTGTCAGCCTCTCGTATTATCGTCAAGTGAGCGACCCCGCGCCCCTGAACACCGGAGTGCTGCTGTTCCTGCCGTACCGCGCGATGGAGGCCCGGGTGTTCGCCGGGCTCGCCGAGCGTGGTTTCGACGATCTGACCCCGGCCCAGGCGCGGGTGTTCCAGCGGATCGCCGACCGGGGGAGCCGCGTCACCGAGCTCGCGGAGCAGGCGGGGATCACCAAGCAGACGGCCGGTTTCCTCGTCGACCAGCTCGAACGCGCCGGGTACGTCGAGCGCGTGCCGGACCCCGACGACGGGCGGGCGCGGCTCGTGCGGATCACCGAGCGCGGCGCGCGGAGCGTCGCGGCCTCCGCCGGGATCGTGGCCGAGGTGGAGGCCGAGTGGACCGCGCACCTCGGCGTTCGTCGGATGGACCAGCTACGGCAGATACTCGCTGACCTGCGCGAGATCACCGACCCCTGGCGGTAGGGCGCCTGCGGGAGGCGCAGGCCAGGCAGGTCTCGGCCGCGGGCAGCGCCTCCAGCCGCTCCGCCGGGATCGGCTCGCCGCAGCGCAGGCAGCGCCCGTAGGTGCCCTCGGCGAGCCGCTGCGCCGCCCGCTCGACGGCGTCCAGGTCGCGGCGGGCGCCTTCCAGCAACCCGAGGAGCTGGGCGCGTTGGAACCCGATCGTCACGCCTTCGGGGTCGTGCTCGTCGTCGTGCGTGGTGAGGGCCTGCTGTTCGGCCAGCGCGTCGACCTGGGCCGCGAGCGCGGCAACCCGTTCCGCGGTGGCGGCGCGCTCGGCGGCGAGCCGCGCCGCCGGTTCGGGCGCCGGGCGCACGGCGCTCAGTCGAAGGACGCGATAAGCGCGTCCACGTCGGCCTGCGACGGGCCGTGCGACCGGGCGTTCGGCCGCGGCCCGGTGGTGTACCCGACCAGGAGCAGGAACTCGCCGGGGCGGGGTGCGTCCGGCACGGACACGGTGAGCGTGTCCGACGCGTCCAGGTCCCACGCCTCGTCGAGCGGGCCGAACACCAGGTCGATCGGGCTGCCCGCGACGGCGACCTTCGCGTTGCCCGGGATGAGCACCTTGCCCCGCCGCAGCGTGGCGCGCATCGCCATGCCCAGGCGGGGGTGGATCAGCGCGGCGCCGTGCTCCAGATCGCCGTTCATGCCGATCAACGCCGCCTTGCCGTACGCCCGGATCGACGACGGGTCGCCGATGCGCTCCAGCGCGCGTTCGGTGAGGCTCTTGCCGAGCACCTCCGACAGCTCGACGAGGGCGGAGATGTCGGTGAGGCCCGGCAGGCCTGCCAGCGGGTTGGCGGCGACCGCGCCGACCACGACCCGCCGCAGTGCGGGCGACAGCGCCACCCCGCTCTCGTGGACCACCTGCTCCTCGAACAACGCGTACTTCCGGACGGTGGGCTCCATTCCCGAGAGCCTAGGCGTGTCTCTCGCGTCGCGACCGCGCCCGGCGCATAACGGCGTTGCCACGTTATCCGGACGTACCGCGCATCCTTGCTATCTTGCCGCCTCGCCCATCGAGGGAGGCGTGCATGCGCGCGTTCGCCGTTGTCCTGGTGGCCGCGGCGTTGGCCGGGTGCTCGGCTCCCGTGAGCGGGGTCGCCGCCGGTGCCGCTGGGCCGACCCCGACACCCGTCCCGGCGTCGGCCACGGCGTCGGCTGCGGCTGCGGGCACCGGGGTCAACGCGGAGTCGCTGTCCACCGCCCTGCCCGTGCAGGCGCGGAACCTGCGGCTCGTCCGGGTCGGGGCCGACGAGGTGGCCCTGCAGTTCGAGTTCGCGAACACGGGCGACCGACCGGTGACGCCCGACGCGCTGGGCATCGACCAGTACCGCCGCGTCCTAATGCTGGTCGACCTGCCGCGCAGCACCGCCTACGAGATCCGCGACGCGCAGGGCAACGACGGTCGGATCAGCGAGAGCAACGGGGAGCAGGTACCGCCCGGCGGCGCCGTCACGGTGACCGCGGTGTTCACGGCACCGCCCCCGGAGGTCACCGCGCTGACCGCGTTCATCGACGGGTTCCTGCCGGTGGCGGTGCCCGTCCAACCGGCGGGATCGCCGACGTTGGTCGACGACCCCGTGCTGACCGCGACCGGCACGAGCCCGCCGAACGTCAAGCCCGTGCTCTGCACCGCGGCCGGGCCGGGCCGCACCACCGGGACGAAGCGGACGGTGATCCGGCTGCCCGGCGACGTGCTCTTCGCCTTCGGAAGCGCCGAGCTGACCCCGGCCGCGCGGGACGCCATCGCCGCCGTCGACGACGAGATCGGCGACGGCACCGGCACCGTGACCATCGAAGGGCACACCGACGCCATCGGCAGCGACGCGGACAACCAGGCGCTGTCCGAGCGGCGGGCGGCGGCGGTGCGCGGCGCGTTGGAGAAGGCGCTGGGACCGGGCTACCAGTACACGTCGGTCGGCTTCGGGGAGACCCGGCCCGTCGCGCCCAACACCAAGCCGGACGGCAGCGACGACCCGGACGGCCGCGCGCTGAACCGACGGGTGGAGATCCGCACCGGTTCCGCCGAGCCCGGCCCGGCGCCGACGCTCGAACCGGTGCCGATCAAGCGCGACCTCGCCGACGCCGGGCTGCGCGCCGAGGTGGCCGGGCTCGAGCGCCGCCAGGGGTACCTGATGGCGCGGCTCACCGTGACCAACCCGACCGGACAGGCCATCGCGCTGGCCCCGGGCAGCGGGCTGACCCCGGAGCAGGCCGATCCGAACGGGCTCAGCCTGGCCGACCGCACCGACCAGCTCCGGCAGTTGCCCTGCCACACCTCGGCCCGCGCGGTCGGCTTCTACTACCTGGCCAACCCGACGAGCGACTACTCCCTGGAGGGCGGCGCGTCCGTCCCGGCCGGGGCGACGGTCACGTTCTACGCGTTCTACGCCCCGCCCGCGGCCGGGGTGACGAGCGTCGACCTGGAGCTCGGCGGCTTCGGCGAGACCGTCCCGACCCCGGTCCCACGCTAGCCGGCAGGCTCCGCGGGACGGCCGCCGACCCAGCAAGGAGATCGCCGATGGCATCGCTCACCGCAGGCTCCCGTGAGTGGCTCACGCAGCACCACCAGGCCGTACTGATCACGCTGCGGGCGGACGGGTCGGCGCAGTCGTCCAACGTCCTCACCGCGTTCGACGGCGACGTCTTCCGCGTGTCGGTGACCGCCGATCGCGCCAAGACGCGCAACCTCGCCCGCGATCCCCGTGCGGTCGTGCACGTGCTCGGCGGCGACTTCTGGGGCTACGCGTCCGTCGCCTGTTCGGCGCGTCTCGGCACCGTCAGCACCGAACCAGGCGACCAGGCGGCCCAGGACCTGCTGCAGCTCTTCGCCGACATCAGCGGGCAACCGCACCCGAACCCCCAGGAGTTCTTCGACGTCCAGGTGGCCGAGCAGCGACTGCTGCTCAGCCTGACCGCCGAGTCGATCTCCGGTTCGGGCTGGACGAGCTAGTAACCGGGGAAGACCGCGCGCAGCTCGTCGAGGCTGACGTCGCCGATGACCTCGACCCCGGCGGGCGTGTGCGCCGGGGCGAGCCTGCCGCCGATGAGCCGGAGCACGGCGTCGAGCGGCCCGACGAACGTCGCGGTCGGGTCCGTCACGGCGGTGGTGACGCTGACCTTGTCGGCGATCACGAGGCCGACGGGGCCGTCGCCGACCTGCACGGTGGCGGGCTTGGCCAACGCGTCGGCCTTACCGGTGAACCCGGTCATGAAGCCGAGGTCGCCCGCGAGGTGCTCGAGCAGCAGCCGGGCCGCGTCCTCGGGGACGGCCGCGTCCGCGTCGAGCGCCACGCGCGCGTCCCAGGAGTGCAGCGTCGACTCGTTGAGGCGCATACCCGCCGCGGCGGCCAACGGCAGCGGCTCGGGCAGGAACCCGAAGTCGAAGCGCAGCGCCGCGCGCTGGTCGGCGGTCAACGCCTCGAACGCCGCGACCA
>DATAOO010000136.1:0-17885 GCA_036265695.1 Pseudonocardia sp. | reverse complement strand
GCCTTGGACTGCGTGAGGTTGACGATGCCCACCCGCACCTCGTGGCGGTTGACGACCTCGTTCAAGTCCTCGCCGATCTCGACGTTCGCGATGACGTCGAACTCCTTGCCCTGGCCGACGTCGTCGATCGTGAAGAAGCTGCCCTTGTCGACGGGGTACAGCAGCTTGATGTTGGCGTCCCATGTCGTTCGACATGAGATCTCCCTTTGTTCTCAGACTGAGCCCAACGCTGTCGTGAGCCGGGACAAAGGAGACCGGGAATCGCTTAGCCGACGCTTAATCGCATGGCCGAGCACGCCCGAACCGCAGCCGAACCGCAGCCGTCGTCGACGACGCTGCGGCCATGATGACCACCGGAATCAACCACGTCGCGGTCCTCACCGAGGACGTCGACCGCTTCTGCGCCTTCTACGCCGACGTGTTCGGCGCGACCGTCGTCTTCGCCGAGACGACCCCGGCGTTCCGCCACGCGATCCTGTCCGTGGGCGGGGACGGCGTGCTGCACCCCGTCGAGGTCGCGGGCAACCCGCACGGCCGCGCCTCGGCGGCCGTGCTCGACCGCGGTCACCTCGACCACTTCGCGCTGAACGTCGCGTCCCAGGAGGCGTTCGACGAGCTGCGCCGTCGCTTGTGCGACCGCGGCGCGAGCGACGGCGAGGTGACCGACCTGGGCCCGAAGCTGTCGTTCTGGTTCACCGACCCGGACGGCACCCACGTCGAGGTCGACTGGGTGCGCGACCCCACGCTCGCGGGCTTCCACGCCCCCGTCGTAGTTCAGTACCCGTTACGGACGTCGGCGGGCGCAGCGGCGGGTGAAGTGGGGTTGTGACCACCATCCACGTGCTGCCCCGCACCCCCGGGGAACCCGTACCGGACCTGCGCGACTACCGCGTGGTCCACCGCGCGATGACCGTCGACCTGCAGCGGCTCGCCCGCGCGGCGGCCGACCTCGTCGACCGTCCCGACCCGGCCCGCATGGCCGCTTTGCGCCACTACCTGCGCGTGGTGTCGGCGGAGATCGAGAGCCACCACCATGTCGAGGACGAGGCCGTCTGGCCGTTCCTGGTGGCCGTCGCCGCGGACGTGACGGCGCTCGTCGCGCTGACCGAGGACCACGACCAGCTCGACCCGCTGTTGCACCGCGCCAACGCGCTGGCCGCGCGCGAGGTGGCCGACCCGGAGCTCGTGGGGGTGCTCCGGGAGGTCGCCGACCTCCTCACCCGGCACATCGCCGCCGAGGAGCGCGACATCTTCCCGATCATCATCGACCGGGTCCGCGTGCAGGACTACGAGCGGCTGCAGAAGCGCTTCCGCGGCAACCTGAAACCCGCGCTGCTGCCGTTCCTCGTGCCGTGGGTGCTGCGGCACGCGTCGCCGGAGGACCGCGCCGAGTTGCTGGCGAAGGCGGGTTGGCCGATGCGCCTGTTGTACCGGCTCTTCGCGCCGCGGTTCCGGGCGCGCGAGCAGCTGCTGTTCGACGGGCTCTCGGCGCCCGCCCGCAGGCTGGTCCGGCGCATGCAGCGGATCAACCGGCTGCACATCGCGCTCATCCGCGGCACCGGTGGGCGCGTCGGCCACCGGTGGTTCGGCGAGAGCGAGACGCGGCCCACGTGAGTCGTACATCTCGACACTGCGTGTTGGCCGTTTGGCCCGTCGAAACGACCAACACGCGGTGTCAGAACGTGCGACTCGCCGGCCCGGGGGTCAGACCGACGTGCCTGCGCCCGACTCCTGGGCGAGCCGCGCGATCGAGGCCAGCGGGATGGGCGCCCACGCCGGGCGGCTGCGGGTCTCGTACAGCAGCTCGTAGACCGCCTTGTCCAGCTCGAACGCCCGCAGCAACGCCCGCTGTTCGCGGGGGTCGGTGCCCGAGTGCAACGCGTAGCCCTCGCAGAAGGCCGCGCGGTTGCGCTCGGCCCACTCGTTGGCGTGCCAGACGAGCTGCGAGTCGTGAGCGGCGTCGTCGAACGCGGCGGGCTCGCGGGCCAGGATCTGGTGGAACGCCGCGTAGTCGAACGAGCGCAGCATGCCCGCCACGTCCCGCAGCGCCGAATCCGGCCGCACCCGCTCGGCCAGCGGCGCGGCGGGCTCGCCCTCGAAGTCGATCAGCAGCCAGCCGCGCGGGGTGCGCAGGGTCTGCCCGAGGTGCAGGTCGCCGTGCACCCGCTGGGTGGGCATCCCGGCCCCGAGGCCCGCCACGGCGTCGTAGGTGGCCCGGATCGCGCCGACGTACGGCGCGAGCGACGGCACCTCGGCCACCGTGGAGCCCAGCCGCTCGTGCCAGACCGCGGCGAGCTCGCGGGCGTCGCGCGAGGTCTCGCCCAGCGCCCGGCGCAGCTCGTCGTGCACCACGGCGACGGTCTCGCCGAGCCGCGAGGCCTCGCCCGCGAAGTCGCCGCCCACCTCGTCGGCGCGCAGGTCCGCCTCGGCCAACAGGTCGCGCACGCTGGCCAGGGCCATCGACCAGCCGTCGGCCGAGTTGGCCGCGAAGTCCTGCAGCATCGCCAGGGTGAGCGGTTCGCCCTCGAGCGTGCCCTCGACCGCCCCCTGCAGTGCGGCGACCTCCCCGCTGCCGACCGAGCGCAGCGCCCGGTGCAGCTCCAGGTCGGGGTTGAGGCCGGGC
Organism: Pseudonocardia sp.; assembly: GCA_036265695.1. GTDB lineage: Bacteria > Actinomycetota > Actinomycetes > Mycobacteriales > Pseudonocardiaceae > Pseudonocardia. Next base: position 15,262 of record DATAOO010000136.1, on the reverse strand, counting down.
AGCACGCGGCGGAACAGCTTGAGGATCGAGCGCTCGCCCCACGACACCGACGTGTTGGACTGCTCGACCCCGAGCACCCGACCCGCGACGCCCTCGGCGATCTTCGCGCCGGGCTCGGGGACGAACCGCAGGTCGCCCACCGTGACGCCGTCGCGGATGGCGGACAGCAGCCATTCGGTGACGCGCACGTCCCACAGCCCGTCGTAGGCCACCCGCCCGTCGACCACACCGAACGTGACGTGCTCCAGCTCGCCCCGCGGGGCGGCGGTGCGGCCGACGAGCAGCTGGTAGAAGTGCTCGCCCGCGCCGATGTCGCCGAAGGTGACGCGGAGCAGGACGTGGTCGAGGAGCGGATCGCCCTCGGTGATGAGCGGGGTGACGGCCGCCACCCCCACCGAGCGGACCGGCCTGCCCTTCGCGCCGAACCACCGTTGGTGGGTCAGCCACTCGGGCAGGAGGGTGGGGAGCTCCTCGACCAGTCGATTCACGAATTGTCCTCCGGCGGGGTGATCGAGAACCAGTAGAACCCGTGCCCGGGCAGTGTCAAGAGGTACGGCAGCTCGCCGATCTTCGGGAACGGCACGCCGCCGGTGAGCTCGTGGGGGTGGCTGCCGTGCCACGCCGACAGGTCCAGCTCCACCGGCTGCGGGAAGCGGGACATGTTGTTGACGCAGAGCACGGTGGAATCGCCGTGGCTGCGCACGTAGGCGAGCACGGACGGGTTGGAGCCGCCCAGCTCGTGGTAGTCGCCCAGGCCGAACGCCGAGTGCCGCTTCCGGATCTCGATCATGTGCCGGTTCCAGTGCAGCAGCGACGTGCTGGAGTTGAGCTGCGCCTCCACGTTCACCGCCTGGTACCCGTACAGCGGGTCCATGATCGGCGGCAGGTAGATCCGGCCCGGGTCGCTCGACGAGAAGCCCGCGTTGCGGTCGGGCGACCACTGCATGGGGCTGCGGACGGCGTCGCGGTCGCCCAGCCAGATGTTGTCGCCCATGCCGATCTCGTCACCGTAGTACAAAACGGGTGAACCGGGCAGCGACAGCAGCAGCGCCGTGAAGAGCTCCAGCTGGTTGCGGTCGTTCTCCAGCAGCGGCGCCAACCGGCGGCGGATGCCGATGTTGGCCTTCATCCGCGGGTCCTTGGCGTACTCCGCGTACATGTAGTCGCGCTCTTCGTCGGAGACCATCTCGAGCGTGAGCTCGTCGTGGTTGCGCAGGAAGATGCCCCACTGCGCCCCGGACGGGATCGCGGGCGTCTGCGCCAGGATCTCCGAGATCGGGAAGCGGTTCTCCCGCCGCACCGCCATGAAGATGCGCGGCATGAGCGGGAAGTGGAAGGCCATGTGGCACTCGTCGCCGCCGACCTCGGGGTCGCCGAAGTACTCCACGACGTCCGACGGCCACTGGTTGGCCTCGGCGAGCATCACCCGTCCCGGGTACTCGTCTTCGAGCACCTTGCGGCACCGCCGGAGGAACGCGTGGGTCTCGGGAAGGTTCTCGCAGTTCGTGCCGTCGCGGGCGTACAGGTAGGGCACGGCGTCGAGCCGGAAGCCGTCGATGCCCAGGTCCAGCCAGAAGCGCAGGACGTCGAGCATGGCCTCCTGCACGGCCGGGCAGTCGTAGTTCAGGTCGGGCTGGTGGGAGAAGAAGCGGTGCCAGTAGAACTGGCCGCGCACCGGGTCGTAGGTCCAGTTGGACTGCTCGGTGTCGACGAAGATGATCCGCGCCTCGGGGTAGCGGGAGTCGTTGTCCTCCCACATGTAGAAGTCGCCGTAGGGCCCCTCGGGGTGGCGGCGGGACTCCTCGAACCACGGGTGGGTGTCGGACGTGTGGTTCATGACGAGGTCGGTGATCACGCGGATGCCGCGCTTGTGCGCCTCGTCGAGCAACATGACGAAGTCCTCGACCGTGCCGAACTCCGGCAGCACCGTGCGGAAGTCGCGGATGTCGTACCCGCCGTCGCGCAGCGGGGAGTCGTAGAACGGCGGCAGCCAGAGGCAGTCGACGCCCAACCACTGCAGGTAGTCGAGCTTCTCGGTCAGCCCGCGGAGGTCGCCCGTGCCGTCGCGGTTGGAGTCGTTGAACGCCCGGACGAGCACCTCGTAGAAGACGGCGCGCTTGTACCAGTCGTGATCGACGTCGAGGGTGCGCGCGTGGCTGAAGGCATCGGCGCTGACCTCCTCGACGGGGTCCTCTGAGCTGGTGGCGGGAGTACCCGCGGTGGTGGCTGCGGTGGTCTCAGTCGACATCGGCGAATCGCGTTCCTACCGGGCGAGGGACGGGCGGAGGGCGAACCCCACCAGTCCTACCGTGCTCTTCGCGCGGGCGCAGGACGTGGAGTAGGGGGACGGCGGAAGCGTAAGTCCCGTGCGTGACGTGAACCACGCGGGGTGGGTGATTCCGCGTCGCCCGGATGATCACCGAATGGGGGTCTGACCGGCGCAGACGACCAACCGGCGGGCCGCTGAGGTCGATCATCGGCCGAAATGGCGTCCGCGGCGCCCCGTCACGCGCTGATCATGGCTCGCCGGTCGGGGGGCGGACCGTAATCCGATCGGTCGGCGCGCCGCCGTCCGCGTCTCGAACTTGATCGATAACGCTGTTGGGCGCCAACCGCCCACCGATCCCGCGCGGGTGAATCTCCCGCGGCTCGAGACAGCGAACGGCCCGGCGGCGCGGGTGCGCCTGCCGGGCCGGGTGGCTCAGAGGTACGGGACGGCCTTCGCTACCGCACCACGCGGAAGATGTGCGCCACGTGGTGCCAGGGCTCCAGCCGCACGTAGTTGTACTGGCCCCACTGCCAGGTGCCGCCGGTGATCTCGTCGTGCACCGTGAAGCCGTCGCCCCAGTTGAGCCCGAGGGCGGGCAGGTCGAGCGCGGTGGTGCCCTCCTGGGCGTTCCACGGGTCGAGGGTGATCACCATGAGCACGGTGTCGCCGGTGGCCGGGTCGGTCTTGGAGTAGCAGATGATCTGGTCGTTGTTGACCTGGTGGAACGCGATGTTGCGCAGCTGCTGCAGCGCCGGGTGCGCGCGGCGGATCTCGTTGAGCCGGGTGATGTAGGGCTCCAGCGAGTTGCCGGTGGCGGCGGCGGCCGCGAAGTCGCGCGGGCGCAGCTCGTACTTCTCCGAGTTCATGTACTCCTCGGAGCCCGCCTTGACGGCCTCGCCCTCGTACAGCTCGAAGCCCGAGTACACGCCCCACGTGGGCCCCATCGTGGACGCCAGCGCCGCCCGGATCGCGAACATGCCGCGCCCGCCGTGCTGCAGCGACTCGTGGAGGATGTCCGGGGTGTTGACGAACAGGTTCGGTCGGGCCTCGTCGCACCGCTCGGCGTGCATGAGGGCGAACTCGGTGAGCTCGGCCTTCTCGGTGCGCCAGGTGAAGTACGAGTAGCTCTGGGTGAAGCCGAGCCGGGCGAGCCCGAAGAGGCGCGCGGGCCGGGTGAACGCCTCGGCCAGGAACAGCACGTCCGGGTACCGGGCCTTGACCTGCCAGATCAGCCAGTGCCAGAAGTTCGGCGGCTTGGTGTGCGGGTTGTCCACCCGGAAGATCCGCACCCCGTGCTCGACCCAGAGCAGCACGACCCGCAGGACCTCGTTGTAGATGCCCTCGGGGTCGTTGTCGAAGTTGACCGGGTAGATGTCCTGGTACTTCTTCGGCGGGTTCTCCGCGTAGGCGATCGTGCCGTCGGGGCGCACGGTGAACCACTCGGGGTGCTCCTTGACCCACGGGTGGTCGGGCGCGCACTGCAGCGCGAAGTCGAGCGCGACCTCCATGCCGAGGTCGTTGGTGCGCGCGACGAACGCGTCGAAGTCCTCGAACGTGCCCAGCTCGGGGTCGATCGCGTCATGGCCGCCCTCGGCCGAGCCGATGGCCCACGGCGAGCCGACGTCGCCGGGCCCGGCGTGCACGGAGTTGTTGCGGCCCTTGCGGTGCACCGTGCCGACGGGGTGGATCGGGGGCAGGTAGACGACGTCGAAGTTCATGGCCGCGATGCGGTCGAGCTCCTTGGCCGCCGTGACGAACGTGCCGTGCACCGCGCGGCCGGTCTCGTCGCGCCCGCCCGTGGAGCGGGGGAAGAACTCGTACCAGGAGCCGAACTGGGCGCGCACGCGGTCGACGTAGACCTGCAGCGAGCGGCCGCGGGTGATCAGCTCGCGGACCGGCCGCTCCGTCATGATCGCGTGCACGGCCGGGAACAGGGCGGGCGCGACCCGGGCGTGCAGCGGCAACGCGGTGTCGCGCAGCGCGTTGGCCGCGCCGAAGAGCAGGTCGCGGTTCGGGCGCTCGGCGGGGCGACGGCCCACCCGCTGCAGCAGCCGCGCGCCGATCTCGAGGTCGTTCGCGAGCTCCTCGGGGGTCTGGCCCGCGTCGAGCTTCTTGGTGACGGCGTTGCGCCACGTGGCCCACGGGTCGCTCCACGCGTCGACCCGGAACGTCCAGAGCCCGGTCTCGTCGGCGGCCACGACGGCCTCGAAGCGGTCGGTGCCCAGGCCGGTCTGCTCCATGCGGACGTGGTGGGCGGGGGCGCGGCTGCCGACCTTGCGCCACACGACGTTGGCGGCGACGGCGTCGTGCCCCTCGCGCCAGACCGTGGCCCCGATCGGGATCACCTCGCCGACGACGGCCTTGCTCGGATGCCGCCCGTCACCCACCGACGGCGTGACGTCGTCGATCCCCAGCCGACCGGTCATCGGCGCACCCCCGTCTGACACATCCGTCGCGTGAGTCACAAACGTACCTACCCGGTGTTTCCCCGATCGGAACGGGTCTCGGCGTTCTCGGCAGGTCAAGCGTGCCAACCCCGACCTGGCGAGTCCAGCCCCGACGCGCGGCATCTGGACCGATCACGCCATCGATTCATCTACCCTTCTCCTCCGTGAGAGCCCTCCGTCGTTTCACCGTCCGGGCGCAGCTGCCGCCCGCGCTCGCGCCGCTGCAGACGCTGGCCACCAATCTGCGGTGGAGCTGGCACCCGCCGACCCTGGACCTGTTCGCCACGCTCGACCCCGAAGCCTGGGAGCGGGCGGGCCACGATCCGGTGCGGCTGCTGGGGGAGATCCCCACGGCCAAGCTCGCCGAGCTGGCCGCCGACGCCGAGACCGTGGTGACGATCCGCGAGCTCGCCGACGACCTCGTCGAGTACCTCGCGGAACCCCGCTGGTACCAGGGCGAGCGGGAGGACGACCCGTCGCTGCCCGCGGCGATCGGCTACTTCTCGATGGAGTTCGGCGTGTCGGAGGTGCTGCCCAACTACTCGGGCGGCCTCGGCGTGCTCGCGGGCGACCACCTCAAGGCGTCCTCGGACCTCGGCCTGCCGCTCATCGGCGTGGGGCTGTTGTACCGGTCGGGGTACTTCCGGCAGTCGCTGTCGCTGGACGGCTGGCAGCTGGAGACCTACCCGGTGCTCGACCCGCAGGGCCTGCCGCTGCAGCTGCTCGTGGACGAGGCGGGCGAGCAGGTGCTCGTCGAGATCGCCATGCCCGCGGGGAAGCTGCTGAAGGCGCGCATCTGGCAGGCCGCGGTCGGCCGCGTGCCGCTGCTGCTGCTCGACTCCGACATCGAGGAGAACGACCCCGACCTGCGCGGCGTCACCGACCGGCTCTACGGCGGCGACCAGGACCAGCGCATCCGCCAGGAGATCCTGGTGGGCATCGGCGGCGTGCGCGCCGTCCGGGCGTACTGCGCGATCACCGGGCACCCGCAGCCCGAGGTGTTCCACACCAACGAGGGGCACGCGGGCTACCTGGGCCTCGAACGCATCCGGGAGCTGTGCACCAGCCCGGGTCTCACGTTCGACGAGGCGCTGGCGACCGTGCGGGCGGGCACCGTCTTCACCACCCACACGCCGGTGGCCGCGGGCATCGACCGCTTCCCGGTCGACATGGTCCGCCACTACTTCCACCCGGACCTGCTGCCCGGCGTGCCGACCGACCGCGTGCTCGCGCTCGGCGCCGAGGACAACCCGAACATGTTCAACATGGCGCACATGGGCCTGCGCCTGGCCCAGCGCGCCAACGGGGTGTCCAAGCTGCACGGCGCGGTGTCGCGCGGCATGTTCGGCGGCCTCTGGGACGGCTTCGACGCCGACGAGGTGCCGATCGGCTCCGTCACCAACGGCGTGCACGGCAACACCTGGGAGGCGCGCGAGGTCGCGGTGCTCTGCGGCGAGCCGGACCACCCCCGCGGGGAGGTCAGCGACAGCGCGCTCTGGGCGCTGCGTAACGCCCTGCGCGCCCGGCTGGTCGAGGAGGTGCGCCGCCGCGTGCGGGAGGCGTGGCTGCAGCGCGGCGCCTCGCAGCCGGAGCTGGGCTGGACCGAGCACGTGTTCGACCCCGACGTGCTCACCGTCGGGTTCGCCCGGCGCGTGCCGACCTACAAGCGGCTCACGCTCATGCTGCGCGACAAGGACCGGCTGCGCGACCTGCTGCTGGACCCGGAGCGGCCCGTGCAGCTCGTCGTCGCGGGCAAGTCGCACCCCGCCGACGACGGCGGCAAGGCGCTCATCCAGGAGATCGTCCGCTTCGCCGACGACCCGGCGGTGCGGCACCGCATCGTGTTCCTCCCCGACTACGACATGTCGATGGCCCGCTACCTCTACTGGGGCTGCGACGTGTGGCTGAACAACCCGCTGCGGCCCTTGGAGGCGTGCGGCACGTCGGGGATGAAGTCGGCGCTCAACGGCGGGCTCAACCTGTCGATCCGCGACGGCTGGTGGGACGAGCTCTACGACGGCCGCAACGGCTGGGCGATCCCCACCGCCGACGGCATCAACGACCCGCACCGGCGCGACGACCTCGAGGCCAACGCGCTCTACGAGCTGCTCGGCACACAGGTGGCGCCCGCGTTCTACACGCGCACCGAGCACGTCCCGCAGCGGTGGGTGGCGCTGGTGCGCCACACGCTCGACACGCTGCGCCCGGCCGTGCAGGCCACCCGGATGGTGCGCGAGTACGCCGACGGGCTGTACGCGCCCGCGGCGCGCGCGGCCGCGGCGGTGGCCGCCGACGGCTACGCGGGGGCGAAGGAGATCGCCGAGTTCCGGGCGCGCCTCGCGCAGTCCTGGACGCGCGTCGAGGTGACCGGCGTCGACGCCTCGGGCCTGCCGGACACCCCGGTCGTGGGGGCGCCGATGACGGTGCGGGCGGCGGTGCAGCTCGCCGGGCTCGACCCGTCGGACGTCACGGCGCAGGTCGTCATCGGGCAGGTGGACGAGACCGACGACATGCGCAGCGCCCGCGCGGTGCCGATGGAGCACGTCGGGCAGGCCGACGCGCCGGGGGAGGAGCGGTTCGAGGCGGTGGTGCCGCTGCCGTTCGCCGGGCTCACCGGCTACACGGTGCGGGTGCTGCCCAACCACCCGCTGCTGGCCTCGCCCGCCGAGCTGGGCAAGGTCGTGCTGGCCTGATGGGCAGGGGTGGCGGGCGGGCCCGCCACCCCGCCGGTCAGGTCAGGCGCCCTCGTAGCTGTTCGGCGACCACAGCACCGCGCCGTCGCCGTTGTAGAGCACGACGTTGCGGTCGTCCTGCATCTTGACGTAGGCGTTCTGGCCGGAGGTGTTGCTGGCCCACGCCACGCCGCCGTCGGTCTTGTAGAGCACCAGGTTGCCGTCGGCCTGCATGTCCAGGCGGGCGCCGGGGGCGTCGTGGACGCCCAGGTCCCAGACCGCGCCGTTCTCGTCGCCGACCGCGACGTTGCCGTCGGACAGAACGCCGAAGTGGAAGCGGCCGTTGGCGGACGTGATCCGCTCGTCGCCGGAAAGGCTCTGGTTGACCCCGAGCGTGTCGCTCATGTCATCCCCCTCGTCAGATCCGCGCCGGACGCTCCGGCGCGCCCCGGAGGATAGGGCCGGGGCGCCGTCCGCGCGTGCCGGGGATCAAGCGGGAATCAGCCGCAGCCGCAGCCCCCGCCGCAGCAGCCGCCACCGCCCGCGGGCATCGGCGCCCGGCCGCCGCTGCGCCCGCCGACGGCGACGGTGGGGAGCAGCTTGACCGTGTCGGCGTGCCCCGCCGGGCACTGCGCGGGCTCGTTCGAGGCGCTCATCGGACGGGAGACCTCGAAGGTCTCGCCGCACTGGCGGCAGCGGAAGTCGTAGCGCGGCACGGGCCGAGGATACCGGCTACGGCGCGCGCAGGAGCAGCAGCGAGCGGGGCGCGAGGAGCACCGACTCGCCGCCGGGCAGGGGCGTCGGGTCGGCGGGCACGCCGTCGGGGCACGTGGAGTCGAGCTCGGGCGCGAACGGGCCGTCGGGCGGCAGCACGTAGGGCATGGGGTCGCCGCCCGCGTGCAGCAGCAGCAGCCAGTCGCCGCGCAGCAGGCCGAGGGTGCGCAGGTCGCCGTCGTGCCAGTCGTGGCCGCCGATCCGCCGCCCCGCCGGGTGCCACCACAGCACCTCGCCGTCGCGGTAGAACGTGTCGCGGTGCAGGTCCGGCGACGAGCGGCGGATCGCGGTGAGCCGCGCGACGTACGCCGTCAACGACTCCGCCTCGGGTAGCGCCGCCCAGTCCACCCACGAGGTGCCGTCGTCGCGGCAGTAGGCGTTGTTGTTGCCACCCTGGGTGCGCCACCGCTCGTCGCCGCCCAGCAGCATCGGCGTGCCCGTCGAGAGCAGCAGCGTGCCCAGCAGCGCGCGGGCCGTTCCGAGCCGCTTGGCCACGACGTCGGCCGACGCCGTCTCGCCCTCCACCCCGAAGTTCTGCGAGCGGTTGTCGTCGGTGCCGTCGCGGTTGTCCTCGCCGTTGGCCTCGTTGTGCTTGCGCTCGTAGGAGACGAGGTCGCGCAGCGTGAACCCGTCGTGGGCGGTGACGAAGTTGACCGACGCCCACGGCCGCCGTCCGGACGCCGCGTACAGGTCGGAGCTGCCGGTGAGCCGGGAGGCGACCTCGCCGATGCCGCCGTGGCCGCGCCAGAAGTCGCGCGCGGCGTCGCGGAAGCGGCCGTTCCACTCCGACCAGGCGACGCCGAACCCGCCGACGCGGTAGCCCTCGCCGGTGGCGTCCCACGGCTCGGCGATGAGCTTCACCCGCGACAGCACCGGGTCGACGGCGATGGCGGTGAGCAGCGGCGCGTTCGGGTCGAACGAGCCGGAGTGCGGGCGGCCCAGCACGCTCGCGAGGTCGATGCGGAACCCGTCGACGCCGTACACGGTCACCCAGTGCCGCATCGCGTCGCACACCAGCCGGATCACGATGGGCGAGCCGGAGTCGAGGGTGTTGCCGCAGCCGGTGATGTCGGCGTCGTGGCCGTTGCCGCCCAGCGAGTAGTAGGCGGGCGCGTCGAGGCCGCGGTAGCTCAGCGTGGTGCCGCCGACGCCGCCCTCCGCGGTGTGGTTGGGCACGATGTCGAGGATCACCTCGATGCCCGCGGCGTGCAGGGCGGCGACCATCGCGGCGAACTCCTGCGTCTCCGCGCCGGGCGCGCTCGCGTACCCGCCGTGCGGGGCGAGGAAGCCCAGCGTGGCGTAGCCCCAGTAGTTGGTCACGCCGCGCTGCACGAGCGACGGCTCGTCGGCGATCGAGGTGACGGGCAGTAGCTCGACGGCGGTCACGCCGATCTTCTTCAGGTGCTCGATGACGGCCGGGTGCGCCATGCCGAGGTAGGTGCCGCGCTGCTCGGCGGGCACCTCGGGGTGCAGCTTCGTCCAGCCCCGCACGTGCGCCTCGAGGATCACCGTCTCCGACCACGGCACGTCCGGCCGCGGGTCGGCGGCGAGCCCGTCGGGCGGCGTGACCACCGACAGCGGCACGTGCCCGAGGGAGTCCACGGTGCTGTCGATGCCGAGCATCGGGTCGTCCACCCACCCGCGGGCCGCCACCAGGTCGGTGACGCGCCCGACGATCCGCCGGGCGTACGGGTCGACGAGGATCTTGGCCGGGTTGGCCCGCACACCCGTCCACGGCCGGTAGGGCCCGTGCACCCGGTAGCCGTAGCGCTGGCCGGGGCCGATGCCGGGGACGTGCCCGTGCCAGACGCCGAACGTGCGCTCGGTGAGCGCGACGCGCCGTTCCACGAGGCCGCCGTCCGGCCCGTCGACGAGGCAGACCTCGACCGCGTCGGCGCTCGTGGAGGCGACCGCGAACCGGACCCCACCGTCCTCGACATGGGCACCCAAGGGGAAGACCGGCACGATCGGCCAGGATAGAGGGCGTGGCCGCACCTGACGCTCGCCCCGACCTGACCGACGTCGTGATCCGGATGGCGGGCGTCGCGGTGCGGCGCGGCAAGGCCACCCTGCTCGCGGACGTCGACTGGGCCGTCGAGTTGGACGAACGCTGGGTCGTGCTCGGGCCGAACGGCGCAGGCAAGACGACGCTGCTGCGCCTCGCGGGCGCGGAGATGCACCCGACCGTGGGCACCGTCGAGGTGCTCGGCGAGCGGCTCGGCCGGGTCAACCTCGTGGAGCTGCGCACGCGCATCGGGATGTCGTCGGCCAACCTCGGCCTGCGGGTGCCCGGCGACGAGCGGGCGGCCGACGTGGTCGTCAGCGCGGGGTACGGCCTGCTCGGCCGCTGGCGCGAGCGCTACGACGCCACCGACACCGACCGGGCGGCGCGCCTGCTCGACGCGCTGGGCATGCACGGGCTCGCCGAGCGCACGTTCGGCACGCTCTCGGAGGGCGAGCGCAAGCGCACGCTGATCGCCCGCGCCCTCATGACCGACCCCGAGCTGCTGCTGCTCGACGAGCCCGCCGCGGGCCTGGATCTCGGCGGCCGGGAGGAGCTGGTGAGCAGGCTCTCCGGCCTGGCACTGGATCCGGACGCGCCCGCGTCGGTGCTGGTGACCCACCACGTGGAGGAGATCCCGCTCGGGTACACGCACGGCCTGCTGCTGCGCGAGGGCCGGATCGTCGCGTCCGGGCTGCTCGACGACGTGCTCACCGACGAGGCGCTGACCGAGACGTTCGGCCTGCCGCTGGCGGTCGCGAAGCGCCGCGGCCGCTACACCGCCTGGGCCCGCTGACAGCCGCCTGTCAACCGGCTGCAAGCCGGTTTGAACCCCCGCGGCGCACGGTGGGGCCATGGAAATCCACGCTGACACCCACGCTGACATCCACGTTCGCCCACTGCGCCGCGACGAAGCCGAGGTGCTCGACAGAGTGTTCGCCGGGCTCTCCCCGCAGAGCCGTCACCAGCGCTTCCATTCGCCGATCCCCCGGCTGACCGCACCGGTCCGCCGCGCTCTGCTCGCCGTCGACGGGCGGGACCACGTGGCCCTGGTCGCGGTGGCGCAGGGGGAGCCGGTCGGGATCGCCCGGCTCATCCGCGACCCGCTGCGCTCGCACGAGGCCGAGATCGCGTTCGAGGTCGTCGATGCCTGGCACCGCCGCGGCGTCGGCCGCCTGCTGCTCACCGCGCTCGCCGAGCGGGCCACCGACATCGGCGTCAGGCGGGTGCGCGCCCTCGTGCTCCCGGCGAACGCCGCGGCTTTCGCGGTGCTGCGGTCGGTGTTCCCGGTGCGCTTCGTCCGACGCGACCGGGACGCGACCGAACTGGTCTGCCTCGTCGCGGACGACCGGCACGCGGACCGGGCTGCCTGAGATGACCCGTACGCCGTCCCTCGAACGCTCCGTCGGCGCGGCCGCCGTGCGCGACACGGTCCCGGTCGCCGCGAGCATCGCCCCGCTGGCGCTGGTCATCGGGGCCACCGCCGCCCGGACCGGCGTGCCGGTGCCCGCCGACATGGCCGGGGCCGCCGTCATCTTCGCCGGGGCCGCGCACCTGGCCGTGCTCACCACGATCGGCGCAGGCGTGCTCACGGCGCTCTCCGCCGCGGTGCTGATCAACGTGCGGCTGCTGCTGTACTCCGCGTCGATCGAGCCCCGCTTCCGGCGTCAACCGGGGTGGTTCCGCTGGCTCGGGCCCGCGCTGCTGATCGACCAGACCTACCTCATGGTCACCGCCCGCGACGACCTCGCCGAACCGGCCCGGTTCCGCCGCTACTGGTCGTGCGCGGGCGGGCTGCTGATGGCCTGCTGGGTCGTGACGGTGGGGCTGGGCAGCGTGCTCGGCCCGCTGCTGCCCGCCGGGGTGCCGCTGGACGCCGCCGCGGTCGCCGTGCTGGTCGGCATGCTGGCGCCGCGCGTGAAGGCCTGGCGCACGGCCGCGGTGGCCGTCACCGCGCTACTCGCCGCCGCGGTGCTGCCGGGCGGGCTCGGCCTGCTCGTCGGGATCGTCGCGGGCGCGGCCGTCGGCGCGGCGCTGGACCGGTGGGCGTCGTGAGCACCGCGGTGGTGGTCCTCCTCGCCGTGGGCGTGATCTCGTGGCTCTTCCGGGTCGCCGCCATCACCCTGCTGCCCGCCACGCGGCTGCCGCCAGTGGCCCGGCGCCTGCTCGACCACGCCGTGCCCGCCGCCCTCGCCGCCATGGTCGGCGCCGGGCTCGCAGGCGGCGCGGCGCTGCCCGACCTGGCCTCGCGGCTGCCGGTCTTGGCGGGCGCCGCGGTCACCGCCGTGCTGGCCTGGCGCGTGCGCGGGATCGTCCTGCCGGTGATGGCGGGCCTGGCCGCAGCATGGCTACTGAGCCTGGTGTGACGGTCACGATGGTGCCATTTCGGTAACTCGCCCGCGATCGTCGGCGTTCGGGGTCGACGCCTACCCGAACCTGGCGGAGAAGGCGGCAGCACTGCTCGACTCCGAGTCGGCCGGATCACTCGCGGCGTGGATCGTCCCGCGCGACTAGGGTGCTCGCGTGACGGAGTTCGTGCGGCTCGAGGTGGACGGCGGCATCGGGGTGGTCCGGCTGGACCGGCCGCCGATGAACGCGATCAGCAGGCAGGTGCAGGAGGAGCTGGTCGTGGTGGCGGCCGAGGCGGCCAACCGCGCCGACGTGCGCGCCGTGGTCGTCTACGGCGGCGAGAAGGTCCTCGCCGCGGGCGCGGACGTCAAGGAGATGGCGAAGATGTCCTACGCCGACATGGCCGCCGTCGCGCGGCGCGTGTCGGCCGGGTTCGGGGCGATGGCCACCATCCCGAAGCCCACGGTCGCCGCGATCACCGGCTACGCGCTCGGCGGCGGGCTGGAGCTGGCGCTGGGCTGCGACCGCCGCATCGCGGGCGACAACGCCAAGCTCGGCCAGCCCGAGATCCTCCTCGGCGTCATCCCGGGCGGCGGGGGCACCCAGCGGCTCGCGCGGCTGGTCGGCCCGTCCCGCGCGAAGGACCTGATCCTCACGGGCCGGATGGTGGCGGCCGAGGAGGCGCTCGCCATCGGCCTCGTCGACGAGGTCGTGCCCGCCGACGCGGTGTTCAACCGGGCGATGGAGTACGCCGGGCAGTTCGCGAAGGGCCCGTCGGCGGCCTACGCGGCCGCGAAGCGCGCCATCGACGGCGGCCTCGACACCGACCTCCGCACCGGCCTCGACCTGGAAGCCGACCTGTTCGCGGCGCTCTTCGCCACCGACGACCAGCGCATCGGCATGACGTCGTTCGTGGAGAACGGCCCCGGGAAGGCCGAGTTCACCGGCCGCTAGTTCGTCGGCACCGCGTTCAGCGCAGGCGGCGCAGGAGCCCGCCGCGGGGGCGCTCCACCGACCGGTTGCGCAGCTCCTCGCAGAGCAGGCAGGGCTCGCCGTCGGGCTCGGTCATCGGCGCCGCGGCGACCAGGTGACCGCACAGGGCGTTGTACCGACCGCTCTCCAGAGCGGTGGCCAACTGGGTGTCGTGCACGGCGTGGGCGCGGCTGTCCTGGGTGCACGTGACGGTCACCGTCTGGACGCGCGACACCCCGTGTTGCCCCGACTCGATCATCGCTCTCGCCTCACGGTAGGTGCCCAGACTGCCGTAGCTGCGTGACCATCGTGCGTCAGCCGGTTGCGTCGTGCAACAGTCCGGCTGCGAGCGGTGGTCAAGCGCACCGGATCGGGCGATCCGCCTACCCTGGCGCTCCGTGAGCACGGACCCGACGCCCCGACCCCACGCGACGGCGGAGGAGGTGGCCGCCGCCCGGCACGACCGCAAGCTCGCCAACGTCCTCTACCACGACTGGGAGGCGGCGACCTACGACGACAAGTGGTCCATCTCCTACGACGAGCGCTGCATCACCTACGCCGCCGACCGCTTCCGGCACGCTGTCGATGATCATGGAGGCGACGACCGCTGGCCCTACGGCCGCGCGCTCGAGCTGGGCTGCGGCACCGGGTTCTTCCTCCTCAACCTCATGCAGGCCGGGCTCACCGCGCGGGGGAGCGTCACCGACCTCTCGCCCGGCATGGTGGCGGCCGCGCTGCGCAACGCCGAGAACCTCGGCCTCGACGTCGACGGCCGGGTGGCCGACGCCGAGCAGATCCCCTACGACGACGCCACGTTCGACGTCGTCGTCGGACACGCCGTGCTGCACCACATCCCCGACCTCGACCGGGCGTTCCGGGAGGTGCTGCGCGTGCTCAAGCCGGGCGGCCGGTTCGTGTTCGCGGGCGAGCCGACCCGCCTCGGCGACCGCTACGCCCGCCTGCTCGGCGGCCTCACGTGGAAGGCCACCACGGCGGTCACCCGGCTGCCCGCGCTGCGCGGGTGGCGGCGGCCGCAGACCGAGCTCGACGAGTCGTCGCGAGCGGCGGCGCTGGAGGCAGTCGTCGACGTCCACACGTTCGACCCGGCCGAGCTGGAAGCGCTCGCCCGCGCCGCCGGGGCGGTCGGCGTGCGCGTCGTCACCGAGGAGCTCACCGCCGCGATGCTCGGCTGGCCGGTGCGCACGTTCGAGGCCGCGGTGCCGCCCGACAAGCTGGGCTTCGGCTGGGCGATGTTCGCCTACCGCAGCTGGCTGCGGCTGTCCTGGCTGGACGAACACGTCCTGGCCCGGGTGGTGCCGCGGGCCTGGTTCTACAACGCGCTCATCACCGGCACCCGGCCCGCGTAGTCCTACGGAGCCGCCGCCGGGCCCCGCGCGCGAGGATGGGCGGGTGAACGTCGCCGTCCGGCCCGCGTGCCCCCGCGAGGAGGGCGCGTGGGTGATGCGCGCCGCTCGGCCCGCGCGCCGCCGCGAGGCGTGGGCGTGGGCGATGCGCGCCGTCGGGCTCGCGGGCCGGCGCGGGGAGTGCGCCGTCCGGACCGCGTGCCCCCGCCGGGAGGCGGCGTGAGCGACGCGTGGGTCGGCGCGGTCGACCGGCCGCTGGAGCCGCTGTGGCGCGGGCTGCTGGTCGACCGCGTGCTCACCCTGCTGAGCGCGATCGCGGTGGCGCTCTACCGGCTCGGCGACTACGCCCATCCGCTCGGCGTGGTGGCTGTGCTCGGCGTGATGACGGTCTGGACCGCCGTCACGGCCTACCT
>DATAOO010000135.1:0-9431 GCA_036265695.1 Pseudonocardia sp. | reverse complement strand
CTGCGCTCCCGCATCGGCGCGTACTACCACCGCTCGTACACCGCCTACCGCGCGTCGCGCGGCGGGGCGCGGGGGAGCGACGAGAAGAAGGCGGCGTCTGAGCGCGTCGCGACCTCGGCCGACTGGCTCGGCGACCACATGGGCGAGGTGCCCGTGCTCGTCATCGCCGCCATCTTCGCGAGCGAGGAGCTGCCCGCGGAGAACCAGGCGGGGCTCTGGGGGTCGCTGTTGCCCGCGGCGTGGAGCTACCAGCTGGCCGCCCGGGCCCGCGGCCTGGGCAGCGCGTGGACCACGCTGCACCTGCCGTTCGAGAAGGAGATCGCCGAACTGCTCGGCATTCCGCCCCGCGTGCGGCAGGGCGTGCTCCTGCCCACCGCGTACTTCACCGGCGAGACCTTCAAGCCCGCCCATCGTGAGCCGCTCGAGACCGTCCTGCACGTCAACCACTGGTAACCGCCGACCTGCGCAAACAGCCGCAGGCCCACCCGTTCGGCCCAGCTTGACGTGACCTGCGGTGACGCCCGTTCCCGGAACAGGTGGGTTACGGGTGTCACCCGCACCGCTGGTGCGTGACACCTCGTTGCGGTCACCGTGACGACAGCGACGCGCGGATCCACCCCATCCGGCGATCAAGCCGCCCCGGCCGGTGAGCTGAAGGCGCTGACCGGGCTCCGGATCGTCGCGGCGCTGTGGGTGGTCGGGTTCCACTTCCACTTCACGGCACTGCCGGGGGTGGCGGCGGTCAACCGCGTGCTCGGCCCGCTGATCACCCAGGGTGCGCTGGGCGTCGACCTGTTCTTCGTCATCTCCGGTTTCGTGATCGCCCACACCCACCTCGACCGGCTCGGCCCGGCGTTCCGACCGTTCGCCACCGCCCGCTTCGTCTGGGCGCGCCTGTGCCGGATGTGGCCCCTCTACCTCGTCGTGCTGCACGTCTTCGGGCTCTGGCTGGTGGCCAAGCTGGTGTGGGGGCACGACACGAACGCCGCGTTCCAGGCGGTGCAGCCGGTCGTCAGCGTCACGGAGTGGGTGCGCCAGCTCGCGGGCGTGCAGATGTGGAACCACGCCTACCTCGACGGGGCCTCGTGGGTCGGGCCGACGTGGTCGCTGTCCGCGGAGTGGCTCGCCTACCTGCTGTTCCCCGTGGCCGCGCTCGGGTTCCACCGGCTGCGGCGACTGCCCGCCTGGCTGCTGGGCGTCGCGGCCGTCGCGCTGATGTTCCCGATCGCACAGGCCTACCTCACGACGGGCTCGCCGTACTACCCGTACAGCTGGCTCGTCCGCATCGCCTGCGGGTTCGCCGCCGGGGTGCTGGTCTGCCTGGCGGTGCGCAAGGTGCGGGCCCGGCGCGCGGCGTCGGTCGCGGCGGCTGTCCTGCCCGTGCTCATCGCGGCGGGGCTGGTGCTCGGTGAGCGGCTCGGCCCGGGTCGCGGCGGTGCGGTGATCGCGCTGTTCCCGCTGCTGGTCGGGGCGCTGGCGCTGGCCGACCGCGGGCCCGCGTTGGTGCTGGCCCGCCCCTTGGCCGTGTACGGCGGCAGGCTCTCGTACGCGCTGTACCTCGTGCACATCCCGTTGTTCGAGGTGTACTGGACGGCCCTGCAGCACGTCCGGGCCCTCGGGCCGCACACGCTGCTGGCGCACCTCGCGGGTATGGGCGTGCTGGTCGCGGCGCTCGGTGTCGCCGCCCTCGCGTACTCGCGGATCGAGGAGCCCGCCCGGCGGCGGCTGCTCTCGTTGCGCAGGCCCGGACGGCACCAGCTGCCCGCCGGGATGCGCGTGCCGCCCATCGACGGCGTCCGCCGCGCCCCGCGGCACGCCCTCGTCCTCGCGGGGCACCCCCGCCCGTACCACCGGGCGATCTGAACGGGCTGAGCTGGGGAGCGCAGCCTGCCCTCCCCGCGCGGTACACCCTCGGCCGCGCGGGGAGGGCATCTCTTGTGGGCCGCCCCCGAGGGCGAGTCGCGACTTTCGGTAAGGCGAGTCTCCGTTCTCGGGACGGCGAGTCGCGATTCTCGGGGCTGGCGAGTCTCCATCTCGTGACCACGGCTCTCGGGCTGCCGGCGGTCGCGGTGCACCAGCGCGACGACGGCAGGTCGCGGTGCACCAGCGACCCGGTGACCGGTTGCGGTGCACCAGCGCGACCGGCGGCAGGTTGCGGTGCACCCAGCGACGCGGTGACCGGTTGCGGTGCACCCAGCGACCCGGTGACCGGTTGCGGTGCACCAGCGCCCGAATGTGGGCGCCGTGGTGCGAGCCACGATCCTCGAGGCAGCGACCAGCCCGCCGCGGTCAGCGGCCGGTGGCACCGTCGATGAGCTCGCGGAGGATGTCGGCGTGGCCCGCGTGCCTGCCGGTCTCCTCGATCATGTGGATCAGCGCCCAGCGCAGCGACGGACCCTTGCCGCCGGGGCGCGGGAGCGGGGCGGTGAGGTCGGTGGCGGCCGCGATGGCCGTGTTCGCCCGCGCGACGGCCGCGCGGTAGGCCGCCACCAGGTCCGCGACGCTCTCCTCGGGCGTCGGGTGGAAGGTGGCGGGCCAGTCGGCGACCTCCTCGCCGAGGAAGACGAACCGCTCGACGTGCGCGAGGTGCTTGACCAGCCCGAGGAGGTTCGTGCCCGAAGGCACGGCCGCCGTGCGGACCTGCGGCTCGGGCGCCCCTTCGGGCTTGGCGGCGACCGAGGTGCGCAAGTAGTCGAGGAATCCCTGCAACACCTCGCGCTCGGTGCCGCCGGTGCGGGGCGGCGGGGTGTCCCGGCGCTTGCGGGTGGTCATGGGCGCTCCGTTTCGGACCAGTGGGCGGGACGGGGCACCCGCGCGGGGAGCCGGGTGGCGGTGTCGCCGCGGGCGGCCGCGGCCTGCAGGGGCGTGAGGAACAGGCTGGTCGAGAGGTCGGCGCCGCGCAGGTCGGCACCACGGAGGTCGGCGCCGAGGAGGTCCGCCAGCCGCAGATCCGCGCCGCGCAGGTCCGCGCCGAGCAGCAGCGCGCCTCGCAAGCCCGCCCGGCGCAGGTCGGCGTTGCGCCAGCGCACCCCGACGAGGTCGGCGCGCCCGTACTCGGCCCCCGACCCGGCGAGTCTCCCGTTCCGCGACGGCGAGTCTCGCATTTCGCCGCGGTGAGTCCGCCGTTTCGGCGCGGTGAGTCTGCCGTTTCGCGGTGGTGAGTCTGGCTTTCCGCCGCGCGGCGTCGGTACTGCGGCTGTGCCCTCCGGAATGCGACCCTCCGGGTCGCCCTGAGCGCGGAGGCGCTCGCTCGCGGCGCGGAGCAGCTCGCCGACCCGCTCGCGGGCGGCGTCGACATCCGCCGCGGCGAGGTCGGCGTCGACCAGCCGCGCCCATTCCGCGTCCAGCGCCGAGTCGGGCGCGCGCACGCGGGCCTCGTCGAGGTACCAGAGCAGCTCGTGCACCTGCCGGGCGATTCCGAACGCCGCGAACATCGGCGCGGTGACCTCGGGCGTGCGCCAGTCCCGTCCGGCGAACGCGGCCGTGACGCGCTGGCCCGCGCCGAGGCAGTCGAACACCGTGCAGCCTGCGAAGCCGCGATCCCGCAGGTCGGCGTGGATGCCGCACCGGAAGTCCGCCTGCAGGTTCGTGCAGGGAGTGCCCGCGGGCTTGTCGACGGCGAAGTCCGCCGACCGCGCGAACGCGGGCGCGACGCAGCACAGCCCCACACAACGGGCGCAGTCGGCACGCAGCTCCACCACAGCCCGCCACGCTAGGCCGTGCCGGGCGGCGGCGCGGGCGGCGGGTGGCCACAGGAGGCGCAGCTGCCTGGCGTGGGTGGTGTCGCGTGGCCGCGACGCCCGCGCCGCGGTCGCCGGGCGTGGCCGGGATGAACACACGGCCAGGTGGGAGCGGCCGTGGGCGCTGCGCTGCCCGTGCTCACCGGAGGGGGCGCGAGGACGGATGCAGCCCGGCGTAGGTGGTCGCGAGCGCTCCCGGCCCCCACCCGACGGCGAGTCGTCGTTCTCGCGACGGCGAAATGACGTTCTCACGGTGGCGAACAGGCCGACTCACCGCGGCGGAACGGCAGACTCACCGCGGCGGAACGGCAGACTCGCCGTCACCGAAACGGAGACTCGGCGTGGCTGGGGGCCGGCTCGCGCTGCGGGACGCCGGGGCTGCCGTACCTTGCTGGCCGTGGTTCGTGCCGTGTGGCTGCCCGCCGCCGTGGGGGCGCTGGCGGGCGTGTTCGTGTTCGTCCTCGCCCGCGACGTGCTGATCGACGACTCCTACATCACCCTCGCCTACGCGCGCACGTTCGCCGAGCACGGGGTGTGGGGCATGCAGCCGCAGCTGCCGGGCAACGCGGCCACCTCGCCGCTGAACGTCCTGCTGCTCGCCCTCTTCATCGTGCCGACCGGGCAGCCGATCCTCGCGGCGGGCGTGCTGCTGGTGCTCGCGCTGGCCGGCACGGGCGCGGCGCTCGGCGGGATCTGCGCGCAGCTGGACGTGAGCTACTGGCCTGCGGCCGCGGGCGTCGCGCTGGTGGCGGTCAACCCGCTCCTCGTCTCCGTGATCGGCATGGAGACGCACCTGGCGATCGCGCTGGTCGCCGTGCTCGCGTGGGCGGTGCTCGCCCGCAGGCCCCACCTCGCGGGCGTGGCGTGCGGGCTGCTGCTGCTCACCCGGGCGGACCTCGCCGGGTTCGGGCTGGCCGCGGCGGTCGCCGTCGTGGTCACCCTCGGTTTCCGACGGGCGCTGGCGTTCATCGGGATCACCGGGCTGGTGTCGCTGCCGTGGTCGGTGCTGTCGTGGTTCTGGCTGGGCTCCGCCGTGCCGGACACGATGGTGATCAAGCTCGGCGAGAGCATGGGCGACCGGACCTTCGCCAACGGTCTGTACTACTTCTTCGAGGCCTACCCGTTCGCGGTGGCGGCCTCGCTGATCCCGCCCGCGTTCGGCGTGCTCGTGCTGCTCGGCGGCTGGCGGCGCGATTCCGCCCCGCTGCACCTCGTGCTCGGCGTGGGCGGCCTGCTGCACGCGGGCACCTACCTGCTGCTCAACACCGCGCCGTACCAGTGGTACTACGGCCCGGCCATCGGTGCACTGACGATGCTCGGCGCGGTGGGCGCGCCGCGGGCGGCGCTGCGGACGGCGGCGTTGGGGGCCTCCGTGGTGACGGTCGCGGTCACCGCCGCGTACCTCGTCGCCCGCCCCTGGACGCTCACGACGATCACCGGCAACTGGGCCACCCCCACCGAGTACCAGGCTCTCGCCGAACGGGCGCCCGCGGGCGCGGTGGTGCAGTCGTTCGGCGAGGTGGGCACGGTGGCCTACTACTGCACCTGCACGGTGACAGACCGCCTCTCCGACCGCGGCTGGTTCGCCCAGATCCTGGCCGAGCAACGGGCCAAAGCCGGGCCGTTGGAGCGGACGCTGCTGGACCTCAACTACCGCCACTTCCACACAGCGCCGCGCCTGACGCCGCAGCTCAAGTTCACGTTCACGCCCGACCGCAGCGGCGTGCCCGCGACGTCCTGGCGCGGCGACCAGGGGACGATGGTCGTGGTGCCCTTCAAATAGGTCAGATGGGCAGGCGGCGGAAGATGGGGCGTGGGACGTGGCGCAGCGCGCTCATCACGAACCGCAGCGGCGCGGGCGCCCACACCAGCTCCTTGCGGGTGCGCACGGCGTCGACCACCACCGCGGCGACCGCCTCGGGCGTGGTCGACAGCGGCGCGGGCTTGAGGCCCTCGGTCATCCGCGTGTGGACGAAGCCCGGCCGCACGACCGTGACGTGCACGCCGACCGGCCGCAGCGCCTCGGTGAGCCCCGAGTAGAACGCGTCGAGCCCGGCCTTGGTGGAGCCGTACACGAAGTTGGAGCGCCGGGCCCGCTCGCCCGCCACGGACGAGAACGCCACGATCGACCCGTGCCCCTGCGCGGTCATCCGTTCGCCGAGCGCCACCCCGACGCCGACCGCCGCGGTGTAGTTGACCTGCGCCAACTCGACGGCGGTGGCGACGTCCGTCCACGCCTTCTCGTTGTCGCCGAGCAGGCCGAACGCCACGAGCGCGACGTCGATGTCGCCGCCCGTGAACGCCTTGGCGACCACCTGGACATCCCCCTCCCGGGCGTCGAACGGGATCACCTCGACGGCACAGCCGCGCGCCTCGAGCCGGGCCTTGGCCTCGTCCAACCGGGGCGACGGCCGCCCCGCCAGCACCACGCGCAGCGGCCGTTCGGACGCGAACGCCTCCACCGTGGCCAGGCCGATCTCCGAGGTGCCGCCGAGCAGCAGGATGCTCTGCGGGTTGCCGACGGCGTCAATCACCAGTGAGCTCCAAACGTCGGGACATGTCCGAGGCGAACACGTTGTGGGGATCGACGGCGTCGCGGATCTTGCGCCACTCGTCGAACCGCGGGTAGCCGCGGCGGATGGCCTCCGGGGTGGTCCGCGACTCCTTGGCCAGGTAGTGCCGCCCACCCGCGGCCAGGACCAGCTCGTCGAGCTCATCGCACAGCGCGCCGAGGCCCGGCCCGATGGGGATGTCGACGCAGAGCGTCCACCCCGGCATCGGGAACGACAGCGGCGCCCGGTTGCCCTCACCGAACCGCTTCAGGACGTTGAGCGCCGAGACCTGGTGCGCGGCCGTCATCCGCTCCAGCACCTCGCGGATCACGTCGCTGCGCGCGGGCGGCACCACGAACTGGTACTGCAGGAACCCGCGCGGGCCGTAGCCGCGGTTCCACTCGCCGATGATGTCGAGGGGGTGCAGGAACTGGGTGATGTTCTGGATCGCGCCCCTCCGCGTGGGCGACTTGCGGTACCAGAGCTCGCTGAAGAGCTTGCCCGTGAGCCGGTTGAGCAGGCCCGACGGGAACACGTCGGGCACCGTGAGCAGCTGCGGCGCGTCGAACTTCAACGGCTCGGCGCGCAGCTTCTCCGGCAGGTCGGCCACCGTGGCGTGGTTGGCCCGGGTGAGCAGGCCGCGGCCGAAGTGCGCGCCCGTGGTGACCGCGTCGAACCAGGAGACCGACTCGGCGTACTTGTCATCGTCGGTGCTCTGGCGGGCCATGAGCTCGGCGAGGTTGTCGATCTGCTCGGTGTCGACCTTGAAGTACGCCGTTTCGACGTGGTGCAGCGCGAGCGTGGCGCGCACGACCACGCCGGTGAGGCCCATCCCGGCCACCGTGGCCCAGAACAGCTCGTCCTCGGGCGTGAGCTCGTGGACCCCGCCATCCGCCGTGACCAGTGTCAACGCGCGGACGTGGTTGCCGAAGCTGCCGACGACGTGGTGGGCCTTGCCGTGGATGTCGGCGCCGATCGCGCCGCCCACCGTGACCTGGCGGGTGCCCGGCAGCACCGGCAGCCACAGGCCGTGCGGCAGGGCGGCGCGCATGAGGGTGTCGAGGCTCACGCCCGCGTCGACCTCGACGAGCCCGTTCTCGGCGTCGATCCGGTGGATCTCGCCGAGGCCGGTCATGGCGAGCACGGTGCCGCCCGCGTTCTGCGCCGGATCGCCGTACGAGCGGCCCAGGCCGCGCGCGATGACGCCGCGGGGACCCGCGCTCGTGACCGCGGCCACCACGTCCTCGACCGAACGGGGCGTGACGACCCGGGCGAGGGACGGCGCGGTGCGGCCCCAGCCGTGCAGCAGTTGAGTATCGGACATCGCGGGCGAGGCTACCCGGGGCCACCGACACTATTCTGGGGTGGTGACCGACCAGCCGGGTCTCCGGATCTCCGACGCCGACCGCGAACGCGCGGCGCAGCGGTTGCACACGGCGCTGTCCGAGGGCCGGATCACGCTGTCGGAGCTGGAGGAGCGCCTCGCCGTCGTCTACGCGGCGCGCTACGAGGCCGACCTGCGCCCGCCGCTCGCCGACCTCCCCCCGGACACGCCGGTCGCCGTCACCCCGGCGGGGCCGCCGCTGGTGCTCAAGGCCGGGATGTCGACGATCAAGCGCACGGGGCCGTGGCGGGTGCCGCCCCGGATCCGGGTGCTGTCGGGCATGGGCTCGGTCACGCTGGACTTCTGCGACGCCGAGAACCCGCACCCCGTCGTCGAGGTCGAGCTGGAGATGGGGGCGGGTTCGGCGAAGCTGCTGGTGCCCGACGACGCCACCGTGAACGTCGACGACCTCGTGCCCGGCATGGGCTCGGTGCACAGCAGCGTGCCGTCGACGCCGCAGCCCGGCCACCCGCACTTCGTGGTGCACGGCCGCACGGCGGTGGGATCGGTGCGGGTGCGTCGGCGCTTCCGCCTCGGCAAGTACTTCTTCTGAGCCGCCCGCTACCCTCTTGCCGTGACCACCGACTCGCCGCCCCGGCTGGGCCTCGCCGCCCAGCTCACGCGGTTCGTGGCGATCGGGGCGCTGTCTGCGCTGGTCGACTTCGGCATCTACCACCTGCTGCTGTCCCTCGGCCTGTTCCCGAGCGGCGCGAAGGCGATCAGCTTCATCTGCGGCACCACCACGGCGTACCTGCTCAACCGCCGGTTCACGTTCCAGTCGGCGGGCGGCGGCGCGCGGGTCGCCGGGTTCGTGCTGCTCTACGGCACCACGTTCGCGATCAACGTCGGCACCAACGCGCTGATGCTCGCCGTGCTGCCCGACATGCCGCTGCGGGTCAGCGTCGCCTGGGTGATCGCCCAGGGCCTGGCCACCGTCATCAACTTCGTGATGCTGCGCACGGTGGTCTTCCGTCGCTAGGCGCGGTGGAAGCGCTCCAGGCGGCCCTGGCGCACCAATCGCAGCCAACGCACGAACTCCCGCGGGCTGCGCTTGGTGACGAGGAAGTACCACGCGAACCGGGGCAGCTCGGCCAGGCCCACCCGCCGCATGCCCGGCTGCGCGGTGAGGAAGCCGCGGTTGCGGAACGTGTAGTAGCGCTTCACGGGGTCGTCGGGGTCGCGGGCGTGCAGGTGGCCGCGGAGCATCGGCTTGTCGTCGGCGTCGGCCCGCGGGTGCAGGTAGACCGCGCCCAGCGCCGTGCCGAACGGCAGGCCGGAGCGCACGAGCCGCCGGTGCATCTCCACCTCGTCGCCGCGGATGAACAGCCGCAGGTCCGGCACCCCGATGACGTCCAGCGTGGACGTGCGGAACAGTGCGCCGTTGAACAGCGCGGCGATCCCGGGCAGGAGCTCGTGGTCGGCGCCGTGCCCGACGTCGGCGGCCAGCGCGGCGCGCGAGCGGTGCCAGGTGAGCCCGCGGCGCACGGAGAACGCGAGCCGGTCGGGATCGGCGGCGTCGGCGACGGTGGGTGAGACGGCCGCGAGCCCCCGCCGGTCGGCCAGCTCGACCAGGGTGGCGAGGACGTGGTCGTCGGCCGCGCGCCCGTCGTCGTCGGCGAGCCAGATCCAGCCCGCCCCGAGCGCCATCGCGTGCAGCATGCCGAGCGCGAACCCGCCCGCGCCGCCCAGGTTGCGCCACGACGGCAGCCAGGTGGCGTCGAGCCCGCAGGCGGCGACGACCTCGCGCACCGCCTC
>DATAOO010000134.1:0-29309 GCA_036265695.1 Pseudonocardia sp. | reverse complement strand
TGCCGCTGCCCCTGCCGCTGCCGCTGCCCCTGCCGCTGCCGCTGCCCCTGCCGCTGCCGCTGCCCCTGCCGCTGCCGCTGCCCCTGCCGCTGCCGCTGCCCCTGCCGCTGCCCCTGCCGCTGCCCCCGCCGCCTCCGCTGCCTCCGCTGCCTCCGCCGCTGCCGCCGCCCCTGCCGCGCCCCCTGCCGCTGCCCCTGCCGCCAGCGTCGCGGCACCCGCGGCCGGGTCCGCTG
Source organism: Pseudonocardia sp. (assembly GCA_036265695.1). Classification (GTDB taxonomy): domain Bacteria; phylum Actinomycetota; class Actinomycetes; order Mycobacteriales; family Pseudonocardiaceae; genus Pseudonocardia. The sequence goes on along the minus strand of DATAOO010000134.1, from coordinate 29,076 downwards.
GTGCGGCGTCTGCCGTCGGTTCGGATCCGGCCGCGCCGCTGCGGCCGTCGGGCACGGTGCCGTTGGCGAAGCCGCCGGTGCGGAAGCTCGCGAAGGACCTCGGCATCGACCTGCGGGAGGTCATCCCGTCGCGGCCCGACGGCGTCATCACCCGCGAGGACGTCCAGGCGTTCGTGAACGGCGCCCCGGCCGAGCAGGAGGCGCCGCCCGCAGCGGCGGGCGAGCGCCGCGAGCCGATCCGGGGCGTCCGGAGGGCGACCGCGGCCGCGATGGTCGCGAGCGCGTTCACCGCGCCGCACGTCACGGAGTTCCTCGCCGTCGACGTCACCGAGACGATGGCGCTGCGCGACCGCCTGCGCGCCACGCGCGAGTACGCCGACGTCCGGCTCACCCCGCTGGCCTTCGTCGCCAAGGCGGTGTGCCTGGCCGCCCGGCGCACACCCGAGGTGAACGCCCACTGGGACGAGGCGGCGGGCGAGATCGTCTACTACGACCGCGTCCAGCTCGGGATCGCCGCCGCGACACCCCGCGGCCTGATCGTCCCGAAGATCCGCAACGCCGACACGCTGTCCTTGGCCCAGCTCGCCACCGCACTCGGCGAGCTGACCGCGACCGCGCGGGAGGGCAAGACCCCGCCCGCCGACCTCGTCGGCGGCACGTTCACGATCACCAACGTGGGCGTCTTCGGCGTCGACACCGGCACGCCCATCCTCAACCCGGGCGAGGCCGCGATCCTCGCCGTCGGGTCGATCAAGCCGGCGCCGTGGGTCGTCGACGGGGCCCTGGCCGTGCGCACCGTCTGCCAGCTCGCGCTGTCGTTCGACCACCGCCTCGTCGACGGCGAGCAGGGCAGCCGGTTCCTGGCCGACGTCGGACGGCTGCTGGAAGACCCGGGTCTCGCACTGACGTACTGACCGCTCGACCCCGCACGTCACGTCTGTGTGTCGGCAGGAAACTCTCAGCGCCCCTGCCGCGTTACACAGGTATGCCGTTCGTCCTGCTCTACCTCGTGGTCGAGATCGTCGCGCTGGTCGCTCTCGGGTCCGCGATCGGGCTCGGGTGGACGCTGCTCATCCTGCTGGCCAGCGCGCTGGTCGGCATGTGGCTCGCCCGCCGTGAAGGCGTGCGTGCGGCACAGGCGATCGGCGAGGCGGTCTCGCAGCGCCGCGCGCCGCACGCCGAGCTCACCGACGGCATGCTGGTGGCCGCCGGTGGCGTGCTGCTGTTCGTGCCCGGCCTGGTCACCGACGTGGCGGGCCTGCTGCTCCTGGTGCCGCCCGTCCGCCGCGTGGTCCGCAACCGGCTCGTGCGCGCGGCCGAGCAGCGGGTCCCCGAGCTCCGCACCGCCCGCATCCGCGCGGGCGCCACGATCGTCGACGGCGACGTGGCAGGCCCCCGTCCGGATGTCCGGGTGATCGAGGGCACGGTCGCCCCGCGACTCTGACCCCCCGGTCGGCATGATCACTGGTTTGGCGCATTTCCGGTCAGATCTGGCCGCTTCGCGCAACGAAGCGACGATCATGGGTCTCGATCGCCTCCTCTAACGCTTTCTAGCGGCCATCCCAGAATCGCCGATATTCGCCGATCGACGACACGCCATCGCGTTCGCTAGCCGCTTCTACGGTCGTCGCAAGATTCCCGGATACGGTCCGATCGTGGATCCCGTGCGCAACCCCTTCGCTCCCGGCGCCGGACAGCGGCCGCCCGAGCTCGCGGGCCGCGACCGCGAGCTGGACGCGTTCGAGATCGTGCTCGAACGGGTGGCCCGTGGCCGACCCGAACGCAGCCTCGTGCTCACCGGGCTGCGCGGCGTCGGCAAGACGGTGCTCCTGGGTGAGCTGCGCTCGATGGCCGTCCGCGCGGGCTGGGGAGCGGGCAAGATCGAGGCACGCCCGGAGGCCGACCTCCGCCGCCCGCTCTCCGCCGCGCTGCACCGCGCGATCCGCGACCTCGCCGTGCGCCACCCCGACATCGACCGCGTCGACGAGGTGCTGGGCGTCCTCAAGGCGTTCGCCCTCCGCTCCGCCCCCGCGGACGCGAAGCTGCGCGACCGCTGGCAACCCGGCATCGACGTCGCCGTCCGTTCCGGCCGCGCCGACTCCGGCGATATCGAGATCGACCTCGTCGAGCTGTTCACCGAGGTCGCGACGCTGGCCTCGGACGTGCAGAGCGGTGTCGCCATCCTCATCGACGAGATGCAGGACCTCCGTCCCGACGACGTCTCGGCGCTGTGCGCGGCGTGCCACGAGCTGTCGCAGTCGCGGGCGCCGCTCGTGGTCGTCGGCGCGGGCCTGCCGCACCTGCCCGCGGTGCTCTCGGCGTCGAAGTCGTACTCGGAACGCCTCTTCACCTACGTCCGCATCGGCCAGCTCGACCGCGAGGACGCCGACTTCGCCCTCCTCGCCCCCGCCGAACGCGAAGACGCCACCTTCGACGCCGACGCCCTCGACGCCCTCTACGCCGCGTCCGGCGGCTACCCCTACTTCGTCCAGGCTTACGGCAAGGCCAGCTGGGACGCCGCGGTGCGCTCCCCGATCACCGCGGCCGACGTCAAGATGGCCGCGCCGGAGGCCGAGGCGGAGCTGGCCGTCGGCTTCTTCGGCTCCCGCTTCGAGCGGGCCACCCCGGCCGAGCGCGAGTACCTCCGCGCGATGGCGGAGCTCACCGACGGTCGCGACGAGCCGATCGGCACGGCGGGCATCGCCGATCACCTGCAGCGGCGCGCGTCGTCGCTCTCCCCGGCCCGCGACAGCCTCATGAAGAAGGGTCTGGTGTTCTCCGCGCAGCGCGGCCAGATCGCATTCACCGTGCCCCATTTCGGCCGATACCTGCTCGCTCAGGTCTGATGACTCGTCCGTTCGAGTGAATTGCACGGCGGGCGCGTAGGGCCGTAACGCCTGGCCCGGTCGGACCGAATCCCTGTACAGCCCCGTGGTGCTGTCGGACCCCCGACCTGCCAGCACCGCGGGGCCTTCTCGTGCCCCGGGTCCGTGGCCGCGCGGGCGTCGCCGATACCATCGGGCCGGTGCAGGAAGCCAAACTCCAGATCCAGATGCTGCACGACCGGGTGATGGTCAGAGCCGACGCGTCCGGCGAACGCCGCAGTGGAGCGGGCATCGTCATCCCGGCGACGGCCGAGGTGGCCAAGCGGCTGGTCTGGGGGGAGGTGTTCGGCGTGGGGCAGCACGTCCGCATCGTGAAGGTCGGCGATCGGGTCCTGTTCGCGCGGGACGACCAGTACGAGGTCGAGGTGCAGGGCCAGACCTACCTGGTGCTGCGCGAGCGTGAGCTGCACGCCGTGGCCTCGGAGCGGGCTGAGCACGGCACCGGCCTGTACCTCTGACGGCGCGGCGACAACATTCGTAAGGGGAATTCACGCATGCCCGAGCGGCAGTCCACGCCCGGAGCAACGACCACGGAGCAGGACGCCGAGGCCGCGGCGTGCGGCGCGGCGGCCGACAACGCGTCGAGCCGCCCGGCGAGCCCGGACGAGCCCACCCGGCCGGTGAGCCGCGCCGCGTCGGCTCATGAGCCCGCGCGGTCGGTAGGACGCGGTGAGGCGACGGCTTTCGAACCCACCCGGCCTGTCGGACGCGGCGACGCGACGGCTCCCGAGCCCACGCGGTCGATAGGCCCCGGCGACGCGACAGCTTCCGAGCCCACCCGGCCGGTCAGCCGCGGTGACGCGGCGACCGTCGGCCTGGCCCGTGCGATCGTGCCGACACCCGCCGTCGACCGCCCGGCGGCCTCGTCGCCCGACGGCCAGGCGGGCCCTTCGCCCGACCGTCCGGCCGCCCCATCGCCCGACCGCTCGGCCGCCCCGTCGCTCGACGGCTCGACGACGCCCGCTCGCGCGCCGTCCCACCCGGCCCCGGGTCCTGCGGACGACCGCCCGGCGCCAGGCCCGACGGACGGCCGCACTACTTCCGGGCCACCGCCTCCCGCCGGTGCGGCCGTGGGTCCCAGCGATCCCGACGCCCGGCCCGCGAACTCCCCGGCCCCCACACCCGGGGGCAACACGGCCAGGGGCAACACCGCCGGGGATCCCGACGCCGCGTCGGAACCCGCCGCCGTCACGTCGGATCCGCACGCGGCGGGCCACTCCGCCTCCGCGCCGGCTCGACCCGCCGATCAGGCCCCAGCGCCCACCGCCAACGCCACCGCGGCGAGGGCGTCCACCGAGGACCCGGCCGCGCCGAACCGCCCGGCCACGCCGACCGGCGAACCCCCCCACGACGACTCCGCGAGCGACGTCACCCGCCCGGCGGCGCCGATCGTCGTCGTCCGCACCCGCGTGCCCGACGCCGAGAAGACCCAGGTCCTCCGCGTGCCGGAGGCCCCGACCGTGCAGATCGCGGCCCACCCCGAGGCCCCGACGGTCGCACAGCCGATCGGCACGACCACCGCCCAGGCCGACGCCCCGACGGTCGCCCAGCCCTCGCCGTCACCCGACGACCCGGACACCACCCCGACGAAGTCCCGGCGCCGTCGCAGGCTCCTGCTGATCGGCGGCGGGGTCGTCGCCGCGTTGGCCCTGCTCTACGGCGGCGACCTCGCCCTGTCGGCGGGCTCGGTGCCGCGCGGTGTCACGGTCGCGGGCGTTCCCGTGGGCGGCCTTTCCTTCGCCGACGCCGAGCAGACCCTCCGCACGCAGATCGGGCCCCGTACCGCCCGGCCCGTGCCCGTCACCGCAGGCGACGCCACGAGCACGGTCGACCCCGCCGCGGCGGGCCTGTCCGTCGACTGGACGGCCACGATCGCCCAGGCCGAGCACCAGCCGCTCAACCCGATCACCCGCATCGAGTCGTTCTTCACCACCCGCGAGGTCGGTGTCGTGACGAAGGTCGACCCCGCCGCGCTGGACGCGGCGCTCGCCGAGCTGAAGCCCGTGGTCGACAAGCCCGCCGTCGAGGGCAACGTCCGCTTCGACGGTCTCAGCCCCCAGCGCGTCGAGCCGGTCGCCGGGCAGCAACTCGACGTGCCCGCCGCCACGGCCGTGCTGACGCGCGAATGGGTGTCGGGTGCACCGGTCGCGCTGCCGCTGATCCGGGTGGCCCCGACCACGACGTCCGAGAACGTCACCGCGGCGCTGGAGAAGGTCGCCAAGCCCGCGGTGTCCGCCCCGATCACGATCACCGGCGAGAACGGCACCACCGCCACCCTCGCCCCGCAGGACATCGCAGGCGCACTCACGTTCCGCCCGGACCCCGTGGCGGGCCTCGCTCCCGAGCTCAACCTCGACGCGCTCACCAAGGTGCTCAAACCGCAGCTCGCCGCGTCGGAGACCCCCGGCCGGGACGCGACGCTCGACTTCAGCGGCGGCGCCCCGGTCGTCGTCCCGTCGCAGGACGGCCGCGGCGTCGACTACCCCGCCACGCTCAAGGCCCTGCTCCCGGTGCTCACGGCCCCCGCCCCCCGCCAGGTGGCCGCCATCTACGGCGAACAGCCCGCGAAGCTCACCACCGAAGGCCTCAGCAAGCTCGGCATCACCGGGATCATCGGCGAGTTCACCACCCGCGGTTTCGCCGCGGACTCGGGCATGAACATCCGGCGCGCCGCCGAGCAGATCAACGGCACGATCGTGCAAGCGGGCGGCACCTTCAGCCTCAACGCCATCACCAACCCCCGCGACGCGGCGCACGGCTACGTCGAGGCGGGGATCATCGAGGACGGGCACCCGGCACGCGGCGTCGGCGGCGGCGTCTCGCAGGTCGCCACCACGCTGTACAACGCGTCCTACTTCGCGGGCATGACCAACGTCGAGCACAAGGAGCACAGCTTCTACATCAGCCGCTACCCGGCCGGTCGCGAGGCGACGGTGTTCGACGACCTCATCGACCTCAAGTTCCGCAACGACAACCCCACCGCGATCATGATCCAGACGGTGTGGGCGCCCGGCTCGATCACGGTGCGGATCTACGGCACGAAGCGGTACGACGTCACCTCGACCACCGGGCCGCGCACCAACCCGACCGAGCCGAAGACCGTGAAGATCGACGACGGCGAGGCGTGCTCGCCCAGCAAGGGCGCACCCGGGTTCACGGTCACCGACACCCGCACGCTGAAGGAGATCAGCACGGGTCAGGTGCGGTCCGAGACCCGGACGGTTCGCTACAACCCGTCACCGATCATCGAATGCGGTGACGACTCGTAGTTCGGGGCTTTCGCGACGCTGGTTCCACTTCGTACCCTCGCTCTTTAGTCAACGGTGATGAGAGCGGGGGCCAGACCATGCGGATCGCAGACGTGCTGCGCGGCAAAGGTTCATCGGTGGCCACGGTGGAGCCTGCGACCTCCGTCGCGGAACTGGTCGCCGCCCTCGCCGAGCACAATGTCGGCGCGCTGCCCGTCCTCGAAGGCGGGCGGCTGGTCGGCATCGTGTCCGAGCGCGACGTGGTGCGCAGGCTGCACCTGGGCGGAGCCGGGCTGCTGCAGCTGACCGTCGCCGAGATCATGTCCACCAAGGTCACCACCTGCGGTCCCACCGACAAGATCGAAGACCTCGCCCGCATCATGACCGAGGGCCGGTTCCGCCACATGCCGGTGGTGCAGGACGGTGCGCTCGTCGGCATCGTGAGCATCGGCGACCTCGTGAAGGCCCGCATCGACCTCCTCGAAGCCGAGCGCGAACAGCTCCAGAGCTACATCGCGGGTTAGAAGGCCGCCTCCGGCACCTCCATGAGGCTGTTGTCGGCGTGCTCGACGATCGTGCGGTGGGCCGTGAGCAGGGGTAGCTGGGTGGCCGCGAAGAACCGGGCCACCGCTACCTTGCCTTCGTAGAAGGCCTGGTCGCGGCCCGTCTCACCGCCCAGCGCGGCGAGCGCGACCTCGGCTTGGCGCAGCAGCAGCCAGCCGACGAGCAGGTCGCCGACCGCCATCAGCAGCCGCACCGTGTGCTGCCCGACGACGTGCAGCTTCATCTTCACCAGGTGCCCGGTGAGCGCGGCCAGCATGCCCTGGACGTCGGCGAGCGCGGTGGCCAGCAGCGCCCGCTCCTCCTTGAGCCTGCCGTTGCCCGACTCGGCCGCGAGGAACCCCTGGATCTCGGCGACGACGACGCCCAGCGCGGCCCCGTTGTCCCGGACGATCTTGCGGAACAGGAAGTCGAGCGACTGGATGGCCGTGGTGCCCTCGTACAGCGAGTCGATCTTGGCGTCGCGGACGTACTGCTCGATCGGGTAGTCCTGCAGGTAGCCCGAGCCGCCGAGGGTCTGCAGCGACTGCACGAGCTGCTCGCTGGCCCGCTCCGATCCCACGCCCTTGACGATCGGCAGCAGCAGGTCGTTGACCTGCTCGGCGGTCGCGGTGTCGGCGATGTCGGAGCCCAGCCGGATGCGGTCCTGCCACGTCGCCGTGTAGGTGTAGACGGCGCGCAGCCCCTCGGCGTAGGCCTTCTGCAGCATCAGGCTGCGGCGCACGTCGGGGTGGTGGGTGATCGTGACGCGCGGGGCGGTCTTGTCGAGCATCTGCGCGAGGTCGGCGCCCTGCACGCGCTCCTTGGCGTACTCCAGCGCGGCGAGGTAGCCCGCCGACGCGGTGCCGATCGCCTTCGTGCCGACCATCATGCGGGCGTACTCGATCACCTGGAACATCTGGGCGATGCCGTTGTGCACCTCGCCGAGCAGGTACCCGACGGCGGGCACGCCGTGCTGGCCGAACGTCAGCTCGCAGGTGGCGGACGCCTTGAGCCCCATCTTGTGCTCGAGGTTGGTCACGAACACGCCGTTGCGCTCACCCGGCTCGCCGTCGGCGTCGAAGTGGAACTTGGGCACGAGGAAGAGGGAGAGACCCTTCGTGCCGGGCTTCGCTCCCTCGGGGCGGGCGAGCACCATGTGCATGATGTTCTCGGTGATGTCCTGGTCGGCCGAGGTGATGAACCGCTTCACGCCCTCCAGGTGCCACGACCCGTCGTCCTGGCGGACGGCCTTCGTGCGGCCCGCGCCGACGTCGGACCCGGCGTCGGGCTCGGTGAGCACCATCGTGGCGCCCCAGCCCCGCTCGATCATGAGCTCGGCCCAACGCTGCTGCTCCGGCGTGCCGTTGCGGTGGACGATGGCCGCGAAGCCGGGCCCGGACATGTACATGAACGCCGCCGGGTTGGCGCCGAGGATCAGCTCGGCGGCCGCCCACTGCACGCTCGGGGGCACGCCGTAGCCGCCCAGCTCGACCGGCAGCCCGAGGCGCCACCACTCGCCCTCCCACAGCACGCGGAAGGCGTCCTTCAGCGACTGCGGCAGCGTGACGGAGTGGGTGGCGGGGTCGAAGACCGGCGGGTTGCGGTCGGCGTCGGCGAAGGACGCCGCGAGCGGGCCGGTGGCCACGGAGTTGAGCTCGCGCAGGGTGTCGCGCGCGACGTCGATGTCGACGCCCTCGAACGGGCCGCTACCGAGGTGTTCCTGCACGCGGAAGACCTCGAAGAGGTTGAACTCGATGTCGCGCAGGTTGCTCCTGAAGTGCCCCATGGCTCGCCCCCTACCGGTCGGTAACTTAAGGGTATTACCGATCGGTAACCGAGGCAACCGCCCGGCGATCGGGCCGGGACGGGCGACACCCCAACGGGTTGTCGGGTTTGTGCAGTTCATGATCGAGATCGCATCGTGCCCCGATGGGTGTGACGCGGCGGGGACTGTTGGTGGGCGGGCTGACCCTCGCAGCCGGGGCGGCGGTCGATCTCGGACCGTTCGCAGGGCGGGCGTTCGCCGCCACCGCGGCGCCGCCGGTCGTCGACTGCGCGGGCTGGGGCGCCCGGGCCAACAGCGAGATCGTGCCGGTGTGGAACCAGAAGCCCGTCAAGATCCTCGTGCACCACACGGCCACGCCGAACCAGGCCGACGTCAGCCAGGGCGCCGCGTTCGGCCTCTCCCGCTCGATCCAGAAGTTCCACATGGACCGCCGGGGCTGGCTCGACACCGGCCAGCACTTCACGGTGAGCCGCGGCGGCTTCGCGATGGAGGGGCGGCACCGGAGCCTGGAGATCGTGCGCGCGGGCCGTCAGCAGGTCGAGGGGGCGCACTGCACGGGCCAGAACGTGGTCGCGGTGGGCATCGAGAACGAGGGCACCTACACCTCCGTCGACCCGCCGCCCGCGCTCTGGAACCGGCTGCGCGACCTGTGCGCGTGGATCTGCAGCCGGTACGGCATCGCGCCCACCGAGCTGTACGGCCACCGCGACTTCAAGAACACCGCCTGCCCCGGCGACCGCCTCTACTCCCTGCTGCCGCGGCTGCGCTCGGACGTGGCCGGGGTGCTCGGGCAACGGGTCTCGGCCGTGGTGAAGGCGTCGTGGCCGCTCCTGCAAGCGGGCGACCGGGGGCCCGAGGTCACGGCCGCGCAGTACCTCCTCCGCGACGCGCACGCGACCACCGCCGCCCCGACCGGGGTCTTCGACACCGGCACCGACGCGGCCGTCCGCCGTTTCCAGGCCGCGACGGGCGCCGAGGAGGTGAACGGGCTGCTGGGCGGGGAGTCGTGGCCGGTGCTGGCGCGCACGACGCTGCGCGGCACGGGCGGTGACGCCGACCGCGCCGTCGACGCCCTGGTCGCGGTCCGCGGCGCCGAAGGCGTGCCCGACCTCGTGACCGCGCCCGCCTGGCAGCACCTGCTCGGCACTGGCGGCGCCCCCGCGAACCTCACACTGGACCCCCACTGACGCTCCCACCTGCCACTACCGACGCGTCCGTTCGGTCCAGTCACGGGGTCGGTACGCTCAGCGACCACCGACGTCCCAGGAGGGTTGTGACCAGAGCCCAGGCCCCGCCCGCCGTCGACGCCGCGCTCGCCGGGTCGCCGGTGGCGCGCCGGTTGCTGCGGGAGGCGCCCGAGCGGCTGGGGCGGCTCGACGTCGTCGGCCCGGCGGGCACCGGCAAGAGCGTGTTCCTCGACGCCCTGGCCGACGTCATGGAACGGGCCGGGTTCACGGTGCTGCGCGAGTGCCCCGCCGACCCCGGCCCCCAGGTCGCGCTGCTCGTCGACGACGCCCACGACCTCAGCCCGGCCGACTTGACCCGGCTCACCGCGCTGGCCGAGGGTGACGTCGGCGTGCTCGTCGTCGCCCACCGCCCCTGGCCCCGCCCCGACGGGATGTCCGCACTCGGCGCCGCGCTGGCGGCGCGGCGGGCACCGCTCGTCCTCGGCGCGCTCGACCGCAGCGGCGTCCAGGCGCGGGCGGTGCACGTGCTCGGCGACCGGGCGCCGCGGCCGTCGGACGCCGTCGTCGACCTGGTGCTGGCCCAGACGGGCGGGCACCCCGCGCTCGTCGACCGGATGCTCGCCGCCCTGATCGAGCAGGGCGGCCCCGACCCCACGCGGTGGCGCTGGGACCCCAGTCGCCCGCCCGGTGGGCTGTTGGCCCAGCTCGGCTACACCGTCCACAGCCTTCCGGACGGCGTGCGCGATCTCCTGCGCGCCCGCGCCCTCGGCGCCCCGCTCGAGCCCGACCTCCTCGTCCCCGTGTTGGGCCCGGCCGTCGCCGTCGACGCCGCCGCGCTCGACGAGCTCGTGGAAGCCGCGCGGGCCCAGGGCCTGCTCACCGCCGAGGGCGCGCCGATCCCGCTGGTCTCGGCGGCCGTGCTGGACCGCACCCCACCCGCGACCCGGCTCGAGATGCGTCGGGCCCTGGCGGAGCGCGAGCTCGAGCGCGGCGGCAACGTCCTCGCCGCCGCCCGCCGCCTCCTCGGCACGGGCGTCTCCGGCGCTCGGGTGGCGGTCGTCTTCACGGCGGCGGGCGACGAGTCCCTGCGCACCGGTCTGCCCGGCGGCGACGAACTGTTCGCGGCCGCCGTCGGCGCGGGCGCCCCCGCCGTGGAGCTGGCGTCCCGACGCGCCGAGGCCGCGCTCCGCGCGGGCGACCTCGACCTCGCCCTCACCCAGGCCGACCAGGTGCTCTCCGCCGCGGCCCAGGTGCCTGCGGCCGATCTCGCGCAGGCCGCGACCGTGGCCGCCGCCGTCCTCGCCCACCGCGGCATGCTCGCCCGCAGCGCGGCCGTGTACCGCTTCCTCGGTGCGCGGATGGGCCGGGAGGCGGTGCCCGCCCTCATCGGCACCGGCGCGTTGGACGAGGCGCGGGCGGTGCTCGCCCAACCGCTGCCGAACCAGGCCCCGACGCTGCTCGCGGGCGCGGAGGAGCTGATGGCGCACGGTCTCCTCCATTCCGTGACGGGATCGCCGACGGCTGCGCTCTCGGAGCTGACCCGGGCCGCGGTGCTGCTGGAGTCCAGCCACCGCGCGGCGTTGCTGCCCGACACCCCCGCCGCACTCGCCGCGCTCATCGCCGTCCAGTGCGGGGAGTTGGACGTCGCGCAGTCGGTGCTGGAGCGCGCGACGCGGGTGCGGCTCGGGGGCCGGGCGATGGCCATCCGGCACCGGCTCCTGCTGGGCTGGATCGCGCTGCTGCGCGGGGCGACGGGCGTGGCCCGGGCCGCCCTCACCGACCTGCCCGGGCTCGAGCCGCGCGACGAGCTCGTCGCCGCCGCGCTCGAGGTCGCGATCGCCCGCCGCGCGGGCGACCTCACCGCCCTCATGCCCGCCTGGGCGCGCGCGCGGGAGGCGATCGTGCGCCATCCCGTCGACCTGTTCGTGCTGCAGCAGCTGGGCGAGCTCACCATCGCCGCCGCCCGGCTCCGCGAGACCAGCTGGATCCGTCCCCACCTCGACGAGGCCGCCGCCCTCCTCGACCGGCTCGGCAACCCCGCGGTGTGGGCGGCCTCGTTGCACTGGGCGGGGCTGCAGGCGGCGATCGTCGCCGAGTCGCGCGAGGAGGCGGCGCGGCGTGCGGCGGCCGTGGTCGCGGCGGGTGGGGGCAGCCGCTACGCCGCCGCGCTGGCCGCCGCCGCCCCGCACTGGGTGGCGATGCTGGACGCCGAGGTCGACGCCGAGGCGGTGGAGAAGGCGGCGCGCGGGCTGCACGTCGTCGGCCTGACCTGGGAGGGTGGCAGGCTCGCGGGCCAGGCCGCCATCCGGACGCGCGACCGCAAGGCGATGTCCGCGCTGCTCGGCTGCGCGCGCGCCCTGCAGTCGAGCGGGCCCGTGCCCGACGAGCTGCCCGCCGTCGACGAGCCGGAGGAGACCGACGACGGCCCGCTCTCCGACCGCGAACGCGAGGTCGCGGCGCTGGTGGTCGAGGGGCTCACCTACAAGCAGATCGGTGAGCGGCTGTTCATCTCGGCGAAGACGGTGGAGCACCACGTCGCGCGGATGCGCCAGCGGCTCGGCTCCGGCAGCCGCGGCGAGCTGTTCGCGCACCTGCGGCAGATCGTGGGGGTGTCGGAGTGAGGGGTCCGATCCGGTATCCGGTCTAACGTTGCGGCTCCGGCTCGCCCGATCGGCCACAGGACTAGTGCTTCCACAGCGACCTCGACGCCGCTCGGCGACCTCGCCCCTGATCACCGTCAGTTGCCGGTTCACATGTTCGCGTGGCCGCTACCCTTCGCGATCGGTCGGGGACGGCAGCAGGACAGCGAGGGGTGACCGTGATCCTCACCGACAACCCGATCCGGGACGCGTCGGCGGACGAGTTCGGATTTCGTGCACACGCGGAGGTGCTGTGCGCCGCGGTGGCCGAAGTTCACGACCTGCCCCTCACGCTGGCCGTCCTCGGGTCTGGGGATCCGGGAAGACCAGCTTCCTGAACATCTGCCGCTCGTTGCTCCAGGAGCGGGGAATGATCACGGTCGGATTCGGTCCCTGGAAGTACGACCAGCGAGAGGTGTGGCACGCCCTTCTGCAGACGCTGCTGGACGAGCTGGCTCGACAGGCCGCGAACTCGCAGGAGCCGAGCGTCAAGCAGCGGCTCGGCGCGGTGCTGGCCCGGCTGCGCAGGCTGAGCGTCGCAGCCGCGTGGCTGCTCTCGCGCCAGGCGGTGAACACCTTCACGCCGATGTCACTGGACGAATCCGACCTCGATGAGCTGAGGACGGCCGCGTCACACGGCGAAGCGCCGGGACTCGCCGCTGACTACCACGCCGTCAACCAGTTCGAACGGGACTTCGCCGAGGTCGTCCGCGAGCTCACCGGCGGCGCGCCGTTGGCCATCTTCATCGACGACCTGGACCGTTGCCGTCCGGAAACCGCGCTGTCCGTCCTGGAGGCGCTGCGCATCTTCACCGGCGACGCGCCGTGCCTGTTCGTCATCGCGATCGACCACGACGCATTGATCGACGCCGCAGCCCGGTACTACGACGGCGATCGTCAACGCGGCCGCCGATACCTCGAGAAGCTGGTGCACTTCTCCTACCACCTGCCGGGTATCCGCTGGGAGTCGTTGGGCAACGCGCTGCGGTCGCGGCTGGATTTCCTGCCGGAGGATCCGGTCGTCTGGGAGGTGATCCGGATCGGGTTCCAGAACAACCCGCGCCGGGTCCGCCGGTTCGTCGGCGCCTACAACCTGACCCTCGCCATGCTGTCGGCGGCGGGGCCGCAGTCGCCGGAACGGGTACGGCAGGTGGCCATCCTGCTCATGCTGCGGCAGGAGCACCCGGAGTTCTACGCCCGTCTGCGCGTCGACCTCGACGTGTGGCAACGCATCACCGACGCCGCCCCAGCTGACGACGGTCGCCCCACCCTGCCGCGCCACGACGATCTGGTGCTGGTCGAGCGGGACTCGGAGCTGGTCACGGTCCTGCAGCGGATCGCCGACCGCACCCGCTTCGACTTTCCCCCCGTGCCGTCGGCGGACTTGGTCCTGGCGCTGAGCGAAGTGATCGTCATGCCGGGTGTGGGGCAGGTGCGGGCATGACCACGGACTTCGACGTCGATCCCGACACGACCTACGCCGTCGGGCTCGACATCGGCGACGGGGAGAGCTGCCTCCTGTGGATCGACACCACCGACCCTGACGCGGAGGCCCGGCTCTACGAGCGGACGCGGCCCCCCGAGAGCACCGTGCTCACCGCGCTCGCCCGCAACGGACTGCCTCCCTACGAGTGGATATTCGGCGAGGCCGCACTGCTCACCCGGGACGCCATCCAGTTCGAGGTGAACTTCAAGCGGATGCCGAGTGCGACCCAGTTCGGTATCCCCGACGCGGTGCTGTTCGCCCATGCGTTCCTGGGCGAGTTCTTCGCTGCCCATCCCGACGTGAAGGCGAGCTGCCAGGTACTGGTCGGCTGCCCGACCGGATGGCCCGGCGACGCCCGCGACACCTATCTCCAGTTCCTGCGCACCGCCAGCTTGCAGGTGACGCTGCTGCCGGAATCGCAGTCGGCGCTGGTGCACGTGTGGGACCTCCGCCGTCGTCAGCCGGTCGGGGACGGACGGTCGGCTGACGTGGACAACGTGCTGGTCGTCGACGTCGGCTCGTCGACGGTGGACGTCACGATGGTGACCGACGTCGAGCCGGTCAACATCGAGGGCGGCACGGAGCTCGGATGCGCGGACGTCGACCGGGAACTGGCCGAGACGGCCTTGACCGCGCTCGCCGCCGATCCGGCGTTCCGGGCGGCGATGGCGCTCGACGACGCCGCGGCACACCTGCGCATGGTCTGCCGCCGGGCCAAGGAGGCGCAGTTCACCGGCCAGGAGCTGCTGCTTCACGATCGGCAGGACTCGCTGAACCGGCGGTACGCGGAGGCTGGCTGCGGGTGCAGGACATCCCCCTTCTGGTCGAACAGCGTTGGGCAGGCGCTTCCATGCGCTGCTCGCCGAGGTCGCGGCGAAGCTGCCACGTCCGCCGGAGGTGGTGGTGCTGACCGGTGGTGGGAGCCGCATGCCCGTCACCCACCGCATCGCGGCCCAGGTGTTTCCCGCGGCGACGTTGGAGCAGGACGCGACGCCTTCGCTCTCGGTCGGCCGCGGCCTGGCCAGCGCGGGTCGACACCGGCTGCAGGCACTGCGGTTCCGTCGGGAGGCGACCGGGATCGCCACCCGCCCGGAGGTCACCGAGGCGTTTCGCGCGGCGACGGTCGCCGCCTTCACCGCAGTGCGCAACCGCACCCACGAGACGCTCCGCGGACTCGACCCGGCTCGGTGGTCTGCGGTGCTGATGTCGCCGCCCGGCATCGACGCCGCCTTGCGCGATCTGGAGGCGACGATCGACCAGACGATCCGGCCTTTGGTGAACGACGTGTGCGCCGACTATGCCATCCCGCGCGAGCAGCGGAATCTGGGAGCCGAGATCGTTCCGCCGCGTGTCTTCACCGAGGAGTTCATGAACCGCGTCAGCGCGTTGCCGGGCCGGACCGACTTCCCGAGCGACATCTTCAACGGCAACGGTGACGTCGCGGGCAAGCTCATCCTGCACTACGCGCATCAGGGAGCCAGGGCAGCAATGCCGTTGGCCGGGGCGGGCAAGTTGGCCGCGCAGATGCGTGGCGCCGCCCGTGGGGGCGCGCAGGCGGCCGTATTCATCGGAGGCTCGGCGCTGCTGTTAGCAGGCGGGGCATGGGCGGTGAGCGTCGGACAGCGGCGGTACCTGCGGCGCAAAGCCCTCGCCGAGCTGGCCGACATGCAACTGCCGGACGAGCTGGTCGCGGTGCTCGAGAAGGAGTTGGCCGAGGAGGTCGCGCGGGCCGTCGAACACCGGATCGCCCCTCTGGAACGGATGGTTCGCTGAGCGAGGCCTGCGGTCGTTCGCGATAACGTCGCCTTCGTGACTGAGGTGCTCGCGCCCGCAGGCGAGCCGCTGAGCGGTGAATGGGTGCGGCTGGAGCTGTTGGCTGACGACGCGATCGACGAGCTGTACCCGCTGCTCACCGACCCGCAGGTGTACGCGGACGGCTACGTCATGCACCGCAGGCCGGTGTCGGTGGCGGACAACCGTGCGCTGGTGAGGTCGCGGTTCCTGGTCGCGGGACGCGTCGTTTACGCGATCCGGCTCCTGGACGGCACGCTGGTGGGCACGTCGTCGCTGCTCGAGATCGACCTCGCGAACGAGAGCGTGCACCTCGGCGCCACGCTGTACGGCCGCCGGTGGTGGGGTACGGCGGTCAATCCGGAGTCCAAGCTCCTCCTGCTGACCCACTGCTTCGACGACTGCGGCTTCGGGCGCGTCAAGATCCAGACGGACGCCCGGAACGTCCACTCGCAGGCGGCGATCGCGAAGCTCGGCGCCCAGCGCGAAGGGGTTCTGCGCCGCCACATGCGCCGCGAGGACGGCACCTTCCGCGACACGGTGGTCTACAGCATCCTCGCCGATGAGTGGCCGGACGTCCGCGCAGGCCTCCGCGCCCGCCTCGCAGGCCTCACGGTGGACGGCCCCACCCAGCGCTGAGCCCACCCGCCACCATGCCCGCGGTGAGTCGTACATCCCACCTCGGTGAGTCGGCCGGTCCGACACCGCGAGTTCCCCGTTTCGCCGGGCGGGTAGCGAGCTGGAGGGACTCGCCGCCACGGAAACCGGGACTCGCCGTCACGGAATCGGGGACTCGCCCGGCGGATCGGCCAACTCACCGCGGTGAAACGTACGACTCACCGGGGAGGGGGGAGGCCGGCCAGGATGCCTTCGCAGCTCCGGACGACCAGGCGGGCGATGTCGGACACCGTACGGCTCGACAGCGGGCTCTCGGCCCGCCGCTGCCACCGGCCTGCCGCATCGAGCGCGGCCGCCGACAGCTCGGCAGGCTCGGCTGCCGGGTCGAGCCCCAACCTCGCCGCGGGGGCGCCGCCGTCGCCGCCCAGGAGCCGCTCCGCCTCCGTGAGCGCGTCGGGCGGCAGCTTCACCACCCCGGCCCGGATCGTCGCCAGCAGCCGCAGCTCGGCGAACTCGTGCGCGCCCGCCAGGATCCGCTCCACCTCGGCGGCGAGCGGCGCGGCGGCGGGCCGTGGCTCCCGCGTCAACACCAGGTCGACGGCCAGCAGCGCCGACCGCGCCTTCAGCAGCTCGCGCCGCTCGGCGAACTGGGTGGTGAGCAGGGCGCGCAGGTCGTCGAGCCCGCTGCGGCGCACGAGCTCGGCGGACAGCGCCGTGGGGTCGGCGACGCCCTGGCGGATCAGCGTGGCCCCCAGCCGCACCCCGAACAGGCCGAAGCGGTCGATCAGCCGGGCCCGGGCGTCGGTGTCCAACCCGGAGTCCACCCGCACGAACCGGTCGACCGACAGCAGCATCCCGTCCAGCTCGGTGCGCGGCAGCGCGGCCAACGCGCTGAGGGCCGCGAACTCGTGTTGGCGCATCGTGCGCCCGGTCTGCGCCAGCAGCCCGGCCACCGCGACCACCGTCTGGCACAGCCCGCGGATCTTGTCGTCGGCCCGGTAGCGGCGGGCGATGCGCCGTGCCGAGTTCAACGCGTCCAGCCGCCCGACGCCGATCTCGTCGGCCCGTGAGAGCACCGCGATGGTGTTGATCGGCGTGGCCCGCGCCACCCCCTGGTCGTAGAACGACTCGAGGAACCGCACGTCGGTGGCGTGCAGGTGGCGCATGAGGTAGATGACGGCGTCGGCCTGGCTCGGCGCGTCGTCGGGCGCGAGGAACGCCCCGGCCCGCGCCGAGGTGTCGCTCGACAGCGACGCGATGCCCGGCGTGTCGATCAACGTCTGGGTGCGCAGGCTCTGCGACGGCCACTGCACCTCCAGCTTGTCGACCCGCTCGACGGGGAAGCCGGACATGTCGAAACGCAGCGCGCCCTGGTTGCGGTGGATGGTCAACGGCCGCGGCGGCGCGTCCCGGGGGAACATCGTGACCTTCGGCGCGGGCGCGTCCAGGTACCAGGTGACGACCCGGGTGCACTCGCCCGCGTCGGTGGGCGCGATCTCCTCGCCGACGAGCGCGTTGAGCAGCGTGGACTTGCCCGCCTTCACCTTCCCCGCGATCGCCACGCGCAGCGGCTCGTCGAACCGGGCCAGGTTGTGCTGCAGCCAGCCGACGGCCTGCGGGCTGTCGCGGTAGGTGTCGATCGTGCGGCGCACCAGCACCCGCACGACCGACCCGAGCGACGGGCTCACGACGTGTGCGCCAGGCTTTTGACCAGGCCCCGCGCGCGGTCGGCGAGCGCGTCGATGCGGGCCAGCTCGGCCTTGAGGTCGCGGATGCGGCTCTGGCGCTCCGACGTGGTGGTGCTGACGGCGTTCTGCGCGGCCAGCACCGAGCTCGCGATCGACGTGCTCACCTCCTCGGCGAGCGCGCTGTAGTGGTCGCGCAGCTGGCGCTGGGTGTGGCGCAGCATGTCGCGGGAGTCCTTGCCGACCTGGAACGTCACCTCGTCGATGTGGCGGCGCACGGCCTGCTTCGCCTCGGCCTGGCGTCGCTGCAGCATCCGCCTGCGCTCGTCGCGCACGGTCTTCGTGCCGAACAGCAGGCCCGCGCCGATCGAGATCGGGTTGAGCAGGGCGAGGCCCGCGAGCGTTGTCGCCATGCCGATCATGAGCATGCCGCCGTAGCCGCCGCGCATGCCCGTGATGATCTTCTGGCCGACGCCGAAGCCCTCGGCGTCCGGCTGTTCCAGCGGGTCGACCTTCTGCGCGAGGCTCCGGGACTGGTCGAACCGCAGGTCCGGCAGCGCGATCTCGGCCGCCTCCGCGAAGTGCTGCGCCACCTGCTCGGAGAGGTAGCGGGCCCGTTCCGACGCCCACACGAAGTTGGCCGACGCCGCCGAGGAGACCTGCTGGTGGAACCAGTTGGCGAACTGGTCCCAGATCTCGGCCGGGTCGGCGTCGTCGAGCAGCTGCTCGGCCTCGCGCGAGATCGTGCGCAGCCGGTCGCGCAGGTCGTAGTCGATGTCGGACGAGAGGTCGCCGACCCCGTCGTTCAACGTGATCTGCCAGCGCGCCGTGCGCTGCTTGAGCTCGTCGGCGCGCGCCTTCGCCCGGGTGAGCTCGGCCACCAGCGGCTCGAGCTGCTCCGGGTTCTCCTGCACGGCCAGCTCGGCCCGCATCCCGGTGGCGAGCTGCTCGGTGACGGCCAGCACGTCCTGGCTGGTCGAGCGGCGGTCGAGCTCGTCAGACGCGCCCACGACCCGGCGCAGCAGGAAGTCGACCAGCGGCCGGAAACCGGACTCGTCCATCAGGTCGGCGTCCTGCGTCTTCGCCGCGTGCAGCCGCAGCGTGGACGAGACGGGGAACGCGTCGGCGCGGATCCCGGCGGCGTCGAGGTGGCCGCGGTCGAGCTCCATGATCCGTCGCCAGTGCGGGTAGAGGTCGGTCTTGGTGACGACGCACGCGACGTTCGGGCACAGCTTCATCGCCGCGCCGAGGAACTCCAGCTCCGGCCCCGTGTACTCCTGCGCGGCGTCGGAGACCAGCAGCACGGCGTCCGCGCTGGGCAGCGCCGACATCGTGGCCGCCCCGTGCGCCGAGCCGAGCCCGCCGACGCCCGGGGTGTCGACGAGCACCAGCCCGCCCTCCAGGAGCTTGCGCGGCAGCCCGACCTCGGCGTAGGAGAGCTTCGCCTTGTTGCCGGGGTTGCCCGCCTCGCTGACGTACTGGGCGAGCTTGTCCACCGGCACCTCGGTGCGCTCGGGCGGCCCGTCGGGCACCTCGCGGACGAGCGCCACCTGGACGGTGTCGGCGTGCCGCACGACGGTGGGCACCGCCGTGGCCACGTCGTCGTCCACGGGGCAGACGGGCGCGTTGACCAGCGCGTTCACCAGCTGGCTCTTGCCCTGCTTGAACTCGCCCACCACGAGCACCCGCACGTTGGGGTCGACGAGCCGCTTGCGCGTCTGGGCGAGCCGGGCCCCCAGATCCGGGCGTCCGTAGGCCGCCGTGGCCTTCAGCGCCAGGTCGACGAGGTCGACCGCAGCCGGTACCGCCACGTGGACGTCCACCTCCCCCCAGACAGCGGCCCCGCCATCAGCGGATGGCGGGGCCGGTCGTCACATCGCGGCGAGGCTACTCCCCGCTGGTGACGCAGGGTCAGACGGGGCTCACGTCCTGTGCATGGTTGTAGCTGAGGTTGTGGTTCTCCTCGACGTTGTGCGAATCGGCCGACAGGTTCGTCTCCGATGAGTTGTGCGAACCGGTCTCCGCGTGGTTCTCGTCGTTGAACGAGCCGTCGACGTCGACGTCGGTGGTGTTCGTCGCCTCCTGCACGTTGTGCGAGTCGGTGTTCTGCTGGTCGCCCAGCGCGTCACCGGCGACGGAGAGCGCCCCGCCGCCCGACACCGACGCGTGCCCGATGTCGGCGCTGTTCGCGGCGCCGGAGCCGAAGGCGGTGGTGTTGTGGTCGCCGCTGACGACGTCGTTGCCCTCGCCCTGCACGTTGCCGTCACCCCGGATGTTGTTCTCGCCGATCTGGTTGCCGTCGCCCGAGGTGACCGTGGAGTTGCGGATGTCGCCGCCCGCGGCCACCGCGCCGTCGCCGGACGCGGTGGAGCTGGTCGTGCGGATGATCTGGTCGACGTCGCCGCCACCGGTGTCGATCTGCTGGTTCACCGAGTTGTCGACGGAGGTGTCGCGGTCGTCGACGTAGTTGTTGGTGACGTACTCCTTGATGTAGCGCACCGTGGCGTCGTGGTCGCTCTCGCCCGGCCGGGGGTGCGGGGGCGGCGGCACGTGGTGGTTGTGGTGACCACCGTTGTCGTCCCGGTCGTCCTTGTCGTCGGAGAGCACGAGCGCGTCGTGCACGTCCTCGACGGTCGCGCCGGACGCGCCGCAGGCGGCCAGCACGGCGTCGGGGTCCGCCTGGAACTCGGCCAGCGCGGCCGGGTCCTTCAGCAGCCGGAGGATGAGTTCGATGAGGTTGTGGGCGGCGTCCATGGGGAGTTGCTCCTGGGTTCGGAAGAGGGGAACGGACCCCGCCGGGTGAGCGGGGTCCGTTCAGCGATCAGACGTCGACGTTGTCGAACGTGTTGTGGCTGTTGAAGTCGGTGTGCGACTGGTCGTGCGAGTCCGTCTCCGACCGGAAGTCCGTGTCGTTGTGGGAGTTCGCCGTGTTCTCCGTGGTGGTGTTGCCGGAGTCCTCGATGTGCGTCTCGTTCCGGATGTCGGTCGTGGTCTCGTTGTGCGAGTCCTGGTTGGCCTGGATGCCGTTGGCGTCGCCCGCCACCGAGAGCGCGCCGCCGCCGCTCACGTCCACGTGGTCCAGCTTGGCGCTGGTCGCGTCGCCGTCACCGAACGCCGTGGTGTTGCCGTCGCCGTGCACGACGTTGTTGTCGTCGCCCTGCACGTTGTTGTCGCCGCGGATGTTGCCGGTGCCGATCTGGTTGTCGTCGCCGCTGGTCACCAGCGAGTCGCGGATGTCGCCGCCCGCGGCCACCGCGCCGTCGCCGGACGCCGTGGTGGAGTGCGTCTCGATGTCCTGGTCGACGTCGCCGCCGTGGGTGCGGATCTGCTGGTTCACCGAGTCGTCGACGTCGGTGTCGCGGTCGTCGACGAAGTTGTTGGTGACGTAGCGGGAGAGGTGCTCGACCGCCTCGCGGTGCCCCTCGCTGTGCCCGCCCTCGCTGTGGCCGCCGCCCGAGTGGTGGGCCGCGGCCGCGCCGACCGTGCCGTGGAAGCCGTTGTCGACGCTGCGGCTGAAGTCGGCGGTCTGGCTGTCGTCGGCAAGGACGATCGCGTCGCGCACGTCCTCGGCGGAGACGTCGCGGAGCCCGTAGTGCGACAGCGCGGCCTGGGGGTCGTCGGCGAACCAGTCGCGCAGGCCCACGTCGTCGATCATCTTCTGCAGGAACTCGAGGATGGAGAGGCTCTCGGCCACGGTGATCAGCTCCGAATCGTTGCTACCGGCCGGGGTGGCTCGGTGTTGGCGGCAACGCTAGGAACGACGGGCCCCCGGGCCATCGGGGATCGTGCCGGGTCCCCCCGGGGTCGATTGGGGGCTACAGAGCGTGGTTTAGGGGCTCAGTGCCCGAAGTGCAGGTCAAGGGCGTCGAAGGGGGCGTCGTCGACCGTGGGGGCGGCGTGCGCGGGCGCCGGGTCGTCGTGCTCGACCACCGGATCGGGTGTCTCGGGGGCCCACCAGTCCTGCGGGATCGACGTGGGGGTCGGCTCGGAGGTCGGGGCGTGCCCCGCTCCGGAGCCGTAGGCCTGCGCCCAGTCCACCGTGAGCGTGTCCTCCACGAAGCCGACGGCGTCGTGGACGTCGGCCGGGCTGAGCTCGCCCAGGCCGTGCCGAGCGAGGGTGGCCTCGGGGTCGGCGGCGAAGTGGGCGCGCTCCGCTTCTTCGCTCAGGAGGAGCTTCACGAACTCCATCAGCGACCCGGCTTCACCCACTCGACCAGGGTAAGCCCGCGCCCCCGATCACGGGATGTCGTCGCACGCGCCCGTTGGGGTGGACGGTCTCGTTCGTGCTAACGGTCGCACGGAATACTCCGATGCGCGGTACGGGGGCGGGTAGCGGCCCGTAGCGGGGGGTGAGGAGACGATCATGAGCTATCAGCTCGGCATCGATGTCGGTACGACCTACACGGCGGCGGCGGTGTGCCGTTCCGCCGAGCGGCGTTGGGTCGAGCCGGAGGTCGTCACCCTCGGCACGCGCGCCGCGACCGTCCCTTCGGTGTTGTTCATGGCCGCGGACGGCGGCATCGTCGTCGGCGAGGCGGCCGAGCGCCGCGCGCTGACCGACCCGGACCGCGTGGTCCGCGAGTTCAAGCGGCGCATCGGCGACCCCACCCCGATCGTCGTCGGCGGCCGGGCCTGGGCGCCGGAGGAGCTGTCCGCCCGGCTGGTCCGCTGGGTCGTCGACCGGGTCGCCGAACGCGAGGGCGGCCCGGCGGCGCAGATCGCGGTGACGCACCCCGCGTCCTGGGGGAGCCACAAGAAGGACCTGCTCACCGCGGCGCTCGCGGCCCAGGGGCTGCAGGTCGCGCTGCTCGCCGAGCCGCAGGCCGCCGCGTTCCACTACGCCACGCAGGAGCGGGTCGCGCCCGGCTCCACCATCGCGGTGTACGACCTGGGTGGCGGCACGTTCGACGCCGCCGTCGTGCGCAAGGCCGACCGGTCGGAGGCCGCGTTCGGCGCCGCCGGGTTCGGGCTGCTCGGACGGCCGGAGGGGCTCGACCGGCTCGGCGGCATCGACTTCGACGACGTGGTGTTCGACCACGTCCGCGAGGGCCTGCCCGCCGCGTTCACCGACCTCGACGACACCGACACGGGCGTGCTGTCGGCCGTCGCGCGCGTGCGGCGGGAGTGCACCGAGGCCAAGGAGGCGCTCTCGGCCGACACGGACGTGTCGATCCCGGTGCTCCTGCCCACCGGCGGTGGGTCGGTGCGGCTGCACCGCACCGAGTTCGAGTCGATGATCCGCCCGCGGGTGGAGGAGACGGTCGACGCACTCCGCTCGGCCGTCCGCTCGGCCGGGTGCAGGCCCGGGGAGCTCTCGGCGGTGCTGCTGGTCGGCGGCTCGTCGCGCATCCCGCTCGTCGCGCAGCTGGTGTCGGAGGGGCTGGCGCGGCCGGTGGCCGTCGACACCGACCCGAAGAACGCGATCGCGAAGGGGGCCGCGCTGTCGGTCTCGCCCATGCCGACGGCGTCGTGGCCGGAGGTGGCGATCCCGCCGGTGCCCCGCGCGGAGCGCGGCGCCGACGGCGCGACCACCGTCCTCATCGGCGCGGCCGTCGCCGCGGCCGGGCAGGCGGGCGGCAACGGGCTTCCGGCAGCCGGGGCGCTGGGCGCCGCGGGGGCGGGCATGGCCTCCGGTAGGGAAATGGCAGGCGCTCCCGCGCGGCCCACGGGCGCCGGGCTGACCGCGTTGGCAGGCGGGGCGGGTGCCGCCGGGCAAGCCGCTGCGGCCGGTGGCGCGGGTGCCGCCGGGCACGCGGCGGGCGACGGCCTGGCCGCACTGGCCGACGGGGCCTGGCAGGCGGCCAGCGGTGGCGCGACCGGCTTGGCGGGCGGCGGCGGTCCGGCGGCCGGTGGCGTGGCCGCCGGGGCAGGCAAGGCAGCGGGTGGCGCGGCGGCCGGTGGCGCGACCGGACTGGCGGGCGGTGGCGGCCAGGCGGCCGGCAACGCAGCAGGTGGCGCGTCGGCTGGCGGCGCAGGCGGCGGCGCGGCCGGTCTGGCCGGTGGTGCGGGGCAAGTCGCGGGCAAGGGCGCGGCCGGTCTGGCCGGTGGTGCGGGGCAAGTCGCGGGCAAGGGCGCGGCAGGTCTGGACGGCGGGGCCGGGCACGCGGCGGGCAACGGCTGGGCGTCGGCGGGTGCCGATCTGGAGAGCCCGTCCGGCGGCCGCCACGCCGCCCGTGAGGCCGAGCAGGTGGGACGGTCCGCGGGGCACGAGCCCGCCCGCCCGGCCGTACATCCCACCCCGCTCCCGACCGCCGACGTCGAGCCGGACGCGGAGCCCGAGCCGTCCGGGCGCCGGTCGGTGGCGCTGATGGTCGGGGTGGGGCTGCTGGCCGTCGCCGTGATCGTGCTGGTCGCGCTGCTGGTGCCGCGGATGACGTCGTCCGACTCGCCCGGGATCGTCACCGAGTCCGGTGCGAGCAGCCCGGCCTCCGAGTCCCCGCAGCCCGCCGCGCCTGCCCCCGCGGCGAGCGCTGCGCCCGGCGGGTCCGGCTCCGGCGGCCACGTCAACCCACCCGTCCGGCAGCGTCCGCAGGGCGGCGGCGCGCCCGCCCCCGCCCCCGCACCCGCCCCCGTGATCCCGCCCGCCGCGCAGCCCCCCGCGCCCGCCCCGGTACCCACGACCGCGCCGCCCGTCGCGCCGCCGAGCGCCGCACCCCCGTCGCAGGCGCCTGCGCCCGCACCCCAGCCCGCGCCGACCGAGCCCCCCGGCGCCATCGGCACCGATCCCCCGGGCGGGAGCACCGCCACACCCGCGGGCCCCACGACCTCGACGGGCAGCAACACCCCCGTCGGCACCGGCCACCACGGGACCGGCGGGCACAACCCGTCCGCGGGCGACAGCACCCCCGGCGACACCGGCGCGCCCGTCACCGAGAACCCGACCGCCACCGCCGAGACGGTGGCGGCGCTGGCGTAGGCCGGGCCCCGGACCCGTCACCGGCGACGACACGGGCATGCTGGACCTGTGCTGATCGGGCTGCTCATCGCGCTGGTCGCGATGCTGCTCACCAGCGTGGGGGCGTTGTTGCAGGCCTCGGGCGCGCAGCGGGCCACCCGCAGCCGCCCGGCCGCCGTGCAGCCGCGTTACATCGCGGGCCTCGGCGTCGACCTGATCGCCTGGCTCTGCGCGGTGGCCGCGCTGCGCGTGCTGCCGGTGTTCGCGGTGCAGGCGATCCTCGGCGGATCGATCGCCGTCACGGCCGTGGTGGGTGCGCGGATCAACAACACGGTGCTCGACCGGCCCACCCGGATCGCCGTGGCCGTCTGCCTCCTCGGTCTGGTGCTGGTGGCGTCGAGCGCGGGCTCGGGCCATCCACCCATCACGTCGACGCTGGTGAACTACGTGCTCATCGGCGCGCTGCTCGTGCTGGGCGTCCTCATGCTCATCCTGCGCCAGTACCGCCGCGCGTGGCCGTTGGCGATCGTCGCGGGGATGGGGCTCGGCGGCACCGCGCTCGCGGTGCGGGCCGCTCACGTCGAGATCGGCGAGGGCTTCTCGTTCGTGGCGCTGCTCGCCCAGCCCTCGATCTACCTCATCGCCGGGTACTGGGTGGTCGGCATCATCGCCTACTCGGCGGCGCTGTCGCGGGGCGAGGTCGGGATCGTCACGGCCGTGTTCATCGTGACGGAGGTCGTGATGCCCGGTCTCACCGGCATCCTGCTGCTCGGCGACCCCGTGCGCGAAGGCTGGGGTTGGATCTTCGTGGTCGGGCTCATCGTGTCGATGGTCGGCGTGGTCGCGCTCGCCCGTCGGCCACCACCCCGTCGACGGCGGGTGCGCTGACGGTCAGTCGGCGATGGGCGCGACCGCGGCGGGCCCGACCTCGTTCGTCCGCAGGTGCAGCGGGGCCGTGCCGCGCGGGCGACGGCGGAGGTCGAGCATCCGCACCCGTCGGGTGAGCGGCAGGCGGTGCCGCGGCGCCGCGACCGTGCGCCGGTACTCGCGGTGCAGCAGCACGCCCAGCCCGGCGGCGACCGGAACCGCGACGACGACCTGCCACCACTCGGTAGCCCAGTAGTGGATGACGCCGACGACCACGGCCGTCAGCAGGAAGCCCGCCGACTTGATGACCAGCGCCCTGGCCCGCACCCGCCGGTCGCGGGTGCCTTTGCGCAGTTGGGGAGCGGTCGAGGCAACCACCCAGGCCCAGTAGCCGACGAGTGCCACGTGCGCGATGTATCCAGTGACCGCGCGAATTCCCATGGGGTGTACCTCTTCCGGTGCCCACCCCACGTTACCAATTGATCACGATCTGCGAACAGCCCGTGCCCCTGATCGGCGGGGTGTGCTCACCGTCCGTGTGCGGTTGGGTGGTACGCGTGGTAGCGATCGCCATGACCACCCCCATCCCTCCCGAGCGGTTCGACGCGTGGCGCGCGGCGGTCGCCGAGATGGCCGGACCGCGGCGCGCCGAGTTCACCGCAGCGCGGCTTCGGCAGGTCCGGCAGGTGCTCCTCGACACGTTCGGCCTCGACCTCACCCAGCCCACCGGGCCGCCGCCCGAGCAGGTACTCGACTGGTCCGCCTGAGCCCGGCGGCACGGCGCCGCACCTGGGAAGATGGCGCCGATGCCTGCCTCGGTGTGGTCGACCGCCGACCAGTGGACGATCCTCTGGCCGGTCCTGCTTGCGATGGTGCTCTCCACCGCGATCGGCCTGGAGCGCGAAGCCGGGGCCAAGGCGGCAGGCCTGCGCACCCACACCCTGGTCGGGCTTGCGGCGGCCGTGATCATGTGATCTCCAAGTACGGGTTCGCCGACATGTTGGGGCTCGAGCACGTCGCGCTGGACCCGTCGCGCATCGCCGCGCAGATCGTCTCCGGCATCGGGTTCATCGGCGGCGGCCTGATCTTCGTGCGTCGCGACGCCGTGCGCGGCCTCACTACCGCGGCCACGATCTGGCTGGTGGCAGCAGTCGGGAGCCTGTGGGGCGGGGCTCCCGGTGCTGGCGGTTGCCGCGACCCTCGGGCACTTCGTCATCACCCTCGGCTACCCGCGGTTGTCGCACGCGATCGCCGTCCGCTGGCGTGACCCGCCCGTGCTGCGCCTGAGCTACGTCGACGGGTTCGGGGTGCTCCGGGCTGCGCTCGGCGTCTGCACGGATCGCGGGTTCACCGTCAACGACATCGACGTCACGCGCGAAGACCTCGACGACGCGGGCGAACGGATCGCCGCCGTCACCCTCCAGCTCGCGGGCCGCGGCGACCTCGGCAGTCTGGCCGGCGAGCTCGCTGAGCTGCCCGGCGTCCGCACCGCGCAGACGGGTCCTGCTGAGGACGACTGACTATCGTCACCGGATGCTGGACGTCCACCGCCTCCGCCTGCTGCGGGAGCTGCGGCACCGCGGCACGCTCGCGGCCGTCGCCCGCGCGTTGGGCTACAGCCCGTCGACCATCTCCCACCAGCTCGACGTGCTCGAACGGGAAGCGGGCGTGCCGCTGCTGGAGCCGGTCGGCCGCCGGGTGCAGCTCACGGCGGAGGCGCTGCTGCTCGTCGAGCACGCCGAGGCGGTGTTGGAACGCCTGGAGCGCGCCGAGGCGGACCTGGCCGCCGCCCGCGGCGCGGCGACCGGCACCCTCCGCCTCGCCACCTTCCAAACTGTGGCCCACAGCCTGGTGATCGACCTGCTCGCGCGGCTCGAGGGCGGGCCGCTGGTCCTGGACGTCACGCACCTCACGGCGCAGCGCGCCTTGGAGGCGGTGCTCGCGGGCGACTTCGACATGGTGTTGGCCGAGGAGTTCCCGGGCGCGCCGATGCCGGTCGCGGAGGGGCTGGAGGTGGAGGAGGTCTGCCGCGACCCCCTCCTGCTCGCCGTGCCCGACGGCTGGGACCCGGACGACCTGGCCGCCATGCCCTGGGCGGTCGAGACCGCCGCCAGCCCGGCCCAGGGCTGGGCGCTGCGCACGTGCCGAGCCGCGGGCTTCGAGCCGATCGTGCGCTACCGCTCCGACGACGTCCTCCTCCACGTCCGCCTGGTGCAGGCGGGCCGGGCCGCGGCGTTCCTCCCCGAGCTCGTCCGGCGGTGCGGGTTCCCCGACGTCCCGTTGGGGCCGCTGCCCGGCCCGCCGCAGTTCCGGCGGATCATCACCGCGGTGCGGGCCGGGAGCAGCCGACACCCCGCTGTGCAGCAGGTGCGTCGGGGGCTGCGTCAGTCCGCCACCGTCGGCGGCGACGGGATGCTGTAGCCCGAGGGTCGGACGTTGGCGTCCAGCGACTTCCGCCAGGATCCGTCGTCGATGTACTGCTTGAGGGCGGCGTTGACCTTGTCGACCAGGCCGGCGTTGCCCTTCTTCACCCCGACCCCGTAGATCTCGTCGGAGAACCCCTTCCCGACGACCTTCAGCTTGCCTTGGTACTGGGGTTGGGCGGCGAACCCAGCCAGGATGACGTCGTCGGTGGTGACCGCGTCGACCTCGCTGTTGGCCAACGCGGTGACGCAGTCGGAGAACCGCGGTTTCTCGGTCAGTTTGATGTTGCCCAGGAAGTGGCTGGTGACGTAGGCCGCGGAGGTGGTGCCGGGCACCGAGCACAGGTTCTTGCCGTCCAAGGCTTCCGGGCCGGTGGTCTCGGTGTCGTTGCGGCGCACCAAGAGGTCCTGGTGGGCCACGAAGTACGGCCCGGCGAAGTCCACCACCTGTTTGCGCTGGTCGGTGATGGAGAAGGTGGAGACGATCAGGTCCGCCCCGCCGGATTCCAACAGCTGCTGGCGTTGGTCGCTGTTGGCTTCCTTCCAGGTGATGTTGTCCCGGGTCACCCCGAGCGCGCCCGCGATGTAGATCGCGGTGTCCACGTCGAACCCGCTGTAGGCGTCCCCGGTGCGCATCCCGAGCCCGGGCTGGTCGAACGCGATCCCGATGGTCAGCTTCCCGCCGGGCGCCCCGGCCACCGGCGCGGGCGTGGGGTTCGGACCGCTGCCGCCCCCCGAGCCGCACGCGGCCAGCACCACCAGCGCCGCGGTCAGCCCGGCCACGCCGCGCCACGTCTTCCCGCCGTTCATCAGATGACGCCCCCCTCTTTGTCCTCGACGTCGAGGTCCTCGGGCTTCACGTCGTCGCCGTAGGTGGGGCCCGTGTCCGACCAGACCGCCTTGATCCGACCGCCGGTGTTCTCCACCACCTTCGGCTTCACCAACCGCCACCCGATGAACAACACGATCGCCAGCAGCGGGATGCCGAACACCACCACCAGGAAGTCGGTCTTGTGCCAGAAG
>DATAOO010000133.1:0-5826 GCA_036265695.1 Pseudonocardia sp. | reverse complement strand
TATCTCGGTGAAAGGGTGCCTTCGGCGAAACGAATAGGGCGCGGTGGCCGATCTACAAGTGTACGTCGCCCCGGCGACGTACCACCGGAAAGAAAGGACATGCAATGGCTTTCCCGCAGTTTCGCTTCCCCGGTCAGCAGGACGACCGCCGCGGCAACGACGAACGCTCCTCCCACCACGGCGGCCACAAGCGCGACGACGACCCGTGCGAGCGGCGCCTGAAGAAGCACCACCACAAGAAGCACCACCACAAGAAGCACCACCACTGCCACTAGGCGGCGAAGAACCGCACCGAGTGCTTCGCCCCGCATCGTGCGGCGGCGAAGCACTCGGGCGGACGGAGGACGATGACCGCCGAGGACGACGATCCGGTGGTGGCGCAGAACGCGCCCCCGATCCGGATCCGCACGATGTTCGCGCGGTTCTGGCCCGACACCCGCCCGTTCCGGGGTCGGATGCTGCTGAGCCTGCTGCTGGTGCCCATCGGCCCGGCGCTCGCCACGGGCAGCGTCTACCTCTTCAAGGTGCTGGTCGACGACGTCCTCACGCCCCACGACTACCAGCTGTTCCTCCCCATCGCGCTCGCCTACGTCGGGTTCGCCGTCGTCGGCGGGTTGGTCAGCTTCGTCGACGAGTACCTCACCGCCTGGGTCGGTGAGCGGTTCGTGACGTCGCTGCGGGTGCGGTTGTTCGCGCACCTCCAGCGACTGTCGGTCGGCTGGTTCGAACGGCGGCAGGTCGGCGACCTCATCTCCCGCCTCACCGGCGATATCGCGACCATCGAGCAACTGGTGCTCACCGGGGTCAACCTCGCCTTGACCTACGCGTTCCAGGTCGTGTTCTTCGCGGGCGCGATGTTCCTGCTGAACTGGCACCTGACGCTCACCGCATTCGTGGCCGCGCCCGCATTCCTGCTGTTGTCACGCGGGTTCTCACGGCGCATTCAAGACGCCTCGCGCGAACGCCGAAGACGCTCCGGATCCATCACCGCGGTCGCCGAGGAAAACCTCGGGAACATCCCCCTCGTGCAGGCCTACGACCGCGCCGACCACGAGGTGCGCCGATTCGAGGCGGAGAACCGGGCGGCGTTCACCGCGCAAATGCTGGCGATCCGGCTCGAGGCGTTGTTCGGGCCGTTCAGCAGCATCATCGAGTGCATCGGCGTGCTCGCCGTCACGGGCGTGGCCGTCTACGAGCTCGCCCAAGGCGCGATCACCCTCGGTGGCCTGCTCGCTTTCCTGGCCTACCTGGGCCAGCTCTACGGGCCCGTCCAGGGGTTCGCGGGCCTGTCGAACACGCTGTTCGCCGCCTCGGCGGGCGCCGAGCGCATCATCGAGGTCCTCGACGAACAACCGGCGGTCGCCGAGCCGCGCGAGCCGCGTGAGCTGGGCCGGGCCACCGGGGCGATCCGCTTCGAGAAGGTCTGGTTCACCTACGACGGCACCGAACGTCCCGCGTTGCGCGACGTGGACCTGCGGCTGGCGCCCGGCCGCCGGGTCGCCGTCGTCGGGGCGAGCGGCGCCGGGAAGTCGACGCTCACGAAGCTCCTGCTGCGCAGCTACGACCCCGACCGGGGCCGGGTCACGCTCGACGGGATCGACCTGCGCGAGCTGTCGCTCACCGACCTGCGGCGCAACATCAGCACGGTGCTGCAGGAGACGCTCGTCTTCGACGGGACCGTCGCCGAGAACATCCGGTGGGGCAAGCCCGACGCCACCGACGCGGAGGTGCGCGCGGCGGCCGAAGCCGCCGATGCCCACGGCTTCATCGCACGGCTCGACCGCGGCTACGACACCCGGGTCGGCCAGCGCGGCAGGCTGCTCTCCGGCGGACAGCGCCAGCGCCTGGCGATCGCCCGGGCCATCATCCGGGATGCGCCGGTGCTGCTCCTCGACGAGCCGACCACCGGGCTGGACGCCGCCTCGGGCCAGCGGGTGCTCGCTCCGCTCCGCCGGTTGATGACGGGCCGCACCACGATCATCATCTCGCACGACCTGCACACGGTGACCGACGCCGACGAGATCGTCGTCCTCGACGGGGGCGCCGTCAGCGCCGTCGGGCGCCACGAGGAACTGCTGGCCACCTCGCCGATCTACGCCCAGCTCTACGCCCTCCACCAGCCGTCGGGCCGGATCGCGACCCCGGCACCGCCGGTCGCCGCCCGCCCGGCGGCCGCGCCGCCGCCCGTTCACACCCGCCCGCGGCCACGGGGCGTGCTGGCCGCGGTGGTGGACGTCGCGACGACCCCGGTCTGGATGGTGCCCCGCGCCGCACCGGGGCACACCCGGGGCTCTCCCGCGGCCGCGTCGGTCCGGCAGGCCGGGGCGCCCGTCGCCGCCACGACACCGCTGCGCGCGACCAGGCGCGGTCGCCACGCGCGACAGTCGCCGCCCGACGCCCCCGCGGCGCAGCGGCCTCCCCGGCACGCCCTGCCGGAGGCGAGCCCCGCCGGGCAGGGTCCGCCCGCGCCGGGCCTGGGCCGCCCGCTGCCCGGGCCGCGCACACCGCACGACGTGCCGTCCTGACGGCGTCCCGCATAGGCTCGGCGGCATGGGTGCGCACGAGGTCAGCCGCTTCGGCCATGTCGAGCTCGCGGACATGCCGGAGGACCTGCGGGAACGGATCGGGGTCATCGCGGAGAAGTCCGGCTTCGTGCCGAACGTGTTCCGCGCGCTGGCCCGCCGCCCGCGCGAGCTGCGGGCGTTCCTCGACTACCACGACGCGCTGATGGACTCGAACGACGGCCTGTCGAAGGCCGAGCGCGAGCTGGTCGTCGTGGCCACGTCGGGGGCCAACCACTGCACGTACTGCGTGGTCGCGCACGGGGCGATCCTGCGGGTGCGCACGAAGGACCCGGAGATCGCCGACCGGGTGGCCACCAACCCCTACGGCGTCGAGCTGTCGCAGCGGGAGCGCGCGATCGTCGACCTCGCGCTCGTGCTCGCGATGGAGTCGGCCTCGTTCACCGACGCCGAGGTGGACGACGCCCGCGCCGCGGGCCTCACCGACGACGAGATCTGGGACGTCGGCGCGATCACGGCGCTCTTCGCGATGTCCAACCGCCTGGCGCACCTCACGGCGCTGCGGCCCAACCCGGAGTTCTTCCTGATGGGCCGCACGCCCCGCTAGTTGCGCACCAGCACCAGCCGGTCCACGGCGGCCCCGGCCTCGCGGTAGCCCACGGTGAGGGTGTGCGTGCCCGCGGAGAGGAAGAACGTCGGGTTGTAGCTCGCGTCGTACGCCCACGACGTGGAGCGGGTCAGCCGCCACTCGGCCGACGAGCCGGAGTCCATCCGCACGGTGAACGCGTCGGACGACGAGCTCGGCGCCCGCACCCAGCCCGCGATCGCGTAGGTGCCCCGCGACGGCACCGACACGGTGTACCGGGCGGTGCCACCGGAGGACCGCGCGACCACGGCGCTCCCGCCCGAGGCCGTCGCGTCGGCGACGACCGCCATGCCGGTGCCGACCGTCCCGGACTCGGCCTCGAACGGCGTCGTCGCAAGGGGGACGGGCGGCGGTGCGGTGGTGGCGGTCGTCGCCGCGGGCGGGGTCGTCGTCGTGGTGGAGGCGGCAGGCGTGCTCGTCGGCGTGGTGGTCGCTGTGGTGGTCGGGCTGGGCAGCGTGGCCGCCGGGCTGGGCGGCGTCAGGCTGAACGCGTCGAGGCGCACCCCGTTCTCGCGCTTCGCCACCACGAGCGTGTGCGGGCCCGCGCTCAGGCTCAGCGTGGGGCCGTTGATCCACGTCCACGCCGTGCGCGCGCTGCTCGGCACGGTCAGCACCCGCGTCGAGCCGCTGTCGAGGGCGTAGGTGAACTCGTCGCTCGACGTGCTCGGGGCGATCGCCCGGTAGGCCAGCACGTAGGACGCGGCGACCGGGGCGGTGAGGCGGTAGGTGACCCGGCCCGTGCCCGACCCGCTGGACTGCACGACGTACCGCCCGCCCTGCGCGGTGCTGCTGAAGGCGACCGCCATCGGCGAGGTGACGCTGCCGGACTCCGCCTCGAAGGCGATCGGCTGCGCCGCCGGTGGGGCGGGCGTGCTGGTGACGGTGCTGGTGGCGGTGCTGGTGGCGGTGCTGGTGGCGGTGGCGCTGGTCGTGGGGGGCGGCGTGGTGCCGGTGCCCCCGGTGACGTCGACCCGGGCGGGGACGGCGGCGTTGTCGGCCGCGTCGTAGGCCGTCACGGTGATCGTGTGCGGGCCGGGTGCGGTGGGCACCGTCCAGTCCTGGCTCCACGGAGCGGCGGTGTCGGTGCCGATCGGTGCGCCGTCGACGACGAACTCGACCTTCGTCACCGCGGCGTTGTCGGCGGCGTCGACCGTGATCGGGACCGTGCCCGCGACCGCGGCGCCGTTCGCCGGGCTGGTGATCGCGGCGGTGGGCCGGGTGGTGTCGATCCCGCTGCACGCCTTCCGCGGGTCGCCGACCGAGCTCGGGCCCTCGCTGTAGGGCGTCGTGGCGAAGGTGTTGGCGCAGAACGTCGAGCCGGTCGTGGACTGCTCGGAGCGCCACGCGGCCGCGGCGGCGCCGGAGAAGGAGCTCAGCTGGATGGAGTTGCCGCCCTTGTCGTACTGGGCGGCGTCGGACGCCATCTTGACGTTCCAGCTGCGGCTGTCGTGCACGGTGGTGCGCCGGACCAGGTTGTGGTCGCCGCGCAGCTCGATGTTGCTGCCCTTGAACGACAGCGGCTCGTCGTTGAACCCGCACTCGCTGTCCTCGATGCGGTTGTGGTGCGCGTTCTCCTTCACATCGAAGCACTCGCCACCGAAGGTGTTGATCACCGAGGTGCGGACGACGACGCCGTTGCTGGTGTCGTTCGCGTAGAGGGGCTGGTCGGTGGACTTGGGGCTCGTGCCGACGTAGACGCCCTCGGAGTTGTGGTACTTGTACTTGCTGCTGTCGTCGCCCGAGGCGAGCATCCCGCACCACTGGATCACCGAGTCGACCACGAGCGAGGCGGCGGCGCGGTTGCGGAACCGCACGCACTCGCCGCCCGCGCCGTTCAGGAACATGTTGGCGATGCGGGTGCCGGTGATGTCGCGGGAGGCGACGTCGGCGCCGACGTAGACCAGCTTGGTGTTGATCGCCCGGCCCTGCACGGAGTCCTTGAACCCCCGTGCGTCGGAGAGGCTTGCCGGGTACTCGGTGCGGGCGATGTTGGGCTGGCCGTCGATCGTGAACCCGTCGAGGACGTAGTTGCTGTGGCTGATGGCCACCACGTAGCCGCCCGTGCCCTTGCTCGCGAGCACCGCCTGGTAGCGGCCGCCCACGCTCTTGCCGGTCTCCGGGCCCTTGATGGTGATCGGGCTCGTTGCCGTGCCCGCCGTCTTGGTGACGATCGACTCGCGGTAGACGCCGGGGGCGAGGGTGATCGTCGATCCGGCGGCCGCCAGGTCCAGCGCCTTCTGGACCGTCTTGAACGGCGCGGCGGCGCTCGTGCCCGGGTTGGTGTCGGCGCCGCTCGGCGACACGAAGTACGCGGCGCCCGCGGCGTTGGCGGTCGCCCACAGCCCGGTGAGGCCCGTGAGGACGGTGACGACCAGGCCGATGCCGAGCAGGGTGCGCGAACGGCGACGGGCGGGGCGGCGGTGCAGCATGCATCAGCTCCGGGACTACGGACTGCGGGGAGCAGTCGGCGACGCGCGACTCGGGGGAAGTCGACGTTCCGTGTTCGTCTGCTCACTCGCCGTGGAAGCTGGGTCTGTTATGCCGCCTTCATCACGATTCGGTCACGGCGCCGATGTTGCTCGGCTTGGTGCAGGCTGGGCCACCGGCTGTGGGGCGGGCTGGGCCGCCCGCTGCACCGCAGGCGACGAGCAGCAGTGC
>DATAOO010000132.1:0-10298 GCA_036265695.1 Pseudonocardia sp. | reverse complement strand
GCGTCGACACCCCGGTTCCGCGGCACGACCAGAGTCCCACCCACGGCGGCGGGCGCGAGGCCCGTGGGCACCGGGTCGACACCCGCCGCGTTCCAGCGCGCCGCGCCCGTGCCCGCGTCGATCAGCGTCAGCGCCTGCGCGGGGACGACGACGCCGTCCTCGACCGGCCACAGCTGCACCGACCCGCTCCCGGGCAGCGGAGTGGCCCACCGCGGCGTCCCCGAGCGCGCGTCCAGTGCCACCACCCGCTACCCGGCCAGGAAGGACAGCCGGACCGACCGCACGGGGTTGTCCCGGTTGGTGTCGACGAGGCACACGGACTGCCAGGTGCCCAGGGCCATCCGGCCGTCGAACACCGGCACGGCCAGCGACGGCGAGACGATCGCCGGGAGCACGTGGTCGCGGCCGTGCCCGGCGCTGCCGTGGCGGTGGCGCCACCGGTCGTGCGCGGGGAGCAGGTCGCGCAGCGCGGCGAGGAGGTCGGCGTCGCTCCCCGCACCGGTCTCGATCACCGCGAGGCCTGCGGTGGCGTGCGGCACCCACACCGACAGCAGCCCCTCCTGCGCGCCCGCCGCGGTGAGGAACCGCTCGATCTCCCGGTCGAGCGCGACGACCGCCTCGTGGCCACCGGTCCGGATCTCGATCACTTCGGTCTGCACGGGCCTACTCTGACAGGGATGCGCACGGCGTTCAGTTGCGAGTTCGATGTTCCCGACGGCTACCTCAACACCGCGAGCATCGGCATACCGCCCGCTCCGGTGGCCGACGCGGTGACGGCGGCGGTGCAGGGCTGGCGCACCGGCCGCGGACGCCCGCCCGACTTCGACGAGCCCACCGCGCTCGCCCGGCGCGGGTTCGCCGATCTCGTCGGGGTGCCGCCCGCGTGGGTGGCGATCGGCGGAGCGGTGTCCGCGCTGGTGGGGCTGCTCGCCGCGAGCGTTCCCGACGGCGCCAGGGTGCTCGTGGCGGCGGGCGAGTTCACGAGCGTGACGTGGCCGTTCGCCGCGCAGTCCGGGCGGGGCGTCACGCTGGCGCAGGCCGAGCTGGACGAGCTGGGGGAGCGGGCGGCCGAGTACGACGTCGTCGCGGTCAGCGTGGTGCAGTCCGCCGACGGCCGCCTCGTCGACCTGGACGCCCTGCGCGCCGCGCAGGCGCGCGGCACGCGCGTGGTGCTCGACGCCACGCAGGCCCTCGGCTGGCTCGCCGCCGACGTCTCCTTCGCCGACGCCGTCGTCGCGGGCGGCTACAAATGGCTGCTCAGCCCGCGGGGCACGGCGTGGCTCGCACTGCGCCCCGGCTGGCCGGTGGTTCCGCACCTCGCGGGCTGGTACGCCGGGGCCGACGTCTGGGACAGCGTCTACGGGCTCCCGCTGCGCCTCGCCCCCGACCGGCGGGCCCTCGACACCTCGCCCGCCTGGTACTGCCACGCGGGCGCCGCCGTCGCGCTGCCGTGGCTGGCCGGGCTGGACCGCCGGGCCGTCCAGGAGCATTGCGTGGGCCTGGCCGACGCGTTCTGCGTCGGAGTGGGGATCGCGCCCGCGGGCTCGGCGATCGTCGCTGTGCGGCACCCGGACGCGGTGGCCCGCCTCGCCGCGGCGGGCGTGGTGGCGAGCGCGCGGGCGGGGGCCGCCCGGCTCGCGTTCCACCTGTACAACACCGACGACGACGTGGCCCGCGCGGTGGCCGCGCTCACCTGATCAGGGCTTGCCGGGGAACACCGGCACCACCGGCGTGGCGCCCACGACCGCGCGCCACCGCGCACCCCGACCGGTGGCGTCGGTGAGCGCCTTCAGCCCCGCCTCGCGCAGGCCGCGGTCGGACGTCTGCTCCAGCAGCGCCCGCCAGGACGTCTGGCAGTCGGTCTCCGCCACCACCGCGAGCCGCGCCGCCGACGCCGGGTCGGTGACCGGCTGCGGCGTCGCGTAGGCGGGCTGCGCCGACACCGGCCGCTGCCCGAGCTGGGTGAGCGTCTGCTCGATCCGGCCGCGCAGCTCGCGGTGCACGTCGGCGTCGCGGCGGGCCTGGCTCTGCTGCGGCTCGACGAGGAACGCGACCGCGAGCGAGTAGCACCACAGCGCGGCGTGCTCGGCGCCCAGCGTCGCCTGCAACGCCTGGGTCGTCTGCCCGTCGATCGTCGACGTCGGTGTCTGTGTCATCCGCTCACCCCAACTGCGCCGCGTAAGTCGTGCAGCAGGCCGCCACCGAAGCGACGAGACCCACCCGCCGGGCGTCCGAGTCCAGCGCGGCCTGTCGGGCCGACTCCCCGGCGGCGGCCACCGAGCGGCGCAGCGCGTCGAGGGTGGCGGCGCCCGTCGCGGCGCGGGGCGGGGCAGGTGGGGTGGACCGGCGCGCCTGCCGGGCCACTTCGGCGTCCAGCGCGGCGGCGTGCTCGGTGCGGGCGTCGCGCAACGGCGCGACCCGCACGGCGAGGTCCGGCGTCGCGGCGATCACGGCGGCGGCGAGCGTGGCGTCGGCGCGGGCCGCATCGGCGAGCGCGATGAGCGGGTCGGGCGCCTGCGCCTGCGTCGGACCGGCCGGGGCGCACGCCGCCAGCGGCGGCCCCAGCAGCACCACGGCGAGCAACGCACGCCGCGTCAGCCTCGGTCCGACCTGCGCCGCCATCCGCACCTCCGCTCCGGCCCTGGGGCCGACCATCCTGCCAGTGGCCGTCCGCGCGGGAATCGGCGGAGCGCGACCGACGGAGCGCAGTGCCGGGCGCGATACCCTGACGGACCCACCCCTCCCTCGTCCGGCAGGAGCCACCGCAATGCCCCCTTCTCGACCTGTGCGCCCATCGCCGGGGCCACTGCCGGGGCAGCTGCACGGCGTCCTGGAGCCGATCGTCGCAGGCGCCGGGTTCGAGCTCGACGAGCTGGACGTGCGCGCGACGGGCCGTCGGCACACCGTCAAGGTCGTCGTCGACTCCGACACCGGCGTGGGGCTGGACGACATCGCGAAGCTCTCCCGCGCCGCCGCCGCCGAGCTCGACCGCCACGAGCACCTCATCGGCGGCGCGTACACCCTCGAGGTCACCTCGCCCGGCGTCGACCGCCCCCTCACGACCCAGCGGCACTGGCGTCGGGCGCGCCTGCGCCTGGTCACGGTGCGCCCCCGCGAGGGCAAGCCGTTCACCGGACGGGTCGGCGCGGCGGGCGAGGACGCGGTCACCATGCTCGTCGACGGCGCCCTGCGGCAGATCCGCTACGCCGACGTCGAACGCGCCGCCGTCGAGGTGGAGTTCAAGCCCGCGCCCGAGACCGAGGTCGCGCTGCTTTCGGAGGATCCCCAGTGAACGTCGACATCGCTGCGCTGCGCGCCATCGAGCGCGACAAGGAGATCCCCTTCGACACCGTGCTGGAGGCGATCGAGACCGCTCTGCTCACCGCCTACCGCCACACCGACGGCCACCAGCCGCACGCCCGCATCGACATCGACCGCAAGTCCGGTCTCGTGCGCGTGATGGCCCAGGAGCTCGCCGCGGACGGGGAGGTCGCGAACGAGTGGGACGACACGCCCGAGGGCTTCGGGCGCATCGCCGCCACCACCGCACGGCAGGTCATCGTGCAACGCCTGCGCGACGCCGAGCACGAGCGCACGTTCGGCGAGTTCTCCGCCAAGGAAGGCGAGATCGTCTCCGGTGTCATCCAGCGCGACGCGCGCGCCAACGCCCGCGGCGTCGTCGTGGTCGCGCTGCAGGGCCACATCGAGGGTGTGCTGCCGCAGGCCGAACAGGTGCCCGGCGAGAGCTACGCGCACGGTGAGCGGATCCGCTGCTACGTCGTCGGCGTCACCCGAGGAATGCGGGGCACCCAGATCACGTTGAGCCGTACGCATCCGGGGCTGGTGCGCAAGCTGTTCGCGCTCGAGGTCCCCGAGCTGGTCGACGGCTCGGTCGAGATCGTCGCCGTCGCCCGCGAGTCGGGCCACCGCTCCAAGATCGCCGTGCGGTCGACGGTGCCCGGGGTCAACCCCAAGGGCGCCTGCATCGGGCCGATGGGCGCGCGGGTGCGCGGCGTCATGAGTGAGCTGAACGGGGAGAAGATCGACATCATCGACTGGTCGGAGGACCCGGCGACGTTCGTCGGCAACGCCCTCTCGCCGTCGAAGGTGGTGTCGGTCACGGTGCTGGACGCCCGCAACCGCACGGCGCGCGTGGTCGTCCCCGATTTCCAGCTGTCGCTCGCGATCGGTAAGGAAGGCCAAAACGCGCGGTTGGCCGCCCGGCTCACCGGGTGGCGCATCGACATCCGCAGCGACGCCGACCCGCGTTCGACGTCGGGAGCGCCCGAGTCGGAGTCGGTCGGCTGAGCCCCCACCCCCACACGGGCGGAGAACGCGGCGACGCTGCGCTACACTCGGGCCCGGCCCGCGACTTGGGCGCAGCTACCGCTCGTCCGGCACCGATCCGGACGTGTGTGGGGTGTCGCACGAGGTCGTCGGCCGACGGTCTGCTGCGGGTCGTCGCGGAAGACGGGGCCCTGGTCCCGGATCTACGGCGGCGGCTTCCCGGTCGAGGTGCGTGGTTGCACCCCGCCCTGGAATGCTTACGACGTGCCGAGCGGCGCTCGGCGTTCCCGCGGGCGTTGCGCGTCCCGGGGCCGCTGGACACCGGGGCGGTACGGCAGCACCTGATCGTCGCAAGCGGGGCCCGGGAAGCGCCCGGGTCCATCGAAGAGGAGAGCAAGGTCGACCCGTCATGAGCCAGTCGTGAAGATCGCACCATGAACGTGCTTCGACACTAGGTTCGAGGTCGAGCGGACCAGCCGCCGGCCTCCGAGTAACAAGGAGTGCAGTGGCAGGCAAGGCCCGCGTGCATGAGCTCGCCAAGGAGCTCGGCATCAGTAGCAAGCAGGTCCTCAGCAAATTGCAGGACCTGGGGGAGTACGTGAAGTCTCCCTCCTCCACCGTCGAGGCCCCCGTCGTGCGCAAGCTGCGGGAGTCCATGGCCGGTGGATCCGACAACGGTTCCGCGCGCCGTCCCGGCGGCGGCCGTCCCCGTCCCGGCGGCCAGCCCGCTCCGGGCCAGCGCCCCGGCGCTCGTCCGGCCGCGCCCGTCGCCGCCGGTCCCGGCGCTCCGGCCCGTCCGGCTCCCGCGAACGAGGGCGCCCGTCCGGCCCCGGCCGGTCCCTCCGGTCCGCGTCCCGGGCCTCGGCCCGGTCCCGCCGCCCGGCCGCAGCAGCCTGCGCCGCAGGCCCCGCCCGCCGTGCAGAGCCCGGCCGCGGCGTCGGCCCCGGCGCCCGAGCAGCCCGCGCCGATCCAGCGCGACCAGCGTCCGGCGCCGCAGAGCCCGGCCGCGTCCCGGCCCGCTCCGGCCACGCCGCGCCCGGCAGACGCACGTCCGGCTCCGGCCGCGGGTCCGCAGACCGGCCCGGTCCAGCCCGCCGCCGACAGCGGCACGGCCACCGTCCCGCCGCGCCCGCAGGCCCCCAAGCCGGGTCCGCGCACGCCGCGGATCGGCAACAACCCCTTCGGCGTCGGCTCCGGCGCCCCGCCGCGCCCGGCCGCGCCGCGGCCCGGCCCGCCTCCGCAGGCCGGTCCCAGCCAGGGTGGCCAGGCGCCCGCGGCCCAGGGCGGCGGCAACGCCCGTCCGGGTGGTCCGCGTCCGGGTGGTCCGCGCCCCGGTCAGGGTGGTCCCCGCCCGCCGTCGCCCGGCAACATGCCGCCCCGCCCGAACCCGGGCATGATGCCCGCCCGCCCCGCGGGTGGCCGTCCGGGTCCCGGTGGCGCAGGTGGTCGTGGCGGTCCCGGTGGCCGTCCCGGCAGTCCCGGCGGTAGGCCGGGCGGTCCGGGTGGACGTCCCGGTGGCGGTGGCTTCCGCCCCGGTGGCGGCGGTCCCGGTGGCGGCGGTGCCCCGGCAGGCGGCGGCGGTTTCCGCGGCGGTCCCGGTGGCGGCGGTCGCCCCGGTGGTGGCGGCGCAGGCGGTCGTGGTCGCGGCGGTGCCGCGGGCGCGTTCGGCCGTCCCGGCGGTCCGGCCCGCAAGGGTCGCAAGTCGAAGCGGCAGAAGCGCCAGGAGTACGACGCCATGCAGGCCCCCTCGGTCGGCGGCGTCCGCCTGCCGAAGGGCTCGGGTGAGACGATCAAGCTCGCCCGTGGCGCGTCGCTCACCGACTTCGCCGACAAGATCGGCGCCAACCCGGCCTCGCTGGTGCAGGTGCTGTTCCACCTCGGTGAGATGGTCACCTCCACCCAGTCGGTCTCCGACGAGATCCTCGAGCTGCTCGGCAGCGAGATGAACTACGTCGTCCAGGTCGTCAGCCCGGAGGAGGAGGACCGCGAGCTGCTCGACAGCTTCGACCTCTCCTACGGCGAGAACGCGGGCGACGACGACGACCTCGAGTTCCGGCCCCCGGTCGTCACGATCATGGGTCACGTCGACCACGGCAAGACGCGTCTGCTGGACACGATCCGCAAGACCAACGTCCGCGAGGGCGAGGCGGGCGGCATCACCCAGCACATCGGCGCCTACCAGGTCCTCACCGAGCTGGAGGGCTACGAGCGCCCGATCACCTTCATCGACACCCCGGGCCACGAGGCGTTCACCGCCATGCGTGCCCGCGGCGCGAAGTCCACGGACATCGCGGTGATCGTGGTCGCCGCCGACGACGGCGTCATGCCGCAGACGGTGGAGGCCATCAACCACGCCCAGGCGGCCGACGTGCCGATCGTGGTCGCGGTCAACAAGATCGATGTCGAGGGTGCCAACCCCGCGAAGATCCGCCAGCAGCTCACCGAGTACAACCTGGTCGCCGAGGAGTACGGCGGCGACACGATGTTCGTCGACATCTCGGCGAAGCAGGGCACCAACATCGACCAGCTCCTGGAGGCCATCCTCCTCACGGCGGACGCGTCGCTCGACCTGCGGGCCAACCCCAACATGGAGGCCCAGGGCGTCGCGATCGAGGCCCACCTGGACCGCGGTCGCGGCCCGGTGGCCACGGTGCTGGTGCAGCGCGGCACGTTGCACGTCGGCGACTCGATCGTCGCGGGCGACGCCTCCGGGCGCGTCCGGCGGATGCTCGACGAGCACGGCGACGACGTCACCGAGGCGATGCCGTCGCGGCCGGTGCAGGTCATCGGCTTCACGTCGGTGCCGGGCGCAGGCGACACGTTCCTCGTCGTCGACGAGGACCGCGTGGCCCGCCAGATCGCCGACCGGCGCCGCGCCCGCGAGCGCAACGCCGAGCTGGCCAGCCGCCGCAAGCGCGTGTCGCTCGAGGACCTCGACGCCGCGCTGAAGGAGACCAACCAGCTCAACCTGATCATCAAGGGTGACAACTCGGGTACCGTCGAGGCCCTCGAGGACGCGCTCCTGAAGATCGACGTGGGCGATGACGTCGAGCTGCGGGTGATCCACCGCGGTGTCGGTGGCATCACCGAGGGCGACATCAACCTCGCTATTGCCGACAACGTCATCGTGCTGGGCTTCAACGTCCGCGCCGAGGGCAAGGCCACCGAGCTCGCCAACCGCGAGGGCGTGGAGATCCGCTACTACACGGTGATCTACCAGGCCATCGAGGAGATCGAGGCGGCGCTCAAGGGCATGCTCAAGCCGGAGTTCGAGGAGGTCGAGCTGGGTCGGGCCGAGGTCCGCCAGGTCTTCCGGTCCTCGCGCTTCGGGTCGATCGCGGGCTGCCTGGTGGTGGGCGGGGTGATCCGCCGCAACGCCAAGGCGCGCCTGATCCGCGACAACGTCGTGGTGAACGAGAACCTGTCGATCGCGTCCCTGCGTCGGGAGAAGGACGACGTCGTCGAGGTCCGCGAGGGCTACGAGTGTGGTCTCACGCTCGGCAGCTTCAACGACATCAAGGAAGGCGACGTCATCGAGACCTTCGAGATGCGGGAGAAGCCCCGCTCGTAACAGGCCAACGCCATGTACGTCGGAGCGCTGGAGTTGGACGTCCTGCTCGGGGACGTCCACTCCCTGAAGGAGAAGCGGTCGCTGGTGCGGCCGGTCGTGGCCGAGCTGCGGCGACGGTTCGAAGTGGCCGTCGCCGAAGCGGGCCACCTCGACCTGCACCGGCGATCGCTCATCGGCGTGAGCTGCGTGGGTGCCGACCACGGCCACGTCACGGCGGTGCTCGACCGCTGCGAGCGCTTCGTCGCCGCGCGGCCCGAGCTGGAGCTGCTCTCGGCCCGGCTGCGCATGCTCGGGCCGGATGACTGAAGGAGATCAAGATGGTGGATCACGCACGCGCCCAACGGCTCGCGAAGCGGATCACGCACATCGTGGCCGAGGCCCTCGAGCACGAGGTGAAGGACCCGCGGCTGGCGATGGTGACCATCACGGACACACGGGTCACCGGCGACCTGCGCGAGGCCACCGTCTACTACACGGTGCTGGGCGAGACGGTCGACGCCGAACCCGACGCCGCGGGCGCCGCCGCCGCGCTCGCCAGCGCAACCGGCGTGCTGCGCTCCAAGGTGGGGGCGGGCACGGGCATCCGGCACACGCCGTCGCTGGCGTTCGTCGCTGACGTCGTGCCCGACGAGGCGCGGCGGATGGAGGAGCTGCTCGCCCGCACCCGCGAGTCGGACGCCGAGGTGGCGCGGCTCGCCGTCGGGGCGCAACACGCGGGCGAGCCCGATCCCTACCGGGCACCGCGGGAGCCCGACGAGGAGGACGAAGTCTGAACACCGGCAGTTTCCCCGTTCGGCCCATGCGCGCAGGAGTCGGCGGCTACGCTCCGTCGGATCCACTGGATCCATCACGAGGAGCGTCGTTGGCCGCCGACCCCTTTCGGACCGCCGCCGATGTGCTCGCCGACGCCGCCGACGTCACGCTGCTGGCGCACGTTCAGCCCGACGCCGATTCGCTCGGCACCGCGCTCGCCCTCGGCATCGCGCTGCGACGCCGCGGAGCGACGGTGCGGGTGGCCTTCGCGACGCCCGACGAGGTGCCCGACACCCTGCGCCCCCTCGACGTGCTCGGCCTCGTCGTCGCGCCGTCGGCCGTGCCCGCGGCGCCCGACGTCGTGGTGGCGTGCGACGCCGCCGAGCCCGCCCGGCTCGGGCCCTTGGCCGCGGCGTTCGACGCCGCCCGCGTCTCGATCATGATCGACCACCACGTGTCGAACCCGGGCTTCGGCCACATCCAGCTGCTCGACGCCGACGCCGAGGCCACGGTCGTCGTCGCCCACCGCGTGCTCGCGGCGTTGGGCGTGCCGCTCGACGTCGACGTCGCGCGCTGTCTCTACGCGGGCCTCGTGACCGACACCGGGGGCTTCCGCACGGCCGGTCAGTCCGCCCACCGCCTCGCGGCCGAGCTCGTCGCCGCGGGCGTGGAGCCCACCACGCTGGTGCGGAGCCTCCTCGACACCCATCCGTTCGCGTGGTTCGCCGCGCTGGCCCGCGCGCTCGACGGCTGCGTGCTGGAGCCGGAGGCCGCGGGCGGGCTCGGCCTCGTCCACACGGCCGTGCCCGCCGCCGACGTCGACCGGTTCCGG
The DNA here is from genome assembly GCA_036265695.1 of Pseudonocardia sp. Classification (GTDB taxonomy): domain Bacteria; phylum Actinomycetota; class Actinomycetes; order Mycobacteriales; family Pseudonocardiaceae; genus Pseudonocardia. Next base: position 855 of record DATAOO010000132.1, on the reverse strand, counting down.
GCCGCCGACATCGACAGCGTCATCGACACCGTCCGCACCGCGGACGAGGCCGAGGTCGCGCTCGTGCTCAAGCAGGTCGGCGAGCGGCGGTGGTCGGCGTCGATGCGGTCGAAGGGCGCCGTCGACGTGTCCCGCGTGGCCGCGCGGCTCGGCGGGGGCGGGCACCGGGCGGCGGCGGGCTTCACCCGCGACGGCACGATCGGGCAGGTGCTCTCCGAGGTGCGGTCCGCGCTCGCTGCGCACGCCCGGCCGCTCGCCTCATAGGAGGGCCGGAGCGCGCCCGGGGAGCGAGCCGGTTGCCACCGCCCAGGCTACGGTGCACGTCGTGAGCGCCGATCAACCGCTGCCGACCGACGCCGCCCACCGCCGGGCGTTCCTCGCCGCGTTCCTGCGGCGTCCCGGCACGATGGGTGCCGTCGTGCCCAGCTCGGAGCGGCTCGCGAACGTACTGGCCTCCATCGTCCCGACGGCGGGTGCTCCCGTCGTCGTCGAGCTCGGCCCGGGCACCGGCGCGGTGAGCGCCGTGATCGACGAGCGGCTCCCGCCCGGCGCCCGCCACCTCGCCGTGGAGCTGGACGCGGGCATGGTCGACTTCCTCGGCCGCACGCGGCCGGGGCTCGAGGTCGTCCACGGCGACGCCCGCGACCTCGGCAAGCTCCTGGCCGAGCGCGGCGTCATGCACGTCGACGCGGTGGTGTGCGGGCTGCCGTGGGCGCTGTTCGACGAGCCGACCCAGCACCGGGTGCTCACCGAGGTCGGGCACGCGATCGGGCCCACGGGGGCGTTCACCACCTTCGCCTACCTGCCCGGCATGGCGCTGCCCGCCGCGCACCGGTTCCGGCGCACGCTGCGGGC
>DATAOO010000131.1:0-9462 GCA_036265695.1 Pseudonocardia sp. | reverse complement strand
GCGTCGCCCTCCGCGAGGAGCGTGAGGTTCGCGCTGGCGGCCAGCACCGGCTGACCGAGCAGGAGGATCCGCACCAACCCCCAGACGATCATCGCCCCGATGCCGATCATGAACGCGTACACCGGCACCGCGAACGCCGCGCCCGACTCGCGGATGCCGCGCAGGTTCACGGCGGTGAGCAGCACGATCGCGCCGACCGCGAACCACGCCTTGTGCTCCGCGACGAACGGCACGAGCGCGCCGACGTTCGCGGCCGCCGCCGAGATCGACACCGCCACCGTGAGCGTGTAGTCGACGAGCAGGGCGCTGGCCACCGTCAAGCCCGCCTTGCGGCCCAGGTTCACGGTGGCGACCTCGTAGTCACCGCCGCCCGACGGGTACGCGTGCACGTTCTGCCGGTAGCTGGTGACCACCGTGAGCAACACGACCACGACCGCGAGGCCGATCCACGGCGACAGTGCGTACGCCGACGCCCCGGCGACTGACAGCGTGAGGAAGATTTCCTCCGGGGCGTAGGCGACCGACGACATCGCGTCGGAGGCGAACACCGGCAAGGCGATCCGCTTGGGCAGGAGGGTGTGCGCGAGCCGGTCACTGCGTTGGGGCCGCCCGACGACGATGCGCTTCAGCGCGGTCCGGAACGAAGGCACGGCGGAAGCGTAGGCGCTGCGGGGTCTCACGCGCCTCAGCGCCGCCGAAACGGGCCTGCCTGCGATAGCGTGCCGCCGTGCACGTCGTCATCATGGGCTGCGGGCGGGTCGGGTCCTCCCTCGCCGCGAGCCTCGATCGGCTCGGCCACGAGGTGGCCGTGATCGACAAGGATCGGCAGGCCTTCCGGCGGCTCTCCGCCGATTTCTCCGGGCGCCAGGTCGTCGGCCAGGGCTTTCACAGAGAAGTACTGGTCGAGGCGGGAGTCGAGCGCGCCCAGGCCTTCGCGGCGGTCTCCAGTGGCGACAACTCCAACATCATCGCGGCGCGGGTGGCCCGGGAGACATTCGGCATCGCCCGCGTCGTCGCCCGCATCTACGACGCCAAGCGGGCGGCCGTGTACGAGCGCCTCGGTATCCCGACGGTGGCCACCGTGCCGTGGAGCACCGACCGGCTGATGCGCATGCTGCTGCCGGACGGCGTGGCGTCGGCGTGGCGCGAGCCCACCGGCACGGTCGCGATCCTGCCGCTGCCGGTCAACGAGGAGTGGGTGGGCCGTCCGATCCGCGAGCTGGAGGCGACCAGCGGGTGCCGCGTGGCGTTCATCGTCCGCTTCGGCACCGGCGTGCTGCCGCGTCCCGAGACGTTCGTCCAGGCCGAAGACACGATCTACGTCGCAGCGGTGTCGGGCACCGTCAGCGACGTCACGTCCGCAGCGGCCGCACCGCCGCCGCAGGAGGGCTGAGCAGTGCGCGTCGCGATCGCGGGGGCGGGGGCCGTCGGGCGCTCCATCGCACTCGAGCTGGTGGACAACAACCACCAGGTGATGCTCATCGAGCGCGAGCTGTCGAACATCGACCCCGAGGCGGTCGAGGCAGCTGAGTGGGTGAACGCCGATGCCTGCGAGCTCGCCTCACTCGAGGAGGCCGGGCTGGAGACGTGCGACGTCGTGATCGCCGCCACCGGCGACGACAAGGTGAACCTCGTGGTGTCGCTGCTGGCCAAGACCGAGTTCGCCGTGCGCCGCGTCGTCGCGCGGGTCAACGACCCGACCAACGAGTGGTTGTTCGGGCAGAACTGGGGCGTGGACGTCGCGGTGTCCACCCCGCGGCTGCTGGCCGCGCTGGTCGAGGAGGCGGTAGCGGTCGGCGACCTCGTCCGGCTGATGACCTTCCGACAGGGCCAGGCCAACCTGGTGGAGGTCACGCTGCCCGAGGACACCCCACTCGCCGGGCAGGCCGTGGGCGGGCTGAAGCTGCCGCCCGACTCGGCGCTGGTGGTGGTGCTGCGCGGCGGTCGCGTGATCGTGCCGCAGGCCGATGACGCCCTGGAGCCCGGCGACGAGCTGCTGTTCGTGGCGACCGCGGCCGTCGAGGACGAGATCCACCAGGCTTTGGGCTTCTGACCCCGCGCTAGTCGGCCGGGTTCGGCAGGCGACGCGCGCGCGAGACCGCCCAGATCGTGCCGAGCAGGGCCACCCCGACCAGGGGATAGCCCATCGCCAGCCGGGCGATGCCGAGCCACGTGGTGGCGTCGGCGTTGTAGAGCAGGCCCTGCACGACCAGGCGCGCCGCGAACACCAGCGTCCACAGCAGGCTGGCCCACGTGTAGGCGCGCAGGAGGCGCGGATCGCGGCGCCAGGACTGGCCGTCGCCGTTGATGCCGTGCCAGATGACGCCCGCGAGCGGCCACCGCACGAGCACCGACACCAGGAACGCCAGCCCGAGCACGGCGCTGTAAATCAGGCCGGGCAGGTAGAAGCCGCGGGCCTCGCCGGTGCGGTAGGCGATGAACGCGGCGATCCCGACGCCGAACAGGCCGGACACCGCGGGCTGCAGCGGCTGCTTGCGGACTATCCGCCAGATCGCGATGACGACGCCTGCGGCGAGCGCGGCGATGAGCGCGGGCTGCAGCGTCGAGACGATGTTGACCACAACGAACACGGCCACCGGGATCGTGGACGCGACGATCCCGGGCACCCCGCCCATCTGCTCCAGCAGCGTGGGCGAGCGGCGCTCGGTGGGTGGGGACTCCTCGGGCGGACCAGCCGTCACGGGTCTCCTACGTGGTGTTGGCCTGACAGATCTCGTAGAACGGGTTGTAGATCACCTTCCGTCCGTCACGGACCGCGAGCCGCCCCCGCACCCGAAGGGTACGGCCGGGCTCGATGCCCGGGATGCGGCGGCGCCCCATCCAGACGAGGGTGACGCCCTCGGTGCCGTCGAAGAGCTCGGCCTCGAGCGTAGCGTCGGCGCTCTGCGGGCAGAACTCGACGCTGCGTAGCCTACCGAACACCGTGACGTCCTGACCGAAGCGGCAGTCCGAAGCCCGCTGCGCCCCGGACTTCTCCGCGTGCTCGGACAGGTCGTCGGCGTCGAGCGTGCCGACATCGCTCGTCAGCTTGCGCATGATCCGCTTGAACGCGCCACCTTCGGTGCCGCCCATGGGGAACCTCTCCCGGTCCGTCATCGCCCGTCGGTTCGGGTCCGTTAACGTCTCCCACTGTAACCCGGACGAAACGTTCGCACTTCCCCCAAAGGGCCGGGTCCCGTTCGGTGGAAGGACGCTGTGACCTGCGCCGTCATGCTTCCGGGCTCGGGATCGGACGAGGTTTTCCTCCATTCGGTCTTCGCCGACGCCTTGGCCGCGGTCGGTGTCGATCTCGTCGCGCCCGCGCCGCGGCGGGGTGCCGACGTCGTCGCCGGGTACCGGGCGGCGCTCGACGCGGCAGGGCCCGGCCCGGTGCTGGTGGGCGGCATCTCGCTCGGGGCGCACGTCGCGGCGCGGTGGACGGCCGCCGCGCCGCCCGGGCGGGTGGCCGGGCTGCTCCTCGCGTTGCCCGCGTGGACGGGGTCGCCGGGCGCCGCTCCGGCCGCCGTGATGGCGCGGGCGACGGCGGCTCGGGCGCGGACGGGCGGGGTCGCGGCGGCGGTGGCCGCCACCGCGGGGGCGCCGTCGTGGCTCGTTGCGGAGCTCGGCCGGGCGTGGGCGGGGTACGGAACCGGCCTCGCGCCTGCCCTGGAGGCGGCGGCCGACGAGCCCGCCCCCGCCGCGGCGGAGCTGACCGGCCTCGACGTGCCCGTCGGAGTGGCGGCGCTGGTGGACGACCCCGTGCACCCGCTGGAAGTGGCTGAGGACTGGCACGCGGCGTTGCCGCGGTCAGCGCTGGTGACGACGACCCTGGGGGCGTTCGGCGCCGATCCCGCAACGCTCGGACGGGCGACGGTGCTGGCCTGGCTCCGCGCTGCGGCGCTGAAGCCGCCCGCGTCGTGGCCCCAGCGCCCTCAGGGGCGGTAACAGCACGCCCGCAGCAGGCCGCGGGCGGCCTCCAGCGGCGATGACGTGGTGTCCTCAGGGGCGGCGACCCGCAGGTCCTTACGGGCGGCTACGGGGTCGTCAAGGGCCGGTAGCGCCGCGTGCGTATTCAGGGGCGGTGCCCTGCACCCTCACAGGCGGAGCGACGCCCGCGCCCTCAGGGGCGGTAGTGCCTGCCGGCGTCCTCGTCGTCGGGCTTGCCGTGCTTGGTCTCCCGGGCCCGCCGCCTGCCGCCTGCGTGGGCGCCCTCGTCGAGGAGGTCGGCGGCCGCCCACGCGCTGCGGCGACCGCCGTCGGCGCGCACGGTCGGGAGCGGGTCGGGTGCCGCTTCGGGTTCCTTCGGCCACGCCCACCGGGTGGGCGGCACGCGCGACGGCGCGGGGGCGGACCTGTCGTCACCGCCGTGCCGGTGCGGGGTGTCGGTGTGGGTGGAGACCGGGTCGGGGCGGACGTCCACAGGCGGCTGAGCGTGCCCGGATCCGCTGTCGTCGCTGGTGTGCCGCCGTGCGCTCGCGCCCGTCTCGCCGTCGCGCCGGTCGAGGAGGTCCGCGGCCCGCCATGTGCCGCCTGCGGAGTCATGACCGGTCTCCAACAGGCTGGCGGCCCGCCACCGGGAGGATCGGTCGGGTTCGGCGTGAGGGGCGGGGTCGCCCAACAGCTCGGCGGCCTGCCAGGTCGAAGCGGTCGCGTTGTCCCGACCGTGCGCACGGTCGCGGCGAGGCTCGACCGCCGGAGCGCGGTCTTCGGCGGCGGTGCCGTCGAAGTGCCCTTCGGGCAGCAGGTCAGCGGCCTGCCACCGCGGGACGGCGCCGTTGCCTGAGTGCCAGGCACCACCGTGCCCGTTCATCTGCTCGTCAGGTGCCGATTCCGCGCCACGACGCCGGGCCCGGCCGTTGGTGCGCGGCTCGGCGTTGTCGAGCAGGTCAGCGGCCCGCCATCGCGGTGCGTCCGCGCCGTACCCGCCCGTGTCCGTGTCGCTGCCGAAGCCACGCCCGCTCGCCGGGCTGCCGTCGTCGCCGTAGTCCCAGCTCGTGGCCGCTGCGCCATCGCCGGCGCCGCGACGGCTCCCTGCCGCGCGGTCGTCATAGGCGCCGCGACGGCGCGCTGTTGCTCCGGCCCCGTGGCTGCTTGTGCCCGCGCCATCGTCGTAGGTGCCGCGACGGCGCGCTGTTGCTCCGGCACCGTGGCTGCTTGTGCCCGCGCCACCGTCGTAGGTGCCGCGACGGCTCCCTGTTGCGCCAGCCCCGTGGTTGCTCGTGCCCGCGCCATCGTCGTAGGCGTCGCGACGGCGGCTCCTCGCGCTGTCGTCGTTGGCGCCGTGGTCGACGGCGTCGCGTCCGCTCACGGGCGCGCTGCCGTGTTCAGCGACAGGGCTTCGCCCGGCCAGCAGGTCCGCGGCTAGCCACTTGCCGCCGGTGCTGGTGGCTTCGGGCTTGTCGTCGCGCCCGGCGAGGAGGTCGGCGGCGCGCCAGCGGCCGGAGGAGCCGTTTGCCGCGGCGTCCCGGTCGCGATCCCGCAGCAGGTCGGCCGCGCGCCACCGCGGCGTGGCCGCGCCGTTCGTGGATCCAGCTGCGTCGTCGTCGCGGTCGCGCCGGTGGGGTGCTGCGGTCGAGCCGCCGTCGGTCCAGGTGGGGCTGGGCGCGGGCAGCGGGTCGAGCGCGATGGGCAGCGGGTCGACGAGCGGATCCCACTGGCCCCCGGCACCGCGCCCGGAGGCGACGCCCGGCGGTTGCCGGTCAGCAGCGCGCGGCTCCGACGGCGGCGTGCGCGCGGGGTCCGGCGCCTGGGGGTAGGACGGGGTGCGCGGTGGCAGCGAGGTCTCCCACGGCGCGCTCGGCTCAGCCCGGTCGCCGACCAGGTCGTCGACCGGGAAGCTCGCCGCGGGTGGGCGCGCTACTCCGGACTCGTGCGCCCAGGCGGCCGGGACCTCGGGACGGTCCGAGCCCATACTCGACGCGAACGTCGGCAGGCCTGCCGGACCGGGGGGATCGCCGTACGCCGCGGCCCAGGGCGCGACGTCCGGGGTGGGGCCGTCACCGGTCGTGCCCGACGTCGTCGGGCCTGCGACCGGGTAGGAGCCGGTCGGGCGCAGCGGCGCGGCGCTGTGCGTGGGCGGCCAGGGCGGGAGCGCCGATCCGTAGCCGTCCGGCGCGGATGTGCCGGGGGCCGGGTGGTGCCGCTGCGCACCGTCCGACGGCACGCGGTAGGGCGACGTGCCCGGCTCCGGGGCGGCGCCGAGCGGGTGGGCGCCCGACCACGTCGCGTCGGTCGGCAGCGGGCCGTTGTCGGCGTCGAGGCGGTATTCAGCGGTCGGTGGACCGGCCGGGTGCTCGCCGGTCCCGCTCGCGAAGTCCGCGGCCGCGGGCCCGAGCCGGTCGGCGTCGGGGGTGCCCGCAGGAGGGCGCACGCCGTTGAGGCCGAGCGGATGCGCATCTGTGGTGCCTGCCGCCGGGTTCAGACCGGTCGGACCCCGGCCGGGAACGCCCGGAACGTCCCCCGAACGACCTGCGGCCGGGCCGAGCCGGTTCGCTCCGGTCACGCCCCCGGGACGGCCTACGCCGTTGACGCCGAGCGGGTTCGCACCGCCGTCGCCGAACGGTGTCGTGCCCGTCGTGCCCGGGCCGCCACCGCCCGGAACGCGGCCGGGGTGACCTGCGGCGGCCGGGCCGAAGCTCGCTCCGCCGCTGCCCAACGGGTTCGCACCGGTGTTGCCGGTCGGATTCGAACCGGGGCCGTGCGGGACGGCTGCAGCCGCCGGGCCGAGCCGGTTGGCGCCTGTCACGCCCCCCGAACGGCCTGCGCCGTTGGGACCGAGCGGGTTGCCCAGCGGCGTCGTGCCGGTGTAACCCTGCGAGCTCGCGCCGGTGTGGCCAGGCGGCGTCGCGCCGCTGTGGCCGCCGGGTTTCGCTCCGGTGCCGCCTAGCGGCGTCGCGCCGGTATGGCCCAGGGCGGGAGCGCCGGTGTGGCCGAGCGGCGTCGAGCCGGTGTGGCCGAGCGGCGTCGCGCCGGTGTGACCGACGGGGGTCGCGCCGGTGGTTGCGCCCGAACGGCCCGCACCGGGGCGGGCGGCGCCGTTCGTCGCGCCCGGCGGGAACGGCACGCTCGCGCCCGTGCCGTTGGCGGCCCGCTGCCGCCGCGCGGAGGATCCGCCCCGCGCAGGCTTGCCCGCGCCCGTTCGGGAGGCGTCCTTGCGCGTCGCGCCGGTCGTCGAGCTGCCGCCCGTCGTCGAGGCACCGTTCCGCCGGGACACCCCGGCAGCGGCGCCGTTCACCGCCGTGCCGTTCACAGCACCGTTCACAGCACCGTTCGCCGAGCCGTTCACCGCGCCGTTCACCGACGCAGCGAGCGGCGCAGGCACGGCCGGATCCTGCGCGGCGGCGGTGGGAGCGCGCAGGGTCATCGTGGGTGGCGCCGCCGTCGTCTGGACCTCGCCCGCGCCCTCCGACGGCGTGACCAGCGGCAACACCGTCCGAACCGGGAACGGCGCCTTACCCCGCACCACCACGGTTCCCCGCAGCATCCGCCGCAGCCGCGCGTCCAGGCCCACCGCGTCCCGCGTCGGGCCGGTGGCCACGCCGTACAGCATCCACCGGGGCCCGTCGACCCCGACGAACACCGAGGTGGCGCCCTCGGTGGTCGCGTGCAGCTCCCGGCCCCACTCCCCCGTGAACGACCGCACCCGCGCCCCGCCTTCGCGCAGCGACGCGTCGATCTCGGTGGCGAGGTCCGGCCACAACCCGCCGGTGCGGGGCGCGGCGAGCGCGCTGACCGACAGCCGCCCCTCCGGCACGGTCACGTGGACGGCCTGGATGCGCCCGGCGGTACTCGGCTCCACCGACACCGTGCCGCCCGCGGGCACCGGCACCCGCACGGCGCCGAAGTCCACGGTGCCCGGGGCCGGGGTGATCTCCGGCGAGAGCGTGTCCCCGTCGTGCGGACCGTTCGTCGGGATGCGCATGCGCTGGGTCGTGAGGCTGTCGCCGCCTGCGGGTGCGGCAACGGCGGGGCCGCGGTTGCGGGCCACTAGGAGGCCTCCTCATGGTGGCGATGCCCGCCCGTCGAGCCGTAGCCCGACGCGCCGCGCTCGGCGGCAGGCAGGTGCTCTACCTCGACGAACCTGGCGTGCTCGACGCGTTGCACCACGAGTTGGGCGATCCGGTCGCCGCGGCTGATCCGAATCGGGGTGCTCGGGTCGAGGTTGACGAGGCACACGACGATCTCGCCGCGGTAGCCCGCGTCGATCGTGCCCGGCGCGTTGACGATGGACAGCCCGCACCGCGCGGCCAGGCCGGAGCGGGGGTGCACGAAGCCCGCGTAGCCGAGTGGCAGCGCGATCGCGATACCCGTGGCGACGAGCGCGCGTTCGCCGGGCGCCAGCACCACGTCGGCGACGGAGTGCAGGTCGGCGCCCGCGTCGCCGAGCCGCGCGTAGGCGGGCAGCGGCAGGTCGGCGTCAAGCCGGGTCAGGAGCACGTCGACCGTCGGGCGCACGCCGTCGACCGGCGGGCATGCGGCGGACGGCGCGTGCGGGGGAGCATCGACGGAGCCGGACACGACGAGCGAGGCTACCCTCGGGCCGGTGAGCGACAGCCCCGTTCCGGCCCCCCGATCGACGTCCGGCCGCTCCCGGTTCGACGAGCGGTTGTCGGTGCCGTTGTGGTGGTACCTCGCGGCGATCGGCGTAGCGGTGCTGCTCGGCGCCGAGATCCACATGGGCTATCCGGGCATCCGGTCGTGGATCGGCTACGCACTCTGCGTGCCGGTGGCCGTGCTCGCCCTGGTCCTGTTGGGGCGCACCCGGGTGCGCGTCGCCGACGGCGTGCTCCACGTGGGCCCGATGGCGAAGGAGCTCCGCCACCTCGGCCGCGCGGAGATCGTGCCCAAGGCGGAACGGCAGCAGGCGTTGGGTCCCGATCTGGACCCGACGGCGTACATGATGATCCGGGGTTGGATACGCCAAGTCGTCCGGATCGAGATCACCGACCCGGACGACGCAACGCCCTACTGGGTATTCAGTGTGCGCGACGCCCCCGGCTTGCTCGCCGCGCTGAAGGACTGACCGTTCCGGGGGGATCAGGCCGCGCAGTCGCGGCAGATGTACGTCGTTCCGTTGGATTCGGCGAGCCTGCTGCGGTGGTGCACCAGGAAGCAGCTGGCGCACGTGAACTCGTCGGCCTGCTTGGGCAGGACCTTGACCGTCAGCTCTTCGCCGGACAGGTCCGCCCCCGGCAGCTCGAAGCTCTCCGCCGTGTCGGTCTCGTCGACATCGACCACGGACGACTGGGCTTCGTTGCGGCGGGCCTTCAGCTCGTCGAGCGAGTCCTCGGCCATGTCGTCTGTCTCGTTGCGCCGTGGCGCGTCGTAGTCGGTCGCCATCGTTCCCACCCTCTTGCCATGCCTCGCGACATGCGCTTTGTCGTGTCGTGCCGCTGGACAACGTCACAGCGGCGGTGTTTGTGCCCGGCATCCGAGTGACGCAGGTCTCAGCGTGGGACGACA
>DATAOO010000130.1:0-8069 GCA_036265695.1 Pseudonocardia sp. | reverse complement strand
GGTGGCCAGGTGGAGCCATCCGTGGGCCATCCGGAGGGCCAGACCATCAGACCCGGGCCCGGTCATCGACGTGGCGGCGGACAACCTGGTCCTCTGCGTGGCCAGACCTTCATCGGCCCGCCCGAGGAATCCCAGTCCGATCCCCAACATGGCGGCAGCATCAGCGCTCTCGGGTTGGTCGGGGACGGCGAGGCTGATGGACCGTTGCGCCCATTCGACCATCTCCAACGCTTCGAGCCGTCCCATGGCGTTCAACGCGTGGCGTTGGGCGATGCCTGCCGGGAGGTCGGGATCCTCGGTCCGGTCGACGTCACGCCAGGCGCTGCCGAGTCGCCGCTCCGCTTCGGCCGGATCACCGCTGAGGATGGCCAGATGTCCGAGCGTCGCGTCGCTCCTGGGGCTCGGTCGCATGTTCATGATCTGTTGCGCGTAGGGCTTCGCCCGGATCAGGTCGCCACCCGCGATCATCGCGTTCACGGCCCGCACGAGGAGTTGTTGCCGAGCGGACTTGGTGGGGCTGAGCCGACTGATGATCGCCAGCGTCGACGCGGTGCTGGCCCAGGCACCGCGGGCCGCCTCCCGGGCGGCGTAGTCCTCCAGGTCGGCGATGAGGGCCGGTTCGGCGCCGTGGGTGGCCGATACCCGGTGGCGCAGCGACTCGGCTTCGTCGTCGACGAGTCGGGCAGCCTTGGCGTGCAGTACCGCTCGACGCGCGAGGGACAACTGGTCGTAGACCGCGGTCCGCACCATGGGATGGCTGAACTTCACCTGCAGGTGGGTACCGCGACTGGACTCGAGGATGCCCGCCTCGGTGGCGGCGTCGACGGCGCGGAGCGGGTCGTCGGTGTCGCTGATCGTGGCCGCGGTGTCGAGGTCGAACTGCCGTCCCAGGACCGATCCCGCCTCGACGAAGTCCCGCGCGGTGGCGTCGCACGACTCGAGTCGGCGGACGACGCCGGTGGTGAAGGCGCGGGGCGCGGGCAGTTCCGGGTCCCACTCCCTCCAGGCGTTCCGCGAGGTCTCTTCGACGACCATCCGCAGGTACAGGGGGTTGCCTTCGGTGTGCTGGTGGAGCTGTTCCGCGGCGCCCGCAGGCAGCAAGCCACCGACCATCCGGTTGGCGAGCTCCGACACTTCACCGGCGTTCAGGGGCCCGACCTGGAGCACGCCACCGCTGGGACCCAACGCGATCCGCCGCAGACCTTCCGGCATCGACGGAGCCTGCAGGTCGCGCGTGGTCATGACCACGAACACGCGATCGGTCACCAACCGTCGGAACGCGAACAGCAGCGCGTGCAGGGAGTCGCTGTCGGCCCAATGGGCGTCGTCGATCACGGTGACGACCACGCGCTCGTCCTGCAGGTCACCCCACAGCTGCAGCAGATGCGTGCCGACGGTGATCGGGTCCTGCGCCGCGGACGAGCGGGGAGCTCCTTCGGTGTTCGCGACCCTGACGAGTTGGTCCAGCAGCCCATAGGGCAGGAGCGCCTTCTCCCACTGCTCGCCGCTGGCGCGCAAGACCGTCAGGTCGTTCTCGCCTGCCACGAACCGCTCGAGCAAGGTGGTCTTGCCGATGCCCCCGGGACCTTCCAACACGACCAGCTGCGGACGGCCCGCCCGGGCCTCGTCGAGCGAGGCGCGGAGCCGCGCCAGCTCGGTGCGCCTCCCGACGAACAGCCGGTCGACGAGGCCGGTCATCGGGGTTCCCCTCTTTCGAGCTGGGTCCTGGCTGTCGCCGCCGTTCCGACGGGCTTCCACGGGTCACGCTGCACCCACGCTCGCCCATGCGCAACAGGCGCCACCGGCGCGTGGGGCGAGGACGGTCACCCCGCCCAGGCGACGGAGGAGCGCCCCGGACCTCGTCCGGAGCGCTCGTCTCGTCAGTCGACGGCCAGCATGCCCTCGGGGATGCCCGCGACCTCGACCTGGCGCCAGATCGAGCGGCCTGCTCGATGCGGTCGAGGTAGAGGACGTCTCATGGCGAAATGGAGTACGTACAAGATTTTCTTGTCAATAGCCCGCTTCGGCCAGCAGGTCCTCCGACAGCGTCCAGAGGCGGGCGGCGAGGGCCGGGTCCAGGGCGTGCGCGGCGACGCCCCGCCGCACACCGGGGACGTGCGGCCCGGCCTCCCGGGCGTCCTCGAAGTACGCGCCCGACACGCCCTCGACCAGCGGCGACGCCGCCAGCAGCACCGACGTGGCGGCGCCCTGCGGGATGTCCTTCACCGACACCCCCGTCGCGCCGGACGGATCGAAGTCGGCCGGGGGCGGCGCCTGGTGGCGGCCCAGGTTCGTGCTCGCGATCCGCCCGGGGTTGAGCGCGTTCACGCTGATGCCGTCGCTCGCCCACCGCTTCGCCGCCTCCACCGCGAACAGGACGTTCGCCGTCTTCGACTGGCTGTACGCGGCCCACGGGTCGTAGGGGGTGCGCACGAAGTCGACGTCGTCGAACCGCACCCCGCCGTTGACGTGCCCGACCGAGCTGACCACGACGACGCGCGCGTGCCCGGCCGCCGCGAGCGCGTCGTGCAGCCCGGTGGCGAGCTGGAAGTGGCCGAGGTGGTTGGTGGCGAACTGCAGCTCCCGCCCCTCCGGCGTGCGCCGCGCCGGGGTGGCCATCACGCCCGCGTTGGCGACGAGGATGTGCAGCGGCCCCCGCCAGGCGGCGACGAACCGAGCGACCGACGCCGGGTCGGCCAGGTCCAGCGCCCGCACTTGCACGGCCGAGTTGCCGGTAGCGGCGACGATCCCGCGCGCGACCGCTTCGCCCGCGTTCACGTCGCGGACGGCCAACGTGACCTCGGCCCCGGCGGCGGCCAGCGCCCGGGCGGTCTCGGCGCCGATGCCCGACCCCGCGCCGGTCACCACCGCCCGCTTGCCGTGCAGGTCGACCCCGGCGATCACATCGTCGGCCGTCGACGTCGCGCCGAAGGGTGTCGTCACCCGTGCTTCCATAACCTTCCCCCTACTATGCGGAGCCGAATCCACTTAGAGTAAGCGGAGCCGAATCCACTTACAAGGAGGGGTCGTGCGCGCGGACGCCCGCGAGAACCTGGACCGCATCCTCGCCGCGGCCGCCCGGCTGTTCGCCCAGGACGGCGCGGACACCTCGCTGAAGGCGATCGCCCTGGAGGCCGACGTCGGCATCGCCACGCTCTACCGCCGCTTCCCCACCCGCGAGGACCTCGTCGAGGCCACCTACCGCAACGAGACCGAACGGCTCGGCCGCCGGGCGGACGAACTGCTCGCGACGTCCGCCCCGGACGTCGCCCTGCGGGCGTGGATGGACGCGTTCGTCGACTACATGTTCACGAAGAAGGGCATGTCCGAGGCGCTACCCGCCATCCTCGCGGCCCGCGAGGGCCTCCGCGCGCACAGCCGGGACGTCCTGCGCGCCGCGATCGACCGCGTCCTGCGCGCCGCGGTCGCCGCCGATCTGCTTCGCGACGACGTGCCCGCCGACGACGTCATGATGGCCATCGGCGGCGTCACCCTGATCGCAGGCCACGAGCACCAGCGCGCTCTCGCCGACCGGCTACTGGACCTCGTACTGGCGGGCCTGCGAAACCGTCCATGACGGACCCGACTCCGCCGACTGCGGTTGGCGGGTGCCCGAACGCGCCGAGGACGCGTCCGCACCGGTGGACCCGCGCCTCGCGGCCGCCCTCGTCGACGTCTTCGTCTACGTCGTCGTGCTGAACCTGTTCGTGGAGTACCTCCCCCAGGTGCTCAGCGAGACTGATGCTGGCGCGGGCGGCCGTGCGGAGGCTCCTCCTCGTCTCGGGCCACGCCGCCTTGACCTGAATCCGACTCCAGGTTCTACCGTGCGCCCATGAGCATGGAGATGGTCGCCTGGCACCAGATGTACCAGGCGGCGCACGGCACGGACGAGCGACGACCGTTCTCCCGGGCCACCCTCGTCCGCATCGGCCGCTTCGCCCGCCCCCACCGGCGGCGGATCGGCGCGTTCCTCGCGCTCAGCGTGGTCGGCGCCGGGCTGGCGGTAGCGACGCCGGTGCTCGCGGGCCGCGTCGTCGACGCGATCGTCGGCGGCGGGCCCGCCTCGGTGGTGGTCGGGATCGCGCTCGCCATCGCGGCCATCGCGGTCGCGGAGACGGCCGTCGGGATCGTGCAGCGCTGGCTCTCCTCGACGCTCGGCGAGGGCCTCATCCTCGACCTGCGCGCGGCCGTGTTCGACCACGTGCAGCGCCAGCCGGTCGCGTTCTTCACCCGCACGCGGACGGGCGCGCTGGTCAGCAGGCTCAACAACGACGTGATCGGGGCGCAGCGGGCGTTCTCCGACACGCTCTCGGGCGTGGTCGGCAACGTCGTCACGCTGGCGCTGACCCTCGTCGTGATGCTCGGCCTGTCCTGGCAGGTCACGGTGCTGGCACTGATCCTCCTGCCGATCTTCGTGCTGCCCGCCAAGCGGATGGGCCGTCGCCTCGCCGAGCTCAACCGGGAGGCCGCCGACCACAACGCGGCCATGGGCACCCAGATGACCGAGCGGTTCTCGGCGCCCGGCGCCACGCTCGTGAAGCTGTTCGGTCGGCCCGCGGACGAGACCCGCGAGTTCGTGGCCCGCGCGGCGCGGGTGCGCGACATCGGCGTGCGCACCGCGATGGTCCAGTGGGTCTTCGTCTCGGCGCTGACGCTGGTCTCGGCGCTCGCGTTGGCGCTGGTCTACGGCCTGGGCGGCTGGTTCGCGCTGGCGGGCTCGCTCGACCCCGGCGACGTCGTCGCGCTCGCGCTGCTGCTCACCCGCCTGTACGCGCCGCTCACCTCGCTGGCCTCGGCCCGCGTCGAGGTGATGACCGCGCTGGTGAGCTTCGAGCGGGTGTTCGAGGTGCTCGACCTCCCGCCGCTGATCGCCGAGCCCGAGCACCCCCGCCCGCTGCCCGCGGGGGCGCTCGCGGTGGAGCTCGACCACGTGTCGTTCGCCTACCCGGCCGCCGACCGCGTGTCGCTCGCCTCCCTGGAGGACGTGGCCCGCCTCGACACGCGCGGCGGCGACGAGGTGCTGCACGACGTCTCGTTCCGAGCCGAACCGGGCCAGATGGTCGCGCTGGTCGGCTCGTCCGGGGCGGGCAAGTCGACGATCGCCTCGCTGCTCCCCCGCCTCTACGACGTCGACGCGGGCACGGTCCGGATCGGCGGCGTCGACGTGCGCGACCTCTCGTTCGACGCGATCCGCGGCGCGCTCGGGCTGGTGACGCAGGACGGGCACCTGTTCCACGAGTCGCTGCGCTCCAACCTGCTGCTCGCCCGGCCGGACGCCGAGGAGACCGAGCTCTGGGACGCCCTGCGCCGCGCCCGGCTCGCCGACCTGGTCGCGAGCCTTCCCGACGGCCTCGACACGGTGGTCGGCGAGCGCGGCTACCGGCTCTCCGGCGGCGAGCGCCAACGCCTGACGATCGCCCGGCTGCTGCTCGCCCGGCCCCGCGTCGTAGTGCTGGACGAGGCCACCGCGCACCTCGACTCGACGTCGGAGGCCGCCGTGCAGGAGGCGCTCGGCGAGGCGCTGGCCGGGCGCACCGCGATCGTCATCGCCCACCGGCTGTCGACGATCCGGGCGGCCGACCAGATCCTCGTCGTCGAGGCAGGCGCCGTCGTGGAGCGCGGCACCCACGTCGAGCTGCTGGCGCGCGGCGGCCGCTACGCCGAGCTCTACCGCACCCAGTTCGCCGAGGCCGCTTAGGCGAACGCTTAGGCGAGCAGGGCGTCGATCTGGCCCATCGCCGCCTTCATGCCCTCGTCCATGCCCATGGCCAGGAGCTGGTCCATGGCCTCGACCGTCGCGAACGTCGAGGTGATCTCCATGCGGGTGCCGCCGCCGTCGCGGTCGTCGAGCGTGACGGCGACGACGGTGACCGGCATGTTCGGGTTCGGCCGCCCGTCCGCGTCGGCGAAGCCGTCTTCGAACTCCAGCCGCCGCGGCGGCGCGACGGCGCTCACCCGCCACCAACCCGCGTACTTGTCGCCCTCCGGGCTGGTCATGAAGTAGTTGACGGCACCGCCTGCGGAGAGGTCGTGGTCGACCACGGTGGCCGGGTAGGTCGGCGGCCCCCACCAGCGCTCCAGTTGGCGCGGGTCGGCCCAGATCTGCCACACCCGCTCGACGGGGGCGCCGAACTCGGCGGTGATGGTCATCCTGCGGTTCGCAGGGTCCTTGACGACATCGGTGACGGTCATGGGGAAGCTCCTTCGTCGAGAATCATGTCGATGCGGTTGATGCGCGCCCGCCAGAGGGACTCGAGCTGGTCGAGCAGGCCGTGCACGTCGCGCAGAGCACCGGGCACCCCCCGGACCCGCTGCTCACGCCCGCGCCGGTGCTTGACCACCAACCCCGCCCGCTCGAGCACCGCGACGTGCTTCTGCACGGCCGCGAAGCTCATCGGGTAGCGGACGGCCAGCTCCGAGACCGACTGCTCCTGCGCCAGCACCACCGCGACGATGTCCCGCCGGGTGGCGTCGGCCAGCGCGTGGAACACGGCGTCCGCGTCTCGTACAACCACACGGTTGTACGTTAGAGGTTCACCGAAGAACGGGCAAGGGTGAGCTCGCCGACCGGCCGGTGGCGGCCTCGACGAACGCGACGGGGTCGGCGAGATCGGCCAGGAGGTGCGCGGTGTCACGCAGGGCGGCGGCGGGGACGTCGGGTGCGCGGCCGAGCGCGTCGAGGACGTCGAGCAGGTGCACCGTGGACTCCAGCAGCACGATCCGCGTGGCCTCGCCCCAGGTCGTCACCCCGGAGGCGGGCCAGAGCAGGAGGCCGTCGGCGGGGCGTTCGCGGAGGGCGGCGATCCCGCGGGGCCCCGCTTGGGCGAAGAACGCCACCAGCCCGGGCCGCCCGACCTGGGCCGCGAGCGCGACCGCGTGGTCGGCCACCTGCGCGGCCGTGGTGTGCGCGACCCCGCTCGGCGCGTTGAACCCGCGGAGGATGTCGACGGCGCTGACGGGCTCGCGGCCGTCGGCCTCCGGCGCGTCGGGCACCGCATGCGGGAACACGCCGACGTGCGCGAACAGCGCGGCGACGTCCCAGCCCGCGCAGCGCGACGGCGTCGACCACTCGGCCTCGGTGAGGCCCGCGCCGACCTCGGCCCAGCGCCGCCAGACGGCCGCCAACGCGTCGATCACGGACGCAGCCTTTCGATCACGGGCGCGAACGCCTCCCGGAACGGGCCGTGGACGGTGTAGTAGCTGAAGCCCCAGCGCTCGCGGTTGCGCCGCATCTGGTCGGCCATCTCCGCCGCCGTGCCGAGAAGGACGAACGGGGAGGCAAGGATCTCCGCCGCCGACATGACGTTGCCGAAGCGCTCGGCGAGCCCGGAGGCGGCGGCCTCACGGTCGTCGGCGGGCACGACGGCCTGGACCAGGATGTGCCACTCGACGTCGCGGTCGCCCGCGCACTCGCGGGCGAAGCGCACGCGCCCGTCGATCTCGGTGTCCGTGGCGATCCGCATGGTGCCCGGCGGACTGCCCTTGAGCTGCAACGCCCCGGCCACGCCGATGACGTCGGCGTGCTCGCCCGCCACTCGCAGCACCCGCTCCCCGGTACCGCCGACGATCAGCGGTGGCCCGTGACCGCCGAACCCCTTGCGCTGCAACGGCCGCAGCGGCGGGATGCCGAACTGCTCGCGGAGCGGATGCTGCTGGGGGTAGCCGTCGGACGCGAACTCGGCGCACAGCCGCTCGATCAGCGCGCGCAGGCCCTCGACCCGGGCGCCGAACGGCTCCCACGCGATGCCCGCCTCGTCGAACTCCCACTTCATGTGGCCCGCGCCGAGGCCGACCTCCAGCCTGCCGTCGGTGAGCACGTCGGTGGTGGCGATCTCCCGCGCGAGCAGGCTCGGGTTCCAGAACGGCGCGTTGAGCACGAGGGTGCCCACCCGCAGCCGCTCCGTGGCGGCGGCCGCGGCGACCAGCGTGGGGAACGGCGCGGCGTTGCCGAGGTGGTCGGCGGCGAACACGGTGTCGTAGCCCGCACGCTCACCGCTGCGGCAGACGTCGAGGAACTCCGCCCGCGAGCCGAGGCCGAGCACGTTGTACGAGAAGCGGAAGTCGCGCAC
>DATAOO010000129.1:0-26072 GCA_036265695.1 Pseudonocardia sp. | reverse complement strand
AGCTCGGCCCCGATCTTCTCCCACGGGTCCTCGAGCTCGATCTCCTTGGCGATCGACACACCATCGTTGGTGATGGTGGGCGCGCCCCACTTCTTCTCCAGGACGACGTTGCGGCCCTTGGGGCCGAGCGTCACCTTGACGGCGTCGGCGAGGGTGTTCATGCCGCGCTCGAGCCCGCGGCGCGCCTCCTCGTCGAACGCGATCATCTTCGCCATTGGCTGTGGTCCTCCGATAGGAGAGTCTTCGATGTCGAACGCGGTGCCCGCGACGGACGAGCGGCAACCCTGCGCCGCTCTCACCGGCCCGACAATTGGCACTCTACCGTGTCGAGTGCCAGGCCCGGTTTTAGCACTCACCCGTACCGAGTGCAAGCTCGCCGGGTCAGGCACGATGGCCCCATGACGACGGTCGAAGAGCACCGCGCGGTGGTCGCGTCCCTGCTGGCGCCGATGCCCGCCGAAGACGTCGCACTCTACGACGCGCGGGGCCGGGTGCTCGCGGCGGACGTCGTCGCGGCCACCGCGCTCCCGTCGTTCGACAACTCGGCCATGGACGGCTACGCGGTGCGGGCCGCGGAGGTCGCGGGCGCGCCGGTCGCGCTGCCGGTGGCGTTCGACATCCCCGCCGGTCGCACCGACGTCCCCCCGCTCCCGGAGGGCGCCGTCGCGCGGATCATGACGGGCGCCCCGGTGCCCGAGGGCGCCGACGCGATCGTGCCGGTCGAGCAGACGGACGGCGGCACCGAGGTCGTCGCGATCAAGGCCGCGGCCGAGGTCGGCACCTACGTGCGGCGGGCGGGGGAGGACGTGGCGGCGGGCGACGTCGTGCTCGCCGCGGGCACCGTGCTGGGGCCCGCGCAGATCGGCGTCGCGGCGGCGACCGGGCACGCCCGCGTACCGGTAAGCCGCCGCCCCGTGGTGCTGGTGCTGTCCACGGGCTCCGAGCTGGTCGCGCCGGGTGCGCCGCTGCAGCACGGCCAGATCTACGAGTCGAACGGGCCGATGCTCGCCGCCGCGGTCGAGGACGCGGGCGCGCGGGCGGAGCTCCTGCGGTTCGTGCCCGACGACGTCGAGCAGTTCCTCGCCGTGCTCGCCGAGCGGGCGGTCGGGGTCGATCTCGTGCTGACGTCCGGCGGGGTGAGCGCGGGCGCCCACGAGGTCGTCAAGGACGCGCTGGCCGGGCGGGGCGTCACGTTCGGCAAGGTCGCGATGCAGCCGGGGGGCCCGCAGGGGGCGGGGCGGTTGGACGGCGGCGTGCCCGTCGTCACGTTGCCGGGCAACCCGGTGAGCTCGCTCGTGTCGTTCGAGGTGTTCGTCCGGCCCGTCCTGCGCGCCGCCCTCGGCCACCCGCACCCCGAGCGACCGGTCGTCGTCGCTCGTCTGGCTCAACGGCTGACGTCGCCGTCCGGACGCAGGCAGTTCCGGCGCGGCGTGCTGGACGCCCGGGAGGGCACCGTCGCCGAGATCGGGGGCCCGCCGTCGCACCTGTTGGGCTCGTTGGCCAAGGCGGACTGCCTTTTCGTCGTCCCGGAGGACGTGACTGAGCTGGTAGCAGGCTCAGAGGTCGCCGTCTGGCTGCTGGACGGGTGACACCCAACGGGGTAATGTGGGCCACGTCACACCAGTGAGTTGCAACATCGGGACGTCGGGGAGCGTCTTACTGGTGAGCGTTCCGCCGATCAGGGCAGATCATGGTGTTCCCCACGCTATGACCTGGACGATCTCGGGATCGCTCGGCGATACTTTCCGCGCGGACCGGGTAACCGATCGCAGCAAAGACCTACCGCCCGTCGCTGGGGAGCGGACGAGCGGTTCCACGGCCGGGGTCGTCGTCTCGGGGGATGACGGCCCCGGCCCTTTGCTGTCCCCACTCACCCCCTCGCGTACGGTAACTCCGCGCCCGGGACCTGGCCGGGCCGCCACGCCGAGGAGCCGATCCGCCCCGATGCCCGAGACGCACCCGTCCGGATTCTCTCTACCGCACGTCGTAGGGCTGGTCAGGGCCGCGATCCCGCCCATGCACCCGGGCGGGCGGCCGATCGTCGCAGGCGTCGCGGCGGCCGCGGGTTTGCTACGCGCCGTCACCGGTCGCGGCACCTTGCCCGCCGTGCTGGCCACCGCCGCCACCGCCGCGTTCTTCCGCGCGCCCCGCCGGGTGCCGCCGCCGCTCACCGGGGTCGTGCTCGCCGCGGCCGACGGCACGGTGGCCACGGTGGGGGAGGCGCTGCCGCCCGTCGAGCTGGGTCTGCCCGCCGCAGGGGTCCCCCGGGTGAGCGTCTTCCTGTCCGTTCTCGACGTGCACGTGCAGCGGGTGCCGGTCGAGGGGCGGGTCGTGGCGGTGGAGTACACGCCGGGCACGTTCCTGTCCGCCGACCTGGACAAGGCCAGCGAGGACAACGAGCGCAACAGCGTGCTGATCGAGACGGCCGACGGGCTGCGCGTGGGCGTCGTGCAGATCGCGGGGCTCCTGGCCCGGCGGATCGTCTGCGACATCGCCGTCGGCAACGAGGTGGCCGCGGGCGAGACCTACGGGTTGATCCGCTTCGGGTCGCGGGTGGACGTGTACCTGCCTCCGGGCTCGCGCGTCGCCGTGGCGCCCGGGCAGCGGACGATCGGCGGCGAGACCGTCCTGGCGACCCTGCCGGGGTCGGTGGCGGCCGGGTCGACCCTGCCGGGATCGATGGAGCCGGGGGCGGCCGGGTCGACCTTGCCGGGGTCGGTGGAGCCGGGGTCGACGCCGTCCGGGGGGTCCTGATGCCTGCCGGGGTACGGCTGCTGCCCAACGCGGTCACGGTCGTGGCGCTGTGCTCGGGGCTGTCGGCGGTGTACTTCGCGCTCTCGGGGCGGTTCGAGCTGTGCGTGGCCGCAGGCGGGATCGCGGCCCTGTGCGACGCCCTCGACGGCCGTCTCGCCCGCATGCTCGACGCGAGCAGCCGGATCGGCGCGGAGCTGGACTCGCTGTCCGACCTCGTCTCGTTCGGCGTCGCGCCCGCGCTCGTCATGTACATCTGGGCGTTGCAGGGCACGCGGCTGGGCTGGGTCGTCGCGCTGGTGTTCGCGGTCTGCATGGCGCTGCGGCTCGCGCGGTTCAACACGCTGCTCGACGCCGACCAGCCGCCGTACGCCAAGGAGTTCTTCGTCGGGGTGCCCGCGCCCGCGGCGGCGCTGCTGTCGGGCCTGCCGCTGTACGCCACGCTGACCTTCGGGGAGGGCTGGTGGTCCTCGCCCGTGCCGGTGGGGGTGTGGGCGGTGGTCGTCGCCGGGCTGATGGTGAGCAGGCTGCCGACGTTGTCGTTCAAGACCATGCGGGTGCCGTCGCGACTGGTCGCGCCGCTGCTCGTGCTGGTCGGGCTGGCTGCGGCGGTGCTGGTCACGGTGCCGTTCCTCGGGCTCGGCATCGTCGCGCTGGTGTACCTGGCCACCATCCCGTACACGATCCACCGCCACCGCTGGCTCGCCGAGCACCCGGAGGCCTGGAACGTGCCGGTGCGGGAGCGGCGGGCATTGGCCCGTTCGGCCCGTTCTGCGCGACGGCTGGGGCTGCGCTCGCCGCTGCGGCGGCGGGTGGCGGGCCGGGCGAGCGCCATGGCCCGGGCGGTGAGACGGCTCAGCGAGGACGGCGCAGCCCGCACCAACGGTCACGGCGGCGGTGGCCCCGGCCCGGCCCAACCCCGCAACCGCCTGCGCCTGGGCCTCCGCCGCGCCCGCCGCCGCTGACTGCGCGCCACCCTGCGCCTCTGAGGGCGAGTCCCGCATCTCGTGACAGCGAGTCCCGCGTCTCACCGCGGTGAGTCGTGCATTTCACCGCGGTAAGTCGTGCGTTTCATCGCCGCGAGTTGGGCGTTCGAGCGGGTGCGGGATCGAAGAGCGCGCGCTCGGCGGCGTCCGGCCGCTCGAACAGCCGCGACCACGCTTCGAGTTCGACGCGGGTGAACCGTCGTCGATCCGGCGGGGCGACGGCGTTGCGCTGCTGCAGGCGGGACCACAGCACGTCGGTCGGTGGGTCGAGGAAGTACAACTCGACGGCGGCGCCGGTCGCGCGGGCGGCCAGCCGCTTCTCGTCCCGCTCCGCACGGGTCCAGAAGCCGGACTCGAGGACGACGCTCGTTCCGATGTCGAGGAGCGCCCGCCCGTGCCGCCAGAGGAGGACCTCCAGCCGGTCGCGGGCCTGCGCGTCCCACAGGGTGAAGCCGAGGCCGTCGAGCCAGTCGTCGGGGCAGAGCCGGGCCGCTTGACGCGTGCGGGCCAGGTCGAGCGCCAACGTCGTCTTGCCCGAGCCCGGGAGGCCGCACATGAGCATCAACGCGGGCCGGGAGCGCACACCGCCATCGTGCCGCCCGGCACGGCGCGCACGGTGCTCGCCGGGTCTCGCGGATGATCGCCGCACTAGGTTGGGACCGTGGCCCCCGAGATCACGCTCGTCGCCCGGCTCGCCGCGTCCGCCACCGACTTCCGGCGCGGGGTGGTCCGGCTGCACCCCGAGGTGATCGACGCGCTCGGCCTGCGGTCGTGGGACGCGGTGGCGCTCACCGGGGCGCGGGTCACCACCGCGCTCGTCGCCCCGGCCGACGGGCCGGCGGGCCAGGCCACGCTGGACGACGTCACGCTGTCGAACGCCGGGCTCACCGACGGCGCGACGGTGGTCGTCGCGCCGGGCGGGGTCGAGCCCGCGCGGGTCGTGCGGTTCACCGGGTCGACGCTGGCCCGGGCCGCGCTCACGCCGGACACGGTGCGGGTCGCGCTGCTGGGCAAGATCGTCACGCGCGGGGACGCCGTGTCGCTGCTGCCCCGCGACGTCGAGCCCGCGCCGGGGGCGGACCCGATCGCCGCCCGGCAGCGGGTGGCCGGGGCGTTGGGGGCGAGCTGGACCAGCGAGCTGCTCACGGTGGCCGACGTCGAGCCGTCCGGGGCGGTGGCCGTGTCGCCGCGCACGGTCGTCGGGTGGGTGGGCGGCGCCACGACCGCCGACGCCCCGTCCACCGCGCCGGACCGAGGACACAGCGCGGGCGACGCGGCCGGGACAGGCGGCGCGGTAGGAACAGGCGGTCGGGCGGGCGGCGCGGCGGGGACAGGTGGCGCTGCGGGGTCCGAGCTGGGCACCGGAACGGGCGGCGGCGCGGCGCCGGGGTCGGCGGGAAGCGGCGGGTCCGCCGACGGGGGAGCGGTCGACGCCGCATCCTTCGGGCCCGGGCAGGCCGGCACCGCGCAGGCCGACGCCCCGGCCGCCGTCCCCATCGAAGACCTCGTGGGCAACACCACGGCCGCGCACCGCCTCGTCGAGTGGCTCGAGCTCACCTTCGACCGGCCTGAGCTGCTGGAACGGCTGGGCGGCTCGGCCCGGTTGGGCGTGCTGATCGTCGGGCCGGAGGGCGTCGGCAAGCTCACGCTCGCCCGCAGCGCGGCGGCCGCGGCGGGCGCGGGCTGCGTCGAGCTGGCTGCCCCGGGCGCCGCGGCGCTGGAGCCCGGGGCGGCCTCCCAGCGCGTCCACGACGCCATCATCGGCGCCCGCGACCAGGCCCGCTCGGGAGCGCGCACCCTGCTCGTCGTCACCGACGTCGAGGCGCTCCTGCCCGCCGCGTCCCCGCCGCCGCTGGCCACCCTCGTGCTCGACGCGCTGCGCGACGCCGTCGCCACACCGGGCCTCGCGCTCGTCACCACCACGTCCGCGCCCGAATCCGTCGACCCCCGCCTGCGCGCCCCCGAGCTCGTCGACCGCGAGCTGCGCCTCGCCCTCCCCGACCTGCGCACCCGGGTCGAGCTGCTGCGCCGCCTGCTGACGGGCGTGCCGCTGGCCGAGGACGTCGACCTGCGCGCGGTCGCCGAACGCGCGCCCGGCTTCGTCGCCGCCGACCTCGTCGCCGTGCGCCGCGAGGCCGCCGTCTCCGCCGCGTTGCGCCAGGACGCCGACGTCACCCAGCGGGACCTCCTCGGCGCCGTCGGCGCCGTGCGGCCGATCTCGATGTCGTCGTCGGAGACGCTGCAGACCGGCGGCATCACCCTCGACCAGGTCGGCGACATGACCGAGGTCAAGCAGGCGCTCACCGAGGCCGTGCTGTGGCCGTTGCAGTACCCGGACTCGTTCGCGCGCCTCGGCGTCGCTGCGCCACGCGGTGTGCTCGTCTACGGGCCGCCGGGCTGCGGCAAGACCTTCCTCCTGCGCGCGCTCGCGGGCACCGGTCAGCTCAACGTGCTCGCCGTCAAGGGCGCCGAGCTGCTCGACAAGTACGTCGGGGAGTCCGAGCGGGCCGTGCGGGAGCTGTTCCGCCGCGCCTCGGACGCCGCGCCCGCCCTCGTCTTCCTCGACGAGATCGACGCGCTGGCGCCGCGGCGCGGCCAGTCGAGCGACTCGGGTGTGGCCGACCGCGTCGTCGCCGCTCTGCTCACCGAGCTGGACGGGGCGCAGCCGCTGCGCGACGTGATCGTCGTGGGGGCGACGAACCGGCCCGAGCTGATCGACCCCGCGCTGCTGCGCCCGGGCAGGCTGGAGCGGCTGGTCTACGTGCCGCCACCGGACGCCGAGGCCCGCGCCGAGATCCTGCGCGCGGCGGGCCGCAACTCGCCGCTCGCCCCCGACGTGGACCTCACCGCGCTCGGCGCCGAGCTCGACGGCTACTCCGCGGCCGACTGCGCCGCCGTGCTGCGCGAGGCCGCCCTCACCGCGATGCGGGAGTCGCTGGCGGCGACGGAGGTGACGGCCGCGCACATCGCCGCCGCCCGCGCGGCCGTGCCCCCGTCGCTCGATCCCGCGCAGCTGGCCACGCTCGAGGCCTACGCCAACGCGCGGAGGTAGTCAGGAGCGCCCTGACCGACCCCGACCTACTGCGCGACGCCCAGGCAGCCACCTCGCTGCGTTGTCGTCGGGCCCGATACAAACCCCGGTATCGGGCCCTCCTCCGCCTTGCGATGCGGCCACCTGGCCACCGCTCGCTACGGTCGGGGTCGATCAGGACCCTCCTACTTCCGCTTCTGGTAGTCGTTCGTGACGATCACGATCAGACCGGGTGTGGCGTCGTCGATGCCGGAGAAGCGCGGCTCCGTGCGCAGCCCGAACTCCGAGGCGATCCGGGTGGCCGCCGTCTGCTCCGCCGTGCCGGGCCGGTAGTACACCGTGCTGGTGGGGATCACGCCCTGCGAGTAGTTGGACACCTGGCCGACCTGCCAGCCGTCGGCGCGGAAGTCGTTGGCGGCACGGGCGGCGAGGCCGGTGACCGTGCTGTTGTTGTAGACGCGGACGGGCCCGCGCGCCGCCGCGCTGCCGCCGCCGGTGCCCGCCTGGGGGGCGGCGGGCGCGGGTGCGGCCGGGGGCGGCGCGGCGATGGCGACCGTCGGCCCGGCCGTCGGCACGGCCGTCGGCACAGCCGCCGGGACGGTGGGCGCGGGCTGCGCGGCGACGGTCGCTCCGGGCGTCGCGGCCGCGGTGGGCGCCGCGGTGGGCGCGGGCGGCGGGGTGGTGGCGGCCGGTGTGGTGGTGCTGCTCCCGCCGGGGAGGAGCGTGGCGAGCCCGATCAGCGCCGCGACGGCGCCCGCGCCGAGCAGTGCCAGACCTCCGACCCGCAGCGGGGAAGGCCCTCCGGACGGGGCAGGCTCGGTCACGACAAACCTCCGGTGATCGCTTACGACGGCAGGTTCATGGTGGCCTCACCAGGGCTCGAAACCCAGGCGACGCGCCGCACGGGTGCGTTGACGGCTCGTGCGGAGCCTGCGCAGGCGCTTGATCAGCAGCGGATCGGCGGCCATCGCCTCCGGCTTGTCGAGCAGCGCGTTGAGCACCTGGTAGTAGCGTGTGGCCGACATGTCGAACAGCTCGCGGATGGCCTGCTCCTTGGCGCCCGCGTACTTCCACCACTGCCGCTCGAACGCGAGGATCTCGCGATCGCGACGATCCAGCTGACCGAACGGCGCGCTGATCTCGGTGGCGGGCTCCATCACGCTCCTCGCGGCCTGCACTACGAATCACACGTCTGTCATTCGCAGCGGCATTCTGCCACGGGCGGCCGACGATACTGCGCGGGACACGGTCGGAACGGCCGTAAGCTCGACGGGTGGCCGTGCGTCCCATCCGCATCGTCGGTGATCCCGTTCTCTCCACCCCCACCCGCCGTGTCCGGGAGGTCGACGACGAGCTCCGCACGCTGGTCGCGGACATGTTCGACACCATGGCCGCGGCCCACGGCGTCGGGCTCGCGGCCAACCAGGTGGGCGTCGACCTGCGCGTCTTCGTCTACGACTGCCCGGACGAGGAGGGCAGGCGGGCGCGCGGCGTCGTCGTCAACCCGGTGATCGAGACGTCCGCCCGACCGGAAGGCATGCCCGATCCGGAGGACGACGACGAGGGCTGCCTCTCCGTGCCGGCCGAGCAGTTCCCGACCGGGCGCGCGGAGTGGGCGCGGGTCACGGGCACCGACCTCGACGGCGCGCCCGTCGTCGTCGAGGGCACCGGCTTCCTGGCGCGGTGCCTGCAGCACGAGACCGACCACCTCGACGGCCTGCTCTACCTGGACCGCCTCGTCGGCCGCAACCAGCGAGCCGCGCGGAAGGCGGTGAAGCGCAACGGATGGGGGGTGCCCGGGCTGGCGTGGGACCCCGCGCAGCTCGAGGCCGAGGCCGTTCCGCGCTGAGCGAACGTCGTCGCCGACCGGCGTACCGTGGCTGTAACGCTGTAATCACGGGAGACGGACGTGGACGAGCTGGATGCCTACTCGCAGACGGTGAGCGCGGTGGCCGCGGAGCTCACGGGCAAGGTCGCGGCGGTGCGCACGGGGCGGGGCAGCGGTTCGGCCGTCGTCACCGGCGACGGGATCCTCGTCACCAACGCGCACGTCGTCGGGCAGGCGCGGCGCGGGCGGGCGGACTTCGTGGACGGCACGCAGGTCGAGGTGGCCGTGGTGGGCACCGACCCGCTCTCGGACCTCGCGGTGCTGCGCGCGGTCCGCGGATCGCTGCCGCCACCGGTGGCGCTCGGCGACGCCGACGGGCTCGTCGTCGGCCAGCTCGTCGTAGCGGTGGGCAACCCGCTCGGGCTCGCGGGCTCGGTGACAGCGGGCGTGGTCAGCGCGCTCGGCCGGGCGCTGCCGACCCGCAGCGGCGCCGCGGGCCGGGTGGTCGAGGACGTGATCCAGACCGACGCGGCGCTGAACCCGGGCAACTCCGGCGGTGCGCTCGCCGACTCCCGCGCCCGCGTGGTCGGGATCAACACGGCCGTGGCAGGCGTGGGGCTGGGGCTCGCGGTGCCGGTGAACGCGACCACGCGCCGGATCGTCGCCACCCTGCTCGCCGACGGCCGCGTGCGCCGCGCCTACCTGGGCGTCGTCGGCACCCCGGCGCCGGTGCCCGCGGCGGTGGCCGACCGCTACGGCCGCCGCAACGGCCTGCGGCTCGCCGAGGTGATCGGCGGCAGCCCGGCCGCCCAGGCGGGCCTGCGCGCAGGCGACCTGGTGCTCGACGTCGGCCGTCGGCCCGTCGAGGACGCCCAGGGGATCCAGCGCCAGCTCTTCGGCGACGCCATCGGCGTGCCGCTGCCGGTCACGGTGCTGCGCAACGGCGCGATGGTCGACGTCGTCGCGGTGCCGACCGAGCTGCCCTGACCTCAGGCGGCGCGCGGCTCCAGCACGAACACCGGGATCTGCCGGTCGGTCTTGCGCTGGTAGTCGGCGTAGTCGGCGTAGGTGGCGACGGCCCGCTCCCACCAGAGCGCCCGCTCGTCGCCGGTGACCTCGCGCGCCGTGTAGTCCTTCGTCACGGTGCCGTCCTGCAGCTCGACGTGCGGGTTGGCCACGACGTTCGCGTACCAGACCGGGTTCGTCGGGGCGCCGCCCTTGGAGGCGACGATCGCGTACACGCCGTCGTGCTCGACCCGCATGAGCGGCACCTTGCGCAGCTTGCCCGACTTCGCGCCGCGCATCGTCACCAGGACGACCGGACGGCCCTTGATGTCGACGCTGTCGGTCGTCCCGGTCTCGAAGATCTTCTCGGTCTGCTCGCGGACCCAGCTCGCGGGGCTCAGCTCGTACTCTCCGGTCAGAGGCATGTCTTCGTAACCGGTCGAGGCGCGCAAGTATTGCGTCTGTGGACACCGTCACGTTGCGCCGGGCGCTCACCACCGCCCTCAAGGCCCGCGACGCGGTGGCCGTCTCCGCGCTGCGGTCGGCGTTGGCCGCGATCGAGAACGCGGGCGCGGTGGACGCGTCGCACGTGCCGCCGCCGGGCAGCGGCCCGATCGCCGGAGCGGTCGACGGGCTCGGCGCGGCCGAGGTCGAGCGGCGGCCCGTGGACGTCGGCGCGGTGGTCGCGGCCGAGGTCGAACAACGCCGGGAAGCGGCGCGGGAGTACGCCGCACTCGGTCGTCCCGACCGGGCCGACCGGCTGCACGCCGAAGCCGACGTCCTGGCCGCCCATCTGCGATCGTGAGTGCCGGGAGGGACGACATGGCGACGAAGACCCCGCCGCGGGTCATGACGATCGCGGGCACCGACTCGGGCGGCGGCGCGGGCGTCGCCGCGGACCTGCGGGCGCTGACGGCGTGCGGCGTGCACGCCTGCCTGGCGGTCACCGCGGTCACGGTGCAGAACACCGTCGGTGTCACCGGCGTGCACACGCTGCCGCCGGAGACGGTGGCGGCGCAGATCGAGGCGGTCGCCACCGACATCGGTCTGGACGCGGCCAAGACCGGCATGCTCGGCACCTCGGCGATCATCCGGGCGATCGCCGAAGCCTGCGACCGCGTCGGCATCGGCGCCGACGGCCCCACCCCGTTCGTCGTCGACCCGGTGGCCGCGTCCGTGCACGGCGACCAGCTGCTGGCCGACGACGCCCTCGACGCCTTCCGCTCGTTGCTCTTCCCCCGCGCCACCCTCGTCACGCCGAACCTGGACGAGGTGCGGCTGTTCGTGGGCGTCGACGTGCACGACCGGGCCGCGCAGTACGAGGCGGCCAAGCTGCTGCACGCCATGGGGCCGCGGTACGTCCTGGTCAAGGGCGGGCACCTGGTGGAGGACGCCGACGTGTGCGTCGACCTGCTCTACGACGGCCACACCTTCACCGAGCTGCTCGGACCGCGGTTCGCCACGGGCGACACCCACGGCAGCGGCGACAGCATGGCCTCGGCCACGGCCGCCGCTCTCGCGCGCGGCATGGCCGTTCCCGACGCGGTGGCGCTCGGGAAGCGCTACGTCGTGGAGGCCGTCCGGCACGCCTACCCGCTCGGCGCGGGCCACGGCCCGGTCTCGCCGCTGTGGGCGATCGATCCGTGGTGGGAGCGGTGATCCGGCTGCGGGGTTAGGCTCCGAGACGATGAGCATCATGGGCACGCGCGTCGTGCGCGTGGAGGATCCGGCCTTCCTCTCGCGCGGCGCCCGCTACACCGACGACCTCGACCTGGTCGGAGCGTTGCATCTCACGCTCGTCCGGTCGCCACTCGCACACGCCCGCATCGAGGCGATCGACGTCGGGGAGGCCCGCTCGGCGCCCGGCGTCGTCGGCGTGTTCACCGGCGCCGACGTCGACCTCGCGCCTGCGCTGCTGTTCGGCGGGGCGAACGACAAGATGGTGCGCCAGTTCCTGGCGAAGGACGTGGTGCGGTTCGTCGGCGAGCCGGTCGCCGCCGTCCTCACCGAGGAGTCCTACCAGGGGCAGGACGCCGCCGACCTGGTCGAGGTCGACTACGACCCGCTGCCGGTCGTCATCGACCTCAAGGCCGCCGCCACCGACGAGGTGCTGCTCTTCCCCGACGCGGGCACCAACACCTCCAACGGCTTCGACCACGACAAGGAGTTCGACCCGAACCTCTTCGACGGCTGCGAGGTCGTCGTCACGAGGGAGCTGGTCAACCAGCGGCTCGCCGCCTCCCCGCTGGAGACCCGCGCCGCCGCCGCCGAGTGGGGCGACGACGGCCGCGCCACCCTCTGGTGCTCCACGCAGAACGCGCAGGACACGCGCAGCGAGGTGGCGGGCTGGCTCGGCATCGACGCCGCGCAGCTGCGGGTGATCACCCCGGACGTGGGCGGCGGCTTCGGCGCGAAGATCGGCGCCGACCCGGAGTTCGCGCTGGTCGTGTGGCTCGCCAAGCAGGTCGGACGGCCGGTGCGGTGGACCGAGACCCGCTCGGAGAACATGACCGGGATGGTGCAGGGCCGCGCCCAGCTGCAGACGGTCACGATCGGCGGCGACCGCGACGGCACCGTCCGCGCCTACCGCCTCGACGTCCTCCAGGATGCGGGCGCCTACCCCCGCCTCGGCGCGGTGCTGCCGATGTTCACGCGCATGATGGCCCCCGCTGTGTACGACATCGAGCGGGTGGAGTCGCGGGCGCGCGTGCTCGTCACCAACACCACGTCCGTCGCGGCCTACCGCGGCGCCGGACGCCCCGAGGCCACGGCGGCCATCGAGCGGGCGATGGACCTGTTCGCCGCCGAGATCGGCATGGACCCCGCCGAGGTGCGCCGCCGCAACCTCCTGAAGCCCGACCAGTTCCCGCTCACCACCAAGGGCGGCGCGCCCTACGACTCGGGCGACTACGAGAAGGCCCTCGACAAGGTGCTCGACGCGGTCGGGTACGCCGACCTGCGGGCTGAGCAGGCCGCCCGGCGCGAGCGCGGCGACGCGATGCAGATCGGCATCGGCGTCTCGGTGTTCGTCGAGATCACCGGGGGTGGGGCGTTCAAGGAGAGCGCCGCGGTCGAGGTGCACCCCGACGGCACGGTCACCGTGCTGACCGGCACCTCCCCGCACGGCCAGGGGCACGCCACGGCCTGGGCGATGCTCGCGAGCGAGCACCTGGACATCCCGGTCGAGAAGATCACCGTCAAGCACGGCGACACCGACCTCATCCCGCGCGGCTCGGGCACCATGGGCTCGCGGAGCCTGCAGACCGGCGGCGTGGCCGTCTACCAGGCGGCGGGTGAGCTGGTGGAGGTGGCCAAACAGCGGGCGGCCGACCTGCTGGAGGCCAACGCCGACGACCTCGTGGTGGAGCGGGGAGCGGTCGTCGTGCGCGGCACGGACACCGCCGTGTCGCTCGCCGACCTCGCCGAACGCGAGAAGCTGCGCGTCGACACCCGCTTCGACTCGGGGGCGCCGACGTTCCCGTTCGGCGCGCACGTGGCCGTCGCGCTCGTCGACGTGGAGTCGGGCAAGGCGGTCATCGACAAGATCGTCACCATCGACGACGCCGGCCCCGTCCTCAACCCGCTGCTGGCCGAGGGCCAACGGCACGGCGGCATCGCGCAGGGTATCGCGCAGGCGTTGCTCGAGGAGGTCGTCTACGACGAGGACGGCAACCCGGTCACCGCCACGTTCGCCGACTACGGCATCCCGTCGGCGGCGGAGCTGCCCAGCTTCACGCTGCTCGACATGGCCACGCCCACCCACCTCAACCCGTTGGGGGTCAAGGGGATCGGCGAGGCGGGCACCATCGGCGCCACCCCGGCGGCGCAGAGCGCAGTGATCGACGCGCTCGCGCACCTCGGGGTGCGCCACATCGACATGCCGCTGACCCCGCTGCGGGTGTGGGAAGCGATCGAGGGAGCGAAGTGAAGGTCGAGATCACCGTCAACGGCGCGTCGACCAGCGCCGACGTCGAGCCGCGGCTGCTGCTCGCGCACTACCTGCGCGACGTGCTCGGCCTCAAGGCCACCAATATCGGCTGCGACACCACGTCCTGCGGCGCGTGCACCGTGCTGCTCGACGGCGAGTCCGTGAAGTCGTGCACGCTGCTCGCGGCGCAGGTCGACGGCGGCGAGGTCACCACGCTCGAAGGGCTCTCGCCCGACGGCGCCGACCTGCACCCCGTCGCGGCCGCGTTCCGCACCGAGCACGGCCTGCAATGCGGCTTCTGCACGCCGGGCATGGTGATGGCGGCGGTCGGGCTGCTCAGCGAGAACCCGAAGCCCACCGAGCGGCAGGTCCGCGAGGGGCTGGAGGGCAACCTCTGCCGCTGCACGGGCTACCACAACATCGTGCGGGCGGTGATCGCCGCGTCCGGGCAGGATCCCGACGAGGTGCAGGGCGGAACGCTGCGCAGGGCGTCGGCCGACGGCGTCGAGGCGGCGCCCGGGTTCTCGACGGGAGACGGCGCGTGATCCCCGTCGGCTTCACCTACGAACGTCCCGAGACGCTCGACGCCGCGCTGGCGCTCCTGGCCGAGCACGGCGACGACGCCAAGGTGCTCGCGGGCGGCCACTCGCTGCTCCCCGTGATGAAGCTGCGCCTCGCCGCGCCCGAGCTGGTGATCGACATCGGGCGGCTGGGCGAGCTGCGGTACACGCGCGTCGACGGCGACGAGCTGGCCATCGGCGCGGGCACCCGCCACCACGACCTCGCGACGTCCGACGTCGTCGAGGCGGAGGCGCCGCTGCTCGGGGCGGTCGCGCGCACGGTCGGCGACCCGCAGGTGCGCCACCGCGGCACGCTCGGCGGCTCGCTCGCGCACGCCGACCCGGCCTCCGACCTGCCCGCCGCCGTGCTGGCCCTCGGGGGCGCGATCGTCCTGCGCGGGCCGCGTGGGGAGCGCAAGGTGCCGGTGGAGGAGTTCTTCACGGGGCTGTTCTCGACGGCGCTCGAGCCGGACGAGCTGGTCGTCGAGATCCGCGTGCCGCGCACGGGATCGGCGGGCTGGGCCTACGAGAAGTTCACCCGGCGCGCCAACGACTGGGCGATCGTCGCGGTCGCGGTCGTCGACGGGCGGGTGGGGCTGGTCAACATGGGCTCCACGGCGCTGCGGGCGTCGGCCACGGAGGCGGCACTGGCCTCGGGCGCGTCGATCCCGGACGCTGCGGCCCTGGCCGACCAGGACACCGACCCGCCCGGTGACCTCGCCGCCACCCCCGCCTACCGCCGTCACCTGGCCCGCGTCCTGACCCGCCGGGCCCTGACCACAGCCGCCGAGTAACCCCCGGGTGAGTCGTACGTTTCGCCGTGGCGTGTTGGCCGTTTCACCGCGCCGAGTCTCCGTATCCGTGACGGCGAGTCGCGACTCCCATGACGGGCTAGTCGCCGAATCCGTGACGGCGGGTCGCGACTCCCACGACGGCGACTCGCCGGTGTCGTGGCAACGGGCGGCGGGATACCGCGGGATGCGGTGTCGGCGCGGCTGCGCGGCTTGGGTGTGGTGCGTCGGGGCGGCTCAGCGCGGCGGCGGGCGGCGTCGGGCGGCGGCGTGCCCGGGGATGCGGTGTCGGCGTGGCCGCGCGGCTTGGGTGTGGTGCGTCGGGGCGGCTCAGCGCGACGGCGGGTTGGCGTCGGCGGGCGTGACCGAGCGCAGCAGCTCGACCGCCGCTTGCTGGTGGTTGTGCTCGGCCCACCCCAGCGGTGTGGCGTTGAACGAGTGGTCCCGCCGGGCGGGGTCAGCGCCGAGCTCCAGCAGCAGCGCGACGAGCTCGACGTCCCCGTCGTAGGCGGCCTGGTGCAACGGCGTGATCCGGTGCCCGGCGTGCACGTCGAAGCCGAGGTCCACCAACAGCTGTACCGCCGACGCCCGGCCGACCTCGACCGCCGTCAGCACAGCATCGGGCCGGCGCGCCCGGGCCCGGTCGACGATGCCCGGATCGGCCGCGCGCGACTGCTCCGCCCCCGCTCGGTCGCCCGCCAGGCACGTCATGAGGAACGCGTCGACGTCGGCGACGGCGGGCGCAGCGGCTCCGGCCGCTCGCAGCAGCTCCGCCACCTCCAGGTTCCCGCGGTGGACGGCGGTCTCGTAGGGCGTACGGCCGTGCAGCACGGGCTGCGCGGTGCCGCACCCGTCGGGGTCGGCGCCGGCGGCCAGCGCCAGCCGCGCCCAGCCGGGCCGGTCGAACTGCGCCGCTGCCGACAGTTGGTCTTCCAGCAGATGGGCGGGTGTGCCGTGGTAGCTGTGCAGCAGCCGGTGCCACGGGCCGCCCCGGTCGGTGCCGAGGCCGAACTCGATCAGTAGCCGCAGGTGTCCGTCGTCGGGCTCGAACTGGCGGTTGTAGAGGGCCTGGCTGTCGTTGGGGTCGGCGCCCGCCTCGAGCAGCATCCGGGCGAGCGCGAGCCCCTGCGGATGCGGCGGCTGGTTGCCCCGGTCTTCGCCGCCGCCAAATGCGCCGGTCAGCGCCGTGAACGGGTAGGTGCCCTCCCAAAGGTAGCCCGCGTTCGGGTCGGCACCGTGGTCGAGCAGCAGCCGCGCGACGGGCAGCGCGTCACCGCCGATCCGAGAGTAGGCGAGGTAGAGCAACGGCTCCCAGCCGAACGGGCCGCCCGGGCGGTTGGCCGCAGCCGGGTCGCGGCCGAGGAACGCCCGCGCGGCGGCGACGTCGCCGGTGGCGGCGGCGGTGTACAGGCTCGCGCCCGACAGCTCCGGGCGCTCGGCCAGCAGCGCGACGGCGCGGGCCTGGTCGGCCCGGCTGTCGCCGCCGTAGCGCACGCAGCCCAAGCGCAGCAACTCGTCGGCGGCGTCCGGGCTCGGCGGCACGGTGTGCGGCGAGCGGGCGAACCGTCCGACCACGTCCATGTGCCGCCGCAACGCGGGCCAGCTCGCGAAGCCGTAGGACCGGGCGACGACGAGCTGTGCGTCGGCGAGCCGGAGCGGCTCGTGCGGGCGGGGGTGGTGCTCGCGCAGAAGGGCGAGGGCCTCGGCGTCGGCGGCACGAAACTGTCGGAGCAGCGTGCGAGCCTGTCGTCGCAGGTGTTCGAGGCTGGGGTTTTCGGGGAGGTGTGGCATGGCGGTCTCCGGTCCGATGTGCCTGGTGTCCGCATGCGCAGGCCGGACGGAGTCGGCCGGGGTGGAGCAGGGTCGTGCCCGGCTGGGCTTGTGCCCTTCCCGCGGACCGGTGGCGCCCCGTGCGCCACCGCCGACTGTAGTGCCCCGCCAACGCTGGTCGCCACGCACATCGACGGCCCGCGTCATCCGTCCGCGGCGCGGCCGACTCGCGGTCAGACGTCCACGACGAGCCAGCCGCCGTGGTGTTCGTCCACGGTGTACGGGCGGCCGGTGGCGACGCCGAGCGCGGCGAGATCGGCCAGGTCGAACGTGCGGACGTGCCCCCAGGTCGGGTTGGGTGCGTGCTCGAACGGCACGGCCACCACAACGCGTCGCCGGGCCACCCGCGACATCTCGGCGATCACCCGCGGCGCGAGCGCGGGCGGAAGGTGCTCGAGGAGGTGAACGGCGAACACGGTGTCGGCGCTGCCGTCGGCCAGCGGTATCGCGGTCGCGTCGCCTGCGAGCGCGTGCAGCGGCGGGCCCAGCGCCGGGGCGATCAAGGCGAGGAGCTCGACGGTGCCGGGCGACAGGTCCACGGACGTCACTCGATGGCCGTCGCGGGCCAGGCGGAGGGACAGGAAGCCGAAGCAGCACCCCAGCTCCACCACGGAGCCGAGGGCGAGGTCGGCGGCGCGGTCGTGCACGGGGGCCATGCCCGCGTTGGTGCCACCGGGTGCGCCGCCGCGGGCGAGCTCGCGGAGGGTGTTGCGGTAGAAGGGGAGCCAGGCTCCGTCGACCACGGACACGAAGGTGTCCTCGAACGCGTGCGGCGGGATGAGGCCGGGCGCGACGAGGTCGTCGGCGATCCACCCCGCAAGGTCGTTGCTGAGCTCGCCGGGCGGGATGTGGTGGCGCAGCTGCCCGTCGGCGTCGAGCGTCAGGCGGGTGGTGCGCGTCATCTCCGCAGCGTAGGCATGCGATGGGCGCGAGCGCGCCTCTCCGGACGGGCGGGATGGGCGCTCGTCCGATCGAGTGGGGTGGTGTCGTTCGGCCACGGCGACCTGCCCTCGCGAGGACGCTGGCCGCGTGCTCGGGATGGCGGGATTCGCCGTGCGGATCGACGATCTGCGCGCCGCCGCGGCGGCCTTCGCGCGGCTCCGGGCCGACGCCGAGGGCCTCCTCGCCACCAGCGGGCTGGGCGACACCGACGGGATGGCGGGTCGCGATCCGGTGCTCGCCGCGTGGCGGGCGCGCTACGACGCGGTGGCCGCCGCGGAGTGGGCGGCCGCCTCCGCGGCGGCCACCACGCTGGGGGTGATCGCGACGAAGCTGGCGGGCACCGCCGACACCTACCTCGGCGCCGAACACGACGCCACCGGCCGCCTGAGCTCGCCGCCCAAGGGCGCGGCCGGAGGGGCAAAGGCCCGCGGCGGCCCGCCCGGCGCAGGCGCGCACCCGCCGCGCGAGGGGGTCGGAGTCGTACCGTCGCCTGCCGCTGGCGCCGGAGGCCCGGGCGGGCCAACGGGCGGGAACGGCCCGCCGTCGAGCACCGGGGCGGGCGGGCCGGAGGTGCCCGACGCCCTGGCCCCGTACTACCCCGGCGGCGACCCCGAGCGGCTGCGCGCGGCGGGGGCACGGTGGGTCGCGCTGGCGGAGGGGACGAGCCGCATCGCGGGCGTCGGTGACGACACCTTCCGGCGCCTGGCCGCCACCGGCGACGGGGTCGCGTTCAGCGCCATGCGCACGTTCTGGGCCCAGCGGTACACCCCCTGCGGGACCGATCCGCTGTTCAACGCCGTGGTGAACGGGGCGGGCCTGCTCGCCGACTCCTGCCGGGAGCTGGCCGACCTCATCGAGCACACCCGCACGGCCGTGCGGGGTGCGGCGGCCGAGGCCGTCGCCGACATGGAGCCGCTCGAGCTGCCCGCCCGCCTGCTGGGCAAGATCGCCTGGAACGTCCCCGAGCTCGAGCTGCTGGTCGGCATGGGCGCGCTGGCGCTCGCCCATCTGAACCACTACCGCGACGCCTACCTGTTCTCGCTCGACCGGCTCGTCCAACGACTTGATGCCGCCGACGAGCAGCACCTGCGCAAGGCGGCCGCGACGACCGACGTGAGGCCTGCCGACACCGGCAAGGTCGCCGGGCTGGGCCTCACCGGCACCGCCTGGGACACCGCCGCAGGCCCCCACCCCACGCCCGGCGCGATCCACCTGACCCCGCAGCAGGCCACCCACATCCTCACCGGCGACCGGTCAGGTGGCGGCCACGCCCCCGGCACCGGACTCCCGGGGAAGACTGAGTTCCCGCGGGGCTGGACCGGCGCCGCGATCACCGCGGCGGCGCTCTCCGTGGCTCGCGACCCCCAGACCCTGCAGCGCAGCCGCGTCCCCGACCGCTGGGAGGCCACCGGGGTGCGCGACGGGGTGCGCATCCGCGTTGTCGTCCGCGACGACGGCTTTATCGTGACCGCGATCCCGCTGGACGGCCATGGCGTCGTCCGCAACCCGAAGTAGGAGACCGATGGACCACGTCCGGTTCGAGGCTGCGGCGAACGAGCTGATCACCGGACTCGGCGATCGACTGTTCGCGGAGACCCGGGAGTCGGTGTGCACCTACCTCTGGGCGGGCGAGTGGGGGCTGGCGGCCGACGAGCTCGCCGGGGCGCTGAGCCACGACCGGGTGCCGATCTCACCGATCGAACGGGATCTGCTGCGCGAGCTCCTCTACGCGTTCGACGTCGACGGGCACGAGGAGGAGTTCCGGCACCTGCAGGCCTTTGCCGACCGCGAGGGGGTGCTGGCCGCGCTGAACGTCGTCAGCGACCCACCAGCTCCGTCGCCATCTCCTCCGCCGCGCTCTCCAGACCGGTGAGGTCACGCACCACCCGCACGCGCGAGCAGTACTCCGCGTACACCGGGAGGTCGCAGCCTCCGAGGCCCCAGGAGTAGCGGGGCTCGGGCGTGAGCCAGATCGTCTCACGGGCCCGCCGGGTGATCTCGGCGAACGCCTCCACGCCTGCGTCGTTGCCGTTGCCCCGCCCGTCGCCGAGGACGATCACGGTGGAGCGGCGGTTGACCGCCGAGCCGAAGTCCTCGTGGAACCGGCGGAACGCGGCGCCGTAGTCGGAGTTGGCGTCGACGTCGAGCACGTCGCCGCCGAAGATCAGCCCGAGGGCCTGCTCCACGGGGTGGTCGGCGAAGAGGTCGGTGACCTCGACCAGGTCGGCCACGAACGCGAACGTCCGCACCTGGCCGAACAGGCTCTGCAGGCCGTGCACGAGGTGCAGCGTGAACCGCGCGGTGGCCCGCACCGACAGGGAGACGTCGGCCAGGATCACCAGCCGCGGCTTGTCCTCCGCCCGCGTGACGGTGACCGGCGCGAACGGGATGCCGTCGAAGCGCATGTTGCGCCGCATCGTGCGGCCGGAGTCGATCCGCCCCCGCGCCGACACCTTCCGCTTGTGGGTGAGCCCGCCGTGCAGCGAGCGAGCGAGCCGCCGCAGCGACTCCTCCAGCTCCATCCGCTCGTGCTCACCGACGGCGTCGACCTCGGCGGCCTTCCGCTCGTGCCCCTCCACCACCCGGTTCTCCAGCGCGAGCAGGGCCTCCAGGTGCCTCTTGATCGCCTCGGGCAGTCCGTTGAGCACGCCGGTGAGCCTGCGCCGCAACGCCGCGGCGTCGTCCTCGTCGCCGTCCTGCGACAGCTCCTCGACGTCGTTCAGCCAGCCGAGCAGCGCCTCCTGCTGGGCGACCGAGAGGTCGGCGTCCACCTTCGTGCCCTGCTGCTGGCTGATCTGGCCGGGAACGCCCGCGTGGTGCAGGCGGTCGGTCTCGATCTGCACGCGGTTGCCCTCGCCCATGAGGCCCTGGTTGTCCTTGGACAGCACGATCTCGTCGGTCATCGCGGCGAGGTCGATCTTGTTGGCCTCCTGGTGGAGGTTGTACTGCTGGGCGAGGTCCTCGGGCTTGAAGAAGTCGCGGATGTCGACGGGCTTGCCGTGCGAATGGCCCTGCTGCGGGGTGTCGCTGGGGGTGTCGCTGAGGGTGAAGTCCTCGAGCGCGCCCTCGTCGGACAGGTCGTCGTGGCCGTGCCCGTGGCCGTGCCCGACACCGGGACCACCCACCTTCACCAGCGCGAAGAACTGGTCGAAGATCTCGTCGAAGACCTCCTCGTCGCGCCGGTCCTTGACGAGCGCGACGCGGAGCGCCGAACGCAGTTGCTCCTTGTCGCGCAGCATCCCCGGCTCTCGGGCGCACACCATGGCGTCGAGCGCCTCCGGGGTGGAGATGCGCACGCCCCGCAGCCGTAGCAGCCGGACGAACCGGTGGATGGCGTTCTCCATCAGAGGGCCCGTTTGCGGCCCAGGCCCGCACCGAAGCTCCGGGAGCCGCGCTCGGCGGGCACCTTCGGCGACGTCACGGGCTCACCGTTGCCCAGCGGGTTGCTGCCGTAGGTGTGCCCGAACCGGCCGGGGGTGTCCTTCGCCGCCCGCACCGCGCGGCCGTCGACCGCGTCGGTGTCCTCGTCATGCGAGTGGCCGTGCCCGTGCCCGTGGCCGTGCCCATGGCCGTGCTCGGGGACGACCGCGTTGGGATCCACCAGCCGCGGCAGCGCGCTCACCGCTTTGCGCACGTCCTTGTCGTACTTGACCACCACCGACGCGGTGTCGGACAGCACGGTGGCCGTGAGCTCCTCCACCCCGAGCACGGCCAGCGTGCGCGCCCAGTCGATCGTCTCCGAGATCGACGGCGCCTTGCGCAGCTCCAGCTCGC
The DNA here is from genome assembly GCA_036265695.1 of Pseudonocardia sp. Lineage (GTDB taxonomy): Bacteria > Actinomycetota > Actinomycetes > Mycobacteriales > Pseudonocardiaceae > Pseudonocardia. Next base: position 4,646 of record DATAOO010000129.1, on the reverse strand, counting down.
GCAGCCCGCGCACGATGTCGACGAGCTGGGTGGCCAGGGCGTCGGGCAGCCCGGTGTCCTTCGACCGGACGATGGCGAGCTCGCGCTCGGCCGACGGGTAGTCGAGGACCAGGTGCAGGCAGCGGCGCTTCAACGCGGCGGAGAGGTCGCGCGTGTTGTTCGACGTGAGGATCACGTACGGCGGGGTCTTCGTGGTGAACGTGCCCACCTCGGGCACCGACACCTGGTACTCGGCGAGCGTCTCCAGCAGCACGGCTTCCAGGGCCTCGTCGGCCCGGTCGACCTCGTCGATCAGCAGGACGCTCGGCTCCTCGCCGCGCACGGACTCCAGCAGCGGCCGGGAGGCGAGGAACCGCTCGGAGAAGAAGACGCTCTCCTGCGCCCCGATCCGTTCGACGGCCTCGTTGAGGTCCGGCGCGTCCGCCACGACCTGCCCGATCTTCTCGCGCAGGATCTGCGTGTACAGCAGCTGCTTGCCGTAGTCCCACTCGTAGAGCGCCTTGGTCTCGTCCTGGCCCTCGTAGCACTGCAGGCGCAGCAAGCGGCGCCCGGTGATGCCCGCGAGGGCCTTGGCCAGCTCGGTCTTGCCGACGCCCGCGGGACCTTCGATGAGCAGCGGCTTGTCGAGACGGGTGACGAGGAAGACGGTGGTGGCGAGGCGGGTGTCGGCGATGTAGCCCTGCTCGGCCAGCGCCTCGACGACCTCTTCGACGGATTCGAACTGCGACAACGCGTGCTCCTCATCACCGAGGGGGCGCCCGGATGGGGGCGCCCCCTCAGGGTATGTCCGATCGGTCAGGTCAGCAGGTCGTCGAGGTCGCCGTTCATGCAGTGGTCGACCACCGGGCGCACGGTCTCGAAGGTGCACTCCTTGGCGTTGCCCGGCGTGCACGCGTCGCCGAGGACGTGGTTGGTGATCCGGTCGATGTCCGGCCCGTCACCGATGATGGTCTTCGCGTTCTCGTAGAACTTGGTCGGGCCGACGCCCAGCCGGTTCTTCGAGTACGAGTCCTGCGTGACGTCGACGAACCGCTCCGGGATGCCCACGTCGCGCAGCAGCCGGATGGCGGCGGCGAGCGCGGCCTCGGCGGCCTGCACGTCGGTCATGCCGTGGGTGTCGAGGCCCATCGCGCGGGCGATGTCGGCGAAGCGCTTGTAGGCCACCGGCATGTTGAACGCCCACACGCGCGGCAGTGCGATCGCGTTGTTCAGGCCGTGGTGGGTGTCGTAGAACGCGCTCACGGCGTGGCTGATCGAGTGGATGATGCCCAGACCGCCGGAGTTGAACGCCTGCGCGGCGATGTACTGCGCGTACATCATGCCCTCGCGGCCCGCGAGGCTCTGCGGGTTCCACACCGCCTCGCGCAGGTTCTCCGCGGTCAGCTTGATGGCGTGCAGCGCGTTGCCGAGCGAGGTCTGGAAGTTGATCCGCGAGACGTACGGCTCGGAGGCGTGCGCGAGGACGTCGAACCCGCACTGGGCGGTGTAGTCGATCGGGCAGCTATAGTAGAGCACCGGGTCGTCGATGGCCAGCGACGTGACGCTGGCGTCGTCGAACGCGACGTACTTGTGCGGGTTGTCGGGGTCGGTCGTGGTGTCGGTGATGACGTAGGCCCAGGACGTCTCCGAGCCCGTGCCCGCCGTGGTGGAGATCGCGATGTGCGGCGGGTTCTTCGGGTTCTCCGACTTGTTGAAGCCCTCGAACTCGTTGACGTTGCGGCCGTCGTGCGCGACCGAGACGCGCGCGCCCTTGCAGGCGTCGTGCGAGGAGCCGCCGCCGATGGAGATGAAACTGTCGCACTCGTTCTGCTGGTAGAGGCCCACAGCGTCCATGACGTTGTAGTCCTTGGGGTTGGACTCCACCTTGTCGTAGACCACGACCTCGAGCCCGTGGTACTTCAGCGACTCGGTGATCTTGTGCACGATGTCGGAACCCCGGAGGCCCGACGTCATCACCAGCGTCTTCTTGAAGCCGAGCTTCAGGGCCTCCGGGCCGACGATCTCGTGCGCACCCGGGCCCATCAGGCCCCGCGGGAACGGGTGGAACTCCTTGATGGGGAACAGCGGAAGCATCTCTTCGACCTGCATGGCAGCCCTCTCTGGCGCAGGTTTGGGTCGAAGCCGACGCTAAGCCGCCCCCGGGGTCGGGCAACACGTGTAGGCGGGGAGGACACGGACCTGCCTGATCGGGCAGGGGTCAGCTGTCCAGGTCGTCGGAGCGCCCCGCCGCGATCCGCGACCACTGCGCGATCGGACGCCCGTCGACGCGGAACGGGTTGTCCTTCCACGGCTGCGGCCAGCCCTCCGGCGAGTCCTCCCACGGCTCCTGCCGCCCGTAGACGGTGAGGTCCAGCAACCCGTAGGCGGGCCCCATCGGCTGCTCGAAGCCGCGGCCGGTCCCGGTCGCGTAGGTCTCGAAGACGCGGTCGCCGTCGCGCACGTAGCAGACGAGCTGCGCGGGCGAGCGGCCTGCCATCAGCTCGTCGAGCGACGGGCGGGCCGAGTACCAGGGCACGTCCCAGCCCATGAACTCGCGGTAGCGGTTGCTGAGGTCGTAGGGGCCCTCGCAGAGCGTGGCGTAGGTGACGCCGCGGGAGTGCAGCGCGGACAGCTCGCGGACCTGGCCGTTGAAGAACGTGCATCCCTCGCACTGGTCGGCGGCTGACGCGCCCTCGTGCCACATGTGGAAGTAGGCGATGAGCTGGTCGCGGCCCTCGAACACGGCGAGCAGCGGGACGAGTCCGTCCGGGCCGGTGACCGGCAGCGTGGCGTCGACCTCGACCATCGGCAGCCGTCGTCGGGCAGCGGCGAGCGCGTCGCCCGCGCGGGTGTGCGCCTTCTCCCGGACCAGCAGCTCCTCCCGCGCGGCCCGCCAGGTTTCCCGGTCGACGATTTCTGGATAGCAACTCATGGGTTGCTACTTTATAGCAATCATCGGGTTGCGTCAAACGCGAACCAGCTGCGGCTGGTCTCGGCGAAACCGCGCCGCGCGTACCAGTTGCGGGGCCAGTCGTCGATGCTCGCGTCCAGCCCGACGACGTCGCAGCCCGCCGCGGCGGCGAGCGCGAGGGCGTCGGTGACGAGCGCGTCGCCGTGCCCGCGGCCGCGGTGGCCGGGGTCGGTGCCGACGGCGTCGAGGCCCGCGGTCGCGCCGTCGATCTTCAGGACGGCCGCCGCCACCACGGCGCCGCCGAAACGCACGGCGAGGTAGCGCAGGTCGGCCACCTGCTCCTCCAGCGCGTAGCGGTCGGAGAGCTGCGCGACCGCGGCCTCGGGGAGCCCGGCCCGTCGCCAGTCGGCGTTCCAGAGCGGGCGGACGGCGGCCAGGTCGACCAGCTCGACGCGACCGGTGGGCGACCCGCCCGGGCGCGCGATCATCCCGGCCTGCGCGTCGACCGACCAGCCGCGGCGACCCAACTGGACCGCGGTGTCGCCGAGCGCGTCGCCGTACAGCGCGGCGGCCCGGTGGTCGAGCCCGACGAGCGCGCGGTCGGCGTCGGCGACGACCGTCGCGGCGTCCACCGGAGCGTCGAGGAAGAGGGCGTTGTGCTGGTAGGAGTACGGCACCGGCGCGGTGCGGAGCGCGACGCCGCCCGTCACGGGTACGGCGGCGGTCGCGGCTCGCCGCACGATCGAGCGGGTCAGCCGCGCGGCGCGCGCCGAGGGATCCAGTGCGGGGAGCGTCGGGGTGACGAAGATGCCGTCCGGGCCCGGGGGGTAGGGGAGGACGTCGAGCACGGCCGTGGTCGGCACCGGCCCGTAGGCGTGCGGGAAGCGCATCGGCGGCTCGCTCTCCTCCCACCGGACCTCGACCGGTATGCGGGCCGGGTCGAGCACCAGCAGGTAGAGGTCGGTGCGGCCCGCGTAGTGCCCGTTGGCGGCCACCGCCACCTGCTCGGGCGCCGAGAGGTGCACGAATTCCGCGACCGTCGGGTGGATCGCGCCGTCGGCGAGGGCCGCCCGCCATTCGGACGGCGAGACGAGGTGCAGGAGAGGGCTCACGGGCACAGCCTGTCCGATCGGCCGGGTGAGGCTCCCCGCCGCCCGGAGGTTCACCCCTTGTGAGCGGCGCCGGGCGCCAATTAGCTTCGGTTCGTCCGTCCACGACGATCGGAGCGCCGAGTGAACGAGCACGAGACCGAGGAGCCCGTGGTCGAGGAGACCCTCGTCGAAGAGGTCTCCATCGACGGCATGTGCGGTGTCTACTAGCACCGACCAGGGCGCCGGGCCCGCTGCTGCGGGCCCGGCGTTCGACCCCGACCGCCCCTACCGGTGCAGCCCGAGCGTCGCGCTGCGCCCCGAGCCGTTCGGCGCGCTCGTCTACCACTTCGGCACGCGGAAGCTCTCGTTCCTGAAGACGCCGCAGCTGCTGAGCACGGTGCAGGCGCTCGCCGAGCATCCCGACGTCCATTCCGCGCTGGTCGCGGCGGGTGTCGCTGCCGAGCAGCGGCCGTCCTACCTGCGCGCGTTGGCCGGGCTGGCCGCGAGCGGAACCATCGAGGAGCGCATGTGAAGCTGGTCGAGCACTTCCAGTACGGCCTCAACTCCCCGATCTGCCTCACCTGGGAGCTGACCTACGCCTGCAACCTCGCGTGCGTGCACTGCCTCTCGTCCTCGGGGCGCCGCGACCCGCGCGAGCTGACCAC
>DATAOO010000128.1:0-1689 GCA_036265695.1 Pseudonocardia sp. | reverse complement strand
AGTACTCGGCGCCGTGGATCCGCCCGGTGGAGCCGCCGACGTGCAACGACTTGCCGGTGTCCTCTTCCATGTGCGCCCGCTCGATGCCCACGCGCACGACCGTGCCGTCGTCCAGCGTGACGTCCAGGTAGCCGTTGTACGCGATCGGCTCGTCGTACTGCGACGTCTGGAAGTTCTTCGGCATGTCCGGGTAGAAGTAGTTCTTGCGCGCGAACCGGCACCACGGCGCGATCTCGCAGTTGAGCGCCAGCCCGATCCGCATCGCCGACTCCACGGCCATGCGGTTCACCACCGGCAACGACCCGGGCAGGCCCAGGCACGTCGGGCAGACCTGCGTGTTGGGCTCGCCGCCGAACGCGGTGGGGCAGCCGCAGAACATCTTGGTGTGCGTGTTGAGCTCGACGTGCACCTCGAGCCCCAGCATCGGGTCGAAGCGCTCCACGACCTCGTCGTACGCGACCAGCACGGGCGTAGTCACGGCGAAACCTCCGGTGCGCTCGGGAAGGGCCGGGACGCCTCGTACGCCGCCGCTACCCGATACATCACGGCCTCGCCGAGGGCGGGCGCCATGATCTGCAGCCCGACCGGCAGGCCGACCACGCTGTCGTCGGCGGCCAGGCCGGACGGCACGGAGAGCGCCGCGGTGCCCGCGAGGTTGGTGGGGATCGTGGCGAGGTCGTTGAGGTACATCGCCAGCGGATCGTCGATCTTGTCGCCGATCGGGAACGCGGTGGTCGGCGTGGCGGGCGAGACCAGCACATCGGCCTGGCTGAACGCGGCCGCGAAGTCGCGCGAGATCAGCGTGCGCACCTTCTGCGCCTGCCCGTAGTAGGCGTCGTAGTAGCCCGAGGACAGCGCGTACGTGCCGAGGATGATGCGCCGCTTGACCTCGGCGCCGAACCCGGCCTCGCGGGTGGCGGCCATGACCTCCTCCGCCGACCCGGCCCCGGGCACACGCAGGCCGTAGCGCATCGCGTCGAACCGCGCGAGGTTGGACGACACCTCGCTGGGCAGGATGAGGTAGTAGGCGGCCAGCCCGTACTCGAAGTGCGGGCAGCTCACCTCGACGAGCTCGGCGCCCAGCTTCTCCAGCTGCGCCGTGGCCTGCTCGAACGACGCCCGCACGCCCGGCTGGTAGCCCTCGCCACCCAACTCGCGGACGATGCCGACGCGCAGGCCGGACAGGTCGCCGCGGGCCCCCTCGCGGGTCGCGGCGACGACGGACGGGACGGGCGCGTCGATCGAGGTGGAGTCGAGCGGGTCGTAGCCGCCGATCACCTCGTGCAGCAGCGCGGCGTCGAGCACGGTGCGGGCGCACGGGCCGCCCTGGTCGAGCGACGACGCGCAGGCGATCAGCCCGTAGCGCGACACCCCGCCGTAGGTGGGCTTCACCCCGACCGTGCCGGTGAACGCGGCGGGCTGGCGGATCGAGCCGCCCGTGTCGGTGCCGATGGCCAGGGGCGCCTCGTACGCGGCGAGCGCCGCCGCCGAGCCGCCGCCGGAGCCGCCGGGCACGCGGGCGAGGTCCCACGGGTTGTGCGTGGTGCCGTAGGCCGAGTGCTCGGTGGAGGAGCCCATGGCGAACTCGTCCATGTTGGTCTTGCCGAGGATGGTGATCCCGGCCGCCCGCAGCCGCGCGGCGACCGTGGCGTCGTAGGGCGGGCGCCAGCCTTCGAGGATCTTCGAGCC
>DATAOO010000127.1:0-3923 GCA_036265695.1 Pseudonocardia sp. | reverse complement strand
GAGGCATCCCCACGCCACGTCCATGAGCGACGCCTCGCCGCGGCGGTGCCCCTCGATCCGCGGCAGCCCCCGCGCGTTGGCCCATCGGCCGTTGCCGTCCATGACCAGCGCGATGTGGTTGGGCACGAACTTCGCCGGGATCGCGGGCGGCCGCGCGCCACTGGGGTGCGGGGGCGGCGGCAAGGGCACGCCGCCACCCTACGGCCGCCGCGGGGGAGCACCGCCCGCGCCGCGCGAACTACCGCGCCGCCGCCCGGCGCTCCACCAACGGGAGCGAGCGCAGCTGGCGCTCCATGTGCCACTGCAGGTGCGCGGCGACCAGGCCGGAGGTGTCGCGGCGGGTGACGGGGGTGGCGGCGTCGGCGATGTGCCACTCGCCGTGCAGCAGGGCGTCGAGCAGCACGAACGTCTCCCGCGACGGGGTGACCGAGCCCGGCGGGCGGCACGTCGGGCACACCGCGCCGCCCGCGGCGACGTTGAACGCCGGGTGCGGGCCCGGGGCGGCGCAACGGGCGCAGTCGTTGATCGCGGGGGCCCAGCCCGCGTGGGTCATCGCGCGCAGGAAGAACGCGTCGAGCACGAGGGACGGGTCGCGCTCGCGGCCCGACAGCGCCCGGACCGCGCCCACCACCAGCAGGTACACCCGCAGTGCGGGCTCGCCCTCCTCGGCGACGAGCCGGTCGGCGGTCTCCAGCACCGCGCACCCGGCCGTGTAGCGGCCGTAGTCGCCGACCAGCCCCACGCCGAACGCGTCGACGGTCTCGGCCTGCGTGACGATGTCGAGCGAGCGGCCCGTGTAGCACTGCACGTCGACGTGGTTGAACGGCTCCAGCCGCGCCCCCCACCGGGAACGGGTGCGCCGCACGCCCTTCGCCACCGCGCGGACCTTGCCGTGGCGGCGGGTGAGGATCGTGACGATCCGGTCGGCCTCGCCCAGCTTCTGCACCCGCAGCACGACGCCGGTGTCGCGGTACAGGGCCATGACAAGAGCCTACGACCCGGGCCTACGATCGTGGTGAACGCCGACCACGGGGGGCCTCAGCATGTCGAGTCCGCACCAGTCCGACGACGGACCGGACCACACCGTCTCGCTGGGCAAGAACCCGCCGCCCCCGCCGCCGAGCGCGTACCCGCCCCCGCAGCAGCAACAGCAGGGCTACGGCCAGAGCCCCTACGCGCCGCCCGGCTACGAGCAGTACGGCCAGCAGCAGCCGTACGACCCGAACGCGTACGCCCAGCAGCAGCCCTACCCCACCGCGCCGTACGACCCGAACAACCCCTACGGCGCCTACCCGCAGCCGCAGCCCGGCTACGCCCAGCCCTACCCGGGCTACGGCCAGGCGTACCCGCCGCCGCGCGGCACCAACACGATGGCCATCCTGGCACTCGTCTTCGGCATCCTCGTGGCGCCGCTCGGGCTCGTGTTCGGCTTCGTGGCGCGCAGTCAGATCAAGAAGACCGGCGAGGACGGCGACGGGCTGGCGCTCGCGGGCATCATCATCGGCGGCATCTTCACACTGCTGTTCATCGCCTACATCGTCTTCATCATCATCTTCTTCGCGGCCGTAGCGAGTTCGGTGCCGCTGAGGTAGGCGCAGGCACCGGCCGTCAGCGGCCGGCCCTCACGGCCTTGTCGACGTCGGTGTCGCCCGCACGCAGCTCGAGGATCTGCCCGGCGGTGGCCGGTGTGTCGAGCAGGGCGACGAGGACGGCGGCCGTGTCGTCGCGGGTCACCTCGGCGGGCGGGACCGGCGGCGGGGCGAGCAGGACCCGTCCGGTGCCCGGATCGTCGGTCAGTGCGCCGGGGCGCAGGATCGTCCACGCCAACGCAGAGGCGCGGATGGCGTCCTCCGCCGCCTTCTTGGCGGTCAGGTAGGCGGCCCACACCTCGTCGGTGCCGGGCCGCGGCGGGTCGTCGACCCCGGTCGAGGACACCAGCAGGTAGCGGTGCACACCCGCGGCCCGCGCGGCTTCGGCGAGCAGCACGGCGGCCGCCCGGTCGACGGTGTCCTTTCGGGCGGCGCCGCTGCCGGGCCCGGCCCCTGCGGCGAAGACGACGGCATCGGCGCCGCGCAGGATCGGCACGAGGTCGTCGACCGTCGTCGCTTCCAGATCGACGACGACCGGCCTGCCGCCCGCTTGCTCGACGTCGGCGCGGTGATCGGGGTTCCGGATGAGCGACGTCACGATGTCGGCCCGGGCGGCCAGCCGGGCGGTGAGCCGCAACGCGATCTTCCCGTGGCCGCCCGCAATCACCACATGCACGGGGGCACGGTAGCGGCTCGTCCGGGGAGCCGCAGCGGGCCGCCGTGCAGCCGGGACCGTCAGAACCCGAGTTTGCGGAGCTGCCGCGGGTCGCGCTGCCAGTCTTTGGTGATCTTCACGTGCAGGTCGAGGTACACCCTGGTGCCCAGCAGTGCCTCGATCTGCCGCCGGGCGTCGGTGCCGACCTGACGCAGCCGCTCGCCGCCCTTGCCGATCACGATGCCCTTCTGGCTGGACCGTTCGACGTGGATCACGGCGTGCACGTCGAGCAGGTCGTCGCGGTCTTCGCGGGGCACCATCTCGTCGATCGTCACGGCGATCGAGTGCGGCAGCTCGTCGCGCACGCCTTCCAGGGCCGCCTCCCGGATCAGCTCGGCGACCAGCGTCTCCTCCGGCTCGTCGGTGAGCTCGCCGTCCGGGTAGAGCTGCGGGCCTTCGGGGAGGCGCGCGACGAGCAGGTCGGCCACCGTCTGCACCTGGAACCCGTCGACCGCCGAGCACGGCACGATCTCCGCGAACTCCATGAGCTCGGAGAGCTGGCCGAGCCGCTCGGCCACCTGCTCGGGCCGCGCGAGGTCGGTCTTCGTGACGATGCCGAGCACCGGGGTGCGGGCCGCCACCGCCTTCAGCTCGTTGACGATGAACGCGTCGCCCCGGCCGACCGGCACGTCGGCGGGCACGCAGAAGCCGATGACGTCGACCTCGGACCACGTCTCGCGCACGACGTCGTTGAGCCGGGCGCCGAGCAGCGTGCGCGGCTTGTGCAGGCCCGGGGTGTCGATCACGATCAGCTGCGCGTCCGGCCGGTGCAGGATGCCGCGGATGGCGTGGCGGGTGGTCTGCGGCCGCGACGACGTGATCGCGATCTTCGACCCGATCAGCGCGTTGGTGAGCGTGGACTTGCCCGCGTTGGGCCGTCCGACGAAGCAGGCGAAACCGGAACGGAAGCTCATCCCAGCCTCGCCAGGATCTCGCGGCCGATCGGCAGGGCGGCGGTGGCCGCGGGCGAGGGCGCGTTGAGCACGTGCAGCACGGCGCCGGGGCCGCGACCCTGCTCGGCGAACAGGAAGTCGTCCACCAGCGTGCCGTCGGGCTTGACGGCCTGCGCGCGCACGCCCGCCCCGGCGGGCGACAGGTCCGACGCCTGGACGTCGGGCAGCATCCGCTGGATCTGCCGGGCCATCGCCGCCTTCGACAGCGAACGGTGCATCTCGCCGAACCCGTAGCGCCAGTGCTGCTTCGCGATGCGCAGCATGCCCGGGTAGGCGAGCGTCGAGAGCAGCTCGCGCGGGTTGACCGTGCCCCAGCCGTAGCCCTCGCGGGCCAGTGCGAGCACCGCGTTGGGCCCCGCGTGCACGTGCCCGTCGATGCCGCGGGTGGCGTGCACCCCGAGGAACGGGAACGCCGGGTCGGGCACCGGGTAGATCAGCCCCCGCACGAGGGCCGCGGCCCGCTCGGAGAAGCCCGCGTACTCACCACGGAACGGCACGATCCGCACGCCGGGGTCGGCCCCCGAGGCGCGGGCCAGCTCGTCGCAGTGCAGGCCCGCGCAGGCCACGACCTGGGTGCCGAGCAACTCCGGACCGTCGCCGCGGACCACCACGTCGGCGCGGCGGCGCTGGAGGCTCGTGACCGACCGGCCGAGGAGGATCTCCCCG
>DATAOO010000126.1:0-20950 GCA_036265695.1 Pseudonocardia sp. | reverse complement strand
TTCGGCGGCATGGTCTCCATCCGGCTGCGCGGGGGCCGCAGCGCCGCGCTGCGGGTCTGCGCGGCCACCGAGGTGTTCACGCTCGCCGAGTCGCTCGGCGGCGTCGAGTCGCTCATCGAGCACCCCGGCCAGATGACGCACATGTCGGTCGCGGGCTCGGCGTTGCAGGTGCCCGACGACCTCGTGCGGCTCTCGGTCGGCATCGAGGACGTGGAGGACCTGGTGGAGGACCTCGGCAGCGCGCTCGACCGGGCCTGAAACCGCTCAGCGTCAATACTCGCTCCGCAAGCTCCGCAAGCTCCGCTCAGGGCTGATACTCGCTCCGCTCAGCGTCGTCACAGCGCCTCCCACGCAGACTCGGGTCAACCGATCGGGAGGGGGCGCCATGCGAGTGCGGCACCCGCTCCTGGCCACTGCGGCGGGCGCGAGCGTCGTGGCCTCGGCGCTGACCGACGTGCTCGACCACGGCTACCACTTCTCACACCTGGCAGCGCTCGGCCTCGTCGCGGCCGTGGTCGTGGTCGCGCACGCGGGGCTCACCGGCTCGGTGCGCGGCTCTCTCCCGACGGTCGCGGTGGCCCTGGTCGCCCAGCCCGCCCTGCACCTGTGGGCGGAGTCGGTCGACCCGGCGCACACCCGCGGGCACGGCTTCGCGCACATGATGGCCAACGGCGGCAGCATCACCGCGATGCAGGTGCTCACCTCGGCACTGGCGGTGCTCGTCGCGGGCTCCTGCGCCCGCATCGCCGACGTGCTCGGCCGCGTCATCCGCAGGCCCGGGTGGGCCCCCGCGCCGCCGGTGGTCGACCGCGCCGCCACCGCTCCCGCCCCGCACCCGCCGATCGCGCCGCAGAGCTGCTGCTGGGCCGTGGCCACCGCCCGTCGAGGGCCGCCCGCCGACCGGGGATCCGCAACCCCTGTCGGCCCGCACACCCTCGAGGACACCCATGTCTGCGCACGCCCCCGCCCGTCGCTACCTCGTCACCGGCGGCCGCGGCTTCATCGGCCGCCACCTCCTCGCCCGGCTCGTCGCCGAGGGCGCCGAGGTGCACGCCACCACCCGCTCGACCACGCCGCCCGCTGACCCGGGGGTGCGCTGGTGGCGGGTCGACCTCGCCGACGCCGCCGCCACCGAGGAGCTCGTCACCCGCTTGCGGCCCGACGTCGTCGTCCACCTCGCGGCCCGCGCCGACGGCACCCGGCGGCTCGACGCCGTGGTGCCGATCCTCACCGACACCCTGCTCAGCACGGTCTCGATCCTCGCCGCGGCCGCCCGGCTGCCGCAGTGCAAGGTCGTCCTCGCGGGGTCGGTCGAAGACGGCGGCCACCAGCCCGACGTGCACTCGCCCTACGCCGCGTCGAAGGCCGCCGCCGCCACCTACGCCACGCTTTTCCAGGGCCTCTGGCAGCTCGACGTCACCGTGCTGCGGTTGGCCATGGTCTACGGCCCGCACGACCCGAACGAGCACCGGCTCATCCCGTCGGTCGTCGCCGCGTTCCGGGAAGGCCGCCGCCCGGCGGTGAGCAGCGGCACGCGGCGGATCGACTGGGTCTACGTCGACGACGTCGTCGACGCGTTCCTGGCCGCCGCCGACGGCGCGTGCGGCGTCTTCGACATCGGCTCGGGCACGCTCGTCTCGATCCGCGACACGGTGCGGCTGGTCGCCGCCGCCGTGGGCACGGCGATCACCCCCAGGTTCGGCGCGGCGGGCGACCGCCCGCTCGAACGGGAGCTGCGCGCCGACCCGGAGCCCACCCGCGCGGCCCTGGGCTGGCAGCCGAGGGTGGGCCTGGCCGAGGGGATCGCCCGGACGGTCGCCGCCCACCCGGCCCCATTGCTCGCCGCCGCCGGGTGACGCCGTGGGTCAGGGCGACGGGGCGCAGGCGGGCTCCAGGTCGTCCAGCGTGAGGCGCGCGCCCGCCTGCCAGGCGTCCTCGTACGCCACGCGGTCGAGCGCGACCGCCGCCTCACCGAGGAGCTCCGCGGTGACCGGGCGCAACGGCCACCGCATGCCCGCGCGTTGGTTGTGCACCCGGGCCGCGGAGTAGAGCCGCACGGCGGCGGGGGCGTCGCCCGCCAGCGCGAGCAGGTCGGCGCGCACCTCCAGGAGGCTCGGGCCCTCGCGCACCCGCAGCGTGCGGTGCTGGGCGACCATGCGGTCCGACCACAGCATGCCGGTGGCGACGTCGCGGGCGGCCAGCGCGGCGTCCGCCGCCGCGTCCGACGCCATCCAGGCGACGAACGTGTTGTCCGCCGCCACCGCCCGCTCGTACACCTCCGACGCACCCGCGAGGACGTCGGCGGGCGCGGCCGTGGCCGCCGTGGAGAGCACCGCGGCGAGCCGGGCGAGCAGCCCGACCGTCGGGTCGGCGGTGGCCGTGGCCGCCGCCGCGACCAGCGCGGTGTTGCGGGCGCCGAGCCCGGCGTCGCCCGCCACGAAGAGCGCGCCCGCGAGGATGCCGAGCGCTTCGCCCAAGCGCTCGGTGGGCGCGGCACCGCCGATCGCCCAGCCGTCTTCGATGTGCGGCAGCGCGAGGTCGCGCCGGTTCGCCATGGCCAGCGAGCCGCCGAGCATGAGCCGCACCACGGCGCGGTCGACCGGATCGCCCTCCGCCGCGGCGGCCCGTTCCTGCCACTGCCGCGCCTCGACCATCATCCCGCGGTAGTACCAGTACAGCCCCAGCCGCGACGCCACCCGCACACCGAGCGCCGACGGGGCGTCGACGAGGCAGTGCTGCAGCGTGGCGCGCAGGGCGGACAGGTCGTCGTCGAGGGCGGCGAACCAGTCGGGCTCGCCCGCGCCGCCGAGCCGGGGCATGGCGTCCATGAGGCCGCCGATCCAGGCGTCGCGCGCGGCCACCAGCGCGGCCGTCTCGTTCGCGTCGCCCGCGTGGGCGGCGTGCCCGCGGACGATCGCGAGCTGGGCGAACCGGGACGGGCGGCCCGCGCCGAGCGGGCCCAGCGGCACCAGCAGCGAGCAGTGGACGAGGCGGGCGAGGACCGTGCGCACCTCGGCGACCGGCCGCCGCACGAGCGCGGCCGCCGCGTCCGCGGTGAACGGGCCGGGTACGACCGCCACCGCCCGGTGCAGCGCCGCCTCCTCCGCCGACAGCGTGCGGTAGCTCTGCTCCACCGCGAAGCGCACGGTGCGGTGGTGCCCGGCGGGGCCGCGGCCGATCCGGCCGAGCGTGCTGGCGTCTTCGGTGACCTGCGCGGCGATCTCGTCGAGGCTGTAGGCCCGCGCGCGGGCCGCGGCGAGCTCGATCGCGAGCGGAACGCCGTCGACCGCCCGGCAGATCCTGGCCACGCGTTCGAGGGTGGCGTCGTCCGGGTCGTCCGCCGTGGCCAGCCGTTCGAGGAACAGCTCGCAGGCGGGTGCCGTGCGGGGCTCGGCGCCCTCCGCGGGCACGGGTAGGGGTTCGAGCGGCACCACGAGCTCGCCGTCGACGTCCAGCGGCACCCGGCTCGTGGCCAGCACGGCGAGCTCGGAGCCGTCGACGAGCAGGTCGTCGACGAGCTCGGCGACCGGGTCGAGGACGTGCTCGCAGTTGTCGAGCAGCAGGAGCATGCGGCGGTCGCGGCTGAACGAGCGCAGGGCGTCGCGCGCCGAGCCGGTCGGCGGGAGGGCCAGCCCGAGCGCCGAGGTCACGGTGGTGACGACCTGCCCCTCGTCGCCCGCCCCGGAGAGGTCGACGCCCCACACGCCGTCGGGGAACGCGCCCGCCGCCGCCCGCGCCGCGTCGAGCGCGAGCCGGGTCTTGCCGCACCCGGCGGCCCCGACGATCGTCACGAGCCGGTGGGCCGCGGTGAGCGCCTGCACGCGGTCGCGCTCGCGGTCGCGGCCGATCAGCCGCACCGAGCGGGACGGGAGGTGGACCTCGGTCGCCTGCCGTTCCCCGCGCGGGACCGGCGCCGCCGCGTCGCCCGCCAGGATCCGCGCCTGCAGAGCGCGCAGCTCGGCGCCCGGCTCGATGCCGAGCTCGGCGCGGAAGAGGCTGCGGGCCTCCTGGTAGGCCGCGAGCGCGCGGTGGGTGCGCCCGGTGCGGTGGTAGGCGAGCATGCGCTGGACCCACAGCCGCTCGCGCAGCGGGTCGTCGGCGATGGCCGAGGTCAGCTCGACCAGCGCCCGCTCCGGGTCGGCGATCGCGAGCAGCGCGGCCACGTGCCGTTCCCGCACCTGCGCCCGCAGCTCCTCGAGCCGCGCCACGGCGGGCGAGGCCCACGGCTCGTCGGCGACGGCGGCGAACGGCCGACCCCGCCACAGCTGCAACGCCTCTTCGCAGCGCCGCAGGGCCCGCGCGGCCTGGCCGTCGGCCAGCAGGCGCAGCGTCTCGTCGGCCAGCACCGCGAACCGCAGCGAGTCGACCTGCTCGGGCGCGGCGACGAGGCGGTAGCCGCCCGGTTCGCGCAGGAGCACGGTGGCGGGTTCACCGCGGGCGCGGCCGGGCTCGAGCACGTTGCGCAGCCGCCACACGTGCGAGTCGAGGGTGGAGGACGATCGGGGGCCCGCGTCCTCGCCCCACATGGCGGCGGCGAGGGCGTCGGCGCTCACGACGTGGCCCGCCTGCACGAGCAGCAGGGTGAGCGCACCGACCAGCCGGGCCCCGACCAGCGGCACCGGCTCGTCATCACGGTCGACGGCGAGCGGCCCGAGATCACGGAAGTGCAGCACCCCGGAGCCTGCCTTCGTCCGGGCAGGGGTGCGAGCCGTCATCCGCGCCCTCCCCCACGCCGTCGGACCGACGCCTGCGAGCCTACGTGGCGCAAGGCCGCTCGGTCACGGTCCTGCGGGGATCAAGAACGGGTGGGGGCCTCGGCGTCGTCGGCGGAGGGAGCCGGGCGGTCGGGCACCACGATGTCGCCGGGGGTGACGCAGCCGCCGACGAGCGCGTAGCCACCGCCCGCTACCGGCACGTAGCGACCCGGATCGGCGCAGGCCGCGTGCTGCACCGTGAACAGGGCGGCCAACGCCAGCACCGTGGCTACGAACAGCGGCGCGAAGGTGCGCAGCCGCGCCGTCGACCCGGACATGCTTTGAGGTTACCTGCCGTAGCGAAACAGTGCCCGGGAACTCCTGCGGGGGAGGCTGGGACGATGCGGTGGTGACCGCCACCGCCCACCCCGTGGGCCTCGCCGACGTCCAGGCCGCCCGCGAGCTGCTCGCCGGTGTCGTCGCGCAGACGCCGATCGCGGGCTCGCGCGACCTCACGGCCCGGTGCGCGGGCCCGGTGTGGCTGAAGTGCGAGAACCTGCAGCGGACGGGCTCGTTCAAGATCCGCGGTGCGTACAACCGCATCGCCCGCCTCGACGCGGCCGAGCGCGCGCGGGGGGTGGTCGCGGCGAGCGCGGGCAACCACGCGCAGGGTGTCGCGCTGGCCGCCCGGTTGGTGGGGATCACGGCCACGGTGTTCATGCCGATCGGCGCGGCGCTGCCCAAGGTCGCCGCGACGAAGGGCTACGGCGCCGAGGTGCGCCTCGAAGGCCACACGGTGGACGAGAGCCTGGCCGCCGCGCACCGGTTCGCGGCCGCGACCGGGGCCGTGCTGGTGCACCCCTTCGACCACGTCGACGTCATGGCCGGGCAGGGCACCGTCGGGCTGGAGATCCTCGAACAGGTGCCCGACGTGCGCACGGTGCTGGTGTGCACCGGCGGCGGCGGGCTGCTCGGCGGCGTCGCCGCGGCCGTCAAGGGCCTGCGCCCGGACGTCGCGGTGGTGGGGGTGCAGGCGCACGGGGCCGCGGCGTGGCCGGTGTCGCTCGCCGAGGGCGGGCCGGTGACGCTGCCGTCGATGCGCACGATCGCCGACGGCATCGCGGTGGGCAGGCCGGGCGACGTCACGTTCGCCCAGGTGGCGGCGCTGGTCGACGACATGCTCACGGTCGGGGAGGACGCCTTGTCCCGCGCGCTGCTGCACTGCTTGGAGCGCGCCAAGCTCGTGGTGGAGCCCGCGGGGGTGGCCGGGGTGGCGGCGCTGATGGAGGAGCCCGAGCGGTTCGCCACACCGGTCGTCGCGGTGTTGTCCGGGGGCAACATCGACCCGCTGGTGCTGCTCCACGTGATCCAGCACGGCATGGCGGCCGCCGCGCGCTACCTCACGTTGCGGGTGCGCCTCGGCGACGCGCCCGGCGCGTTGGCGGGCCTGCTCACCCTGGTGGGCGAGCGCGGCGGCAACGTGCTGGACGTGGCGCACACGCGCACGTCGGTGGCTCTCCCGCTGGGTGAGGTCGACGTGCGCCTTTCCATCGAGACGCGCGGCCCGCAGCACTGCGCCGAGCTGGTGGCGGCCATCCAGGCCGCGGGCCACACCGTGGAAGACGAGACGCGGGGCTGACGATCAGCGCGGGATCAGGAGCGGAACGGCTCCGCCGACACCAGCGCGACCTTCATGCTGCCGCCATCGGGCAGCTGGTACTCGCGGGTGTCGCCGACGTGCGCGCCGATGAGCGCCGCACCCAGCGGCGAGCTGGGCGACACGACCTCCAGGCCGCCGCGCACACCCTCCTCGCGGGAGCCCAGGAGCACGGTCTCGGTGTCGTCGTCGCCCTCGTAGCGGATCTTGAGGACCATGCCGGGGGAGACCGTGTCGGTGCTGGTGGGCGCGGTGCCGACCTGCGCGGTGCGCAGCAGCTCCTGCAGCTGGCGGATGCGGGCCTCCTGCTGGCCCTGCTCCTCGCGGGCCGCGTGGTAGCCGCCGTTCTCCTTGAGGTCACCCTCCTCGCGGCGGGCGTTGATCTCCGCAGCGATGACGGGGCGGTTGTCGATGAGCTCCTCCAACTCGGCCTTCAGCCGGTCGTAGGCCTCCTGGGTCAGCCAGGTCACCGACGCGTCCGTCACGGTCATCACTCCTCCAGCCTGTAGCGGCCCGTGTGGCCACGGTCCGGCGCGCCCGCGTGCTCGTGCGGGTGGCGCCCGGCGCGAAAGCACCACCCGTAGTAAGGAAAAACACGACCCGCCTGCGGGCCGTGTGCTGCCAACGGTAACACGCGATCAGCCGCTAGTCGCCGTCTTTCGACGAACGGTAAGCGGGGTTGTGGAGTTCCCGGCCGCACATCTGCGCTGGTCACGACCGTGCACGACCACGTCGAGCCGTCGGTTCGGGCCCTGGCGGCCCCGCCTCGACGGCGGCCAACCGTAGTCCCGCCGCGGGCCGTGCGCGAGTCCTGGCTTCGCGGGAACGTCTGGTGCCGCCGTGGCGTTGGCACCTGTCGACGCTCGGATTGTCGGTGCCTTCTGCGACGATCGCAGACGCTCCACCGGCCTGGAAGGACTGCGACCCACCCATGTCTGACACCTCGCTGCGGCTGCTCACCGTCCACGCGCACCCGGACGACGAGTCGAGCAAAGGCGCCGCCACCATCGCGCGCTACGTCGCCGAAGGCCATGACGTCATGGTCGTCACCTGCACCGGCGGTGAGGCGGGCAGCATCCTCAACCCGGCGATGGACCGGCCCGAGGTGCTGGCCGACATGACCGCGATCCGCCGCGAGGAGATGGCGCGCGCCGCGAAGATCCTCGGTGTGCAGCACCGCTGGCTGGGCTTCATCGACTCGGGGCTCCCCGAGGGCGATCCCAAGCCGCCGCTGCCCGAGGGCTGTTTCGCGCTGGTCGACGACGAGAAGGCCACCGCCCCGCTGGTCGCGATCATCCGCGAGTTCCGCCCGCACGTCGTCGTCACCTACGACGAGAACGGCGGCTACCCGCACCCCGATCACATCAAGACGCACGTCATTTCCGTAGCGGCGTTCGACGCGGCGGGCGATCCGGAGCGCTACCCGGATGCGGGCGAGCCGTGGACACCGCTGAAGCTCTACTACTCGCACGGGTTCTCCCGCGCCCGGGTCATGGCCTTCCACGAGGCGTTGCTCGCGCGGGGGATGGAGTCGCCCTACGCGGAGTGGGTGAAGAACTGGTCGTCCGACCGGCCCGATCCGGGCGATCGGGTCACCACCCGCGTCCAGTGCGCCGATTGGTTCGACGTGCGCGATCGGGCGCTGATGGCACACGAGACCCAGATCGATCCGACGAGCCGGTGGTTCACCGTGCCCCGCGATCTGCAGCGCGAGATCTGGCCCACCGAGGACTACGAGCTCGTGCGCAGCCTCGTCGACACCGAGCTGCCCGAGGACGACCTGTTCGCGGGCATCGATGCCCGCGTGGGCGGATTGCGGCGCTGAGCGGGGCGCCGCGTAGCCTGTGGCCGTGAACGCGGTGCTGGTCGAAGCGGGTCCGGTGGCCACCGGTGCCTACCTCGCGCAGGATCCGGCCCCGCCGCCCGGCAAGGGCCCGGAGTTCGGTGAGGCGTCGCCGCTGGGCCTGCTCGTCGTCATCCTGCTGGGCATCGCGGTGATCTTCCTCATCCGGTCGATGACCAAGCACCTCAAGCGTGTGCCCGCGAGCTTCGACCCGCCCGAGAAGGACACCGAGAGCCCCGACGACAAGGCTTAGCCGTTGTGGTGAGGCCCGGGGCGGGTAAGAACTGCCACATGCCCAACCGCCTTGCCAGCGCGACCTCGCCCTACCTGCTCCAGCACGCCGACAACCCGGTCGACTGGTGGGAGTGGTCGGACGCCGCGTTCGAGGAGGCGGCCCGGCGCGACGTGCCGGTGCTCCTCTCGGTCGGCTACGCGGCCTGCCACTGGTGCCACGTCATGGCGCACGAGTCGTTCGAGGACGCCGCCATCGCCGCGCAGCTCAACGCGGACTTCGTGGCGATCAAGGTCGACCGCGAGGAGCGGCCGGACATCGATGCCGTCTATATGGCGGCCACGCAGGCGATGACGGGCCAGGGCGGCTGGCCCATGACGTGCTTCCTCACCCCGGCGGGCGAGCCGTTCCACTGCGGCACCTACTACCCGACCGCCGGGTTCTCCCGGCTCCTCGACGCGGTGGCGACGGCCTGGCGCGACGACGGCGAGCGGGTGCGCGGGGCCGCGGGGGCGATCGCGGGCAGGCTCGCCGACGCCGCCGCGGCCACCCCGCCCGCCGCCGCCGTCGACGCCGCCGGTCTCGACGCCGCGCTCGACCAGCTGCGCGGCGGGTTCGACGATCAGGACGGCGGGTTCGGCGGCGCACCGAAGTTCCCGCCGTCGATGGTGCTCGAGTTTCTGCTCCGCCACCACGAGCGCACGGGCTCGGCCGCCGCGCTGGAGATGGTCGAGCTGACCTGCGACCGCATGGCCCGTGGCGGGATGTACGACCAGCTCGCGGGTGGCTTCGCCCGCTACAGCGTCGACGCGCGGTGGGTGGTGCCGCACTTCGAGAAGATGCTCTACGACAACGCGCTGCTGCTGCGGGCCTACGCGCACCTGCACCGGGTCACCGGTTCGCCGCTCGCCCTGCGCGTGGCCGATGAGACGGCCGCGTTCCTCCTCCGCGACCTCGCCACGGCCGAGGGCGGCTTCGCGTCCGCGCTCGACGCCGACACCGACGGTGTCGAGGGCAAGACCTACGCCTGGACCCCGGCCCAGCTCCGCGACGTCCTCGGCGCCGAGGACGGCGCCTGGGCCGCGGAGCTGCTGACCGTCACCGCCGAGGGCACGTTCGAGCACGGCGCCTCCACGCTGCAGCTGCACGAGGACCCGGCCGACCCGGCGCGGTGGGGCCGCGTGCGGGCCGCGCTGCTCGCCGCCCGGGCCCAGCGCCCGCAGCCCGCGCGCGACGACAAGGTGGTCACGGCCTGGAACGGGCTGGCGATCGTCGCGCTCGCGGAGGGCGGGGCCGCGCTCGACCGGCCCGCGTGGGTGGCCGCCGCCGCGCGGGCCGCAGACCTCCTGCTGGACCGGCACGTCGTCGCCGGACGGCTGCGCCGCTCCTCGCGCGACGGCGGGGTCGGCGCGGCGGCGGGTGTGCTGGAGGACTACGCCGCGCTGGCCGACGGCCTCCTCGCGCTGCACCAGGCCACCGGCGCGCCCCGGTGGCTCACGGCCGCCACCGACCTGCTCGACGTCGCCCTCACGCACTTCGTCGACGGTGACCTCGCCTACGACACGGCCGACGACGCGGAGGCCCTGCTGCACCGGCCCCGCGAGATCACCGACAACGCGTCGCCGTGCGGCGGCTCCGCGTTGGCCTCGGCGCTGCTCACCGCCTCGGTGCTCACCGACCACGGCGGCCGGTACCGGGAGGCGGCCGAGGTGGCGCTGCACGGTGCGGGCACCCTCCTGCGTGAGCACCCGCGGTTCGCCGGGCACTGGCTCACCGCGGCCGAGGCGCAGGTCATGGGCCCGTTGCAGGTGGCGGTCGTGGGCGACGGGCCGGATCTCCTCGCCCGCGCGCGCCGGATCGCCCCGGGCGGCACCGTCATCGTCGCCGGACCCCCCGACGCACCCGGGGTGCCGCTCCTGGCCGCGCGGCCGCTCGTGGACGGCGCACCTGCGGCCTACGTGTGCCGCGGCTTCGTGTGCGACCGCCCCGTCACCACCCCCGACGAGCTGGCCGCGGCGGTTCGCCAGCGGTGAACGTTCACCCCGTTAGTATCGGTGTAATCTCGTAATCGAGGGGGAGCGACGCAGGAGGACGAGATGAGCGGACGAATGCACAGGGGATGGCACGCACGCGGCCGCGGACCGGGCCGGGGTGGATGGCAGCAGGCCGACCTGCCCGGCGCCGACGACGCCGCCGCCTGGCTCTCGGGCCGCCTCCCCGACGGGTGGTTCACCGGGGCCCCCGAGGTCACCGTGGACCGCGAGGAGATCGTCATCGTCGGCACGCTGTCTCCGGTGGAGGGCGAGTTCGCCGAGGGTGACGCGGGTAGTGCCGAGCGCGCGGCCGCCGAGGCGGGCCGGATCTCCCGGTTCCGCGAGACCACCCGCGACGAGCGCATCGAGATCGCCCGCCAGGCCGAGCACCGCTACGGCCGCAAGGTCGCGTGGGGTGCTCGGGTCGGCGACACCGAGCAGCTGTTCACCGTCGCCTCGGTGCCGGTGATGACGCGGCTGCGGCAGCCCGAGCGGGTCGTGCTCGACACGCTGGTGGACGCGGGGGTGGCCCGGTCGCGCTCCGATGCGCTCGCCTGGGCGGTCAGGCTCGTGGGCCAGCACGCCGACGACTGGCTGGCCGAGCTGCGCGACGCCATGGCCAAGGTGGACGACCTCCGGGCCAAGGGCCCCGACGGCGGCGAAACGGCCTAACGCAGGAGCACCAACCAGATCGCGACGAGGTGGCACAGCGCCGCGAGCACCGTGGCCGCGTGGAAGAACTCGTGGTAGCCGAACGTGTGCGGCCATGGGTTCGGCCACTTCGTCGCGTAGAACACGGCGCCCGCGGTGTAGAACGCGCCGCCCGCGAGCAGCAGCATGAACACCGCGACGCCGCCGTTCGTGAGCAGCTCGGGGAACACGAACACGGCCACCCAGCCGAGCGCCATGTAGACGGGCACGGCGAACCACGAGGGCGCGGTCGGCCACGCCGTCTTGAGCACGACGCCCAACAGCGCGCCACCCCACACCACGGCGAGCACCCAGCGGGCCGTGCCCGGGTTCATCGCGAGCGCCGCCACCGGCGTGTACGTGCCCGCGATGAACAAGAAGATCATCGAGTGGTCGAGCCGCTTCATGATCGCCCGGGACCGCGGGCTGCGCCAGGTGTGGCGGTGGTACAGCGCGCTGACCCCGAACAGCCCCAGAATGGTGACGCTGTAGACGGCGGTGGCGAGCGCGGCGCCCGCCCCGCCGAGCGTCCCGGCGGCCGCCACGAGCACGGCTCCGGACCCGATCGAGACGACGAACGACCAGAAGTGCAGCCAGCCGCGCATTCGCGGCTTGAGCATCGGAGCACCGGTCCCGACGGTCACGCACCGAGGCTACGGCACCCGGGCGCAGGTTCCGGGCCGCTCGCAGGTGAGCGCCGCCACCGCTGCGTCGCGCGGCGTAGGCTCACCCGCCGTGGGCGCCCGCGACCTGCTCTACTCGCTGTACGAGCGCAGGCTCTCGCGTCACCTGCGCGGCCTGGAAGAGCGGCCCCGGCACGTCGCGGTCATGCTCGACGGCAACCGCCGTTGGGCGCGCGAGGCGGGCTTCGTCGACGTCAACGACGGGCACCGGGTGGGCGCCGCCAAGATCGCCGATCTGCTCGCGTGGTGCGAGGAGGAAGGCGTGCAGGTCGTCACGCTCTTCCTGCTCTCCACCGACAACCTGAGCAGGCCCGCCGACGAGCTCGACCCGCTGCTGGAGATCATCGCGGACGTCGTGGACGAGCTCGCGGGCCCGGCGGCGCCGTGGCGGGTGCGGATCGTCGGTGCGCTGGACCTGCTGCCGCACGGCATCGCGCACCGGCTCGCGGCGGCGGCCGAGCGGACGGTCGGGCGGCGGGGGCTGGAGCTCAACGTCGCGGTCGGGTACGGCGGTCGCCAGGAGATCGCCGACGCCGTGCGCAAGCTGCTGCTGCGCCACGCCGAGGCGGGCACGTCGATCGAGGAGCTCGCCGAGGTGCTCGACGTCGACCACATCGCGCAGAACCTCTACACCTCCGGCCAGCCCGACCCCGACCTCGTCATCCGCACGTCGGGGGAGCAGCGGCTGTCGGGCTTCCTGCTGTGGCAGTCGGCCCACTCGGAGTTCTGGTTCTGCGAGGCCTACTGGCCCGCGTTCCGCAAGGTCGACTTCCTGCGCGCACTGCGCGACTACGCCGCCCGGCACCGCCGCTTCGGCACCTGACCCGCTACTGGTCGGTGCCGGCCGTGGATTCGTCCGTGCCGCCGTACGTGGCGCCGTCCGACCCGTCGGTGGCGGACCCATCGGCTGATTCGGCGACCTGCTCGTCGTCCGCGTCGCGGGCGGGCAGCGGCGTCACGCCGATGACGGGCAGCCGGTTCACGATCGGCACCGGGGAGAGGTCCGCCGTGGACGCGGTGGGCACGCTGCCGCGGGGCATGCCGTAAAGGCCGTCGCTGGCGTCTACGGGCTGGTAGACGAGCGGTGCCGGCACGGGCGCGGCGTCGGCCGAGGCGGGCGCGGTGGAGACCGGCGACGATGCAGTGGGCGCAGCGGCCGCCACGCCCGCGAGACCGAATCCGGCGGACACCAGGCCTATCGCGACGGCGGCGCCGAGCACGAGCTTGTTCATGGTGACTCCAACGGGGAAGAGGGGGAAAGGCAACGGGCCCGGACCCCGTTGATGGGAGTCCGGGCCCGTAGGACCTGCTACGTCAGCCCAGGCCCGGAATCAGCACCGGCAGAACCTCGGGGGTGTTGCCCGAGTCGGGGTTGATGTTCTTGCTCTTGTCGATGTTCGTGCTGTTGTCCTGAACGTTGTCGGTGACGTTCAGGTCCAGGACGTCCTCGATGTTGTTGCAGCTCGCGATCGGGGCCTGCGTCTGGGCGTTGACCGGGATGGCTGCGTTGACGGCGGCGAGGATGCCCGCCGCACCCAGCGCCGGGCTGGTCACGCTCGAGGCCTGGTCCACCGAGTTGTCGGCGGCCTGAGCAGCGGAAACGCACTGCGGGGAGTGGTCGAAGCTGTCCGCCAGGGCAAGCGGGGACGCCGCGAGGATAACGGCGGCCGAGCCCACGACGATGATTGCAGCCTTCTTCAGCACAGTCTCTCCTGATGGGTGGTGCGAACTCGGGTGGTCCGCATCATCTTCATTCGGGCCAGCGTGGAGGGGAGCCGTGCCAGCCAGAAAGAAACATATCGGACCGGTTGCCTGAATACAAATTGTCTACCACCATTGAGTGCACGCCGAAAAAGGTTATTACCCATTCCGGGTGAACCGTATTTCCCGGCAACGGCGAAGGCCCGGACCCACTGGCGGGGTCCGGGCCTTCGGCCTTGCTACCGCTACAGCGGCAGGATCTCGGTGGTGTTGCCCTAGTCGCGGTTGACCGTCTTGCTCTTGTCGATGTTCTTGCTGTTGTCCTGGAAGTTGTCGCGGACGTTCACGTCGACGAGGTCCTCGAGGTTGTTGCAGCTCAGGATCGGCGCCTGGGTCTGCAGGTTGACCGGCACGCCGACGTTGGCGGCGGCACCGAGCAGCGCGGCGACCGGCGTCGTGGCGGAGGCCGCCTGGGCGACCGAGTTGTCCGCGGCCTGGCGGGCGGACTTGCACTGCGGGGAGTGGTCGAAGCTGTCCGCCAGGGCAAGCGGGGAAGCCGCGAGGATGACGGCGGCCGAGCCCACGACGATGATTGCAGCCTTCTTCAGCACAGTATCTCCTGAGGGATGGTCTTCATTCAGGCTGGCGCTGAGGGGAGCCGTGCCAGCCAGAAGAAATGTATCGGATCGCGCGGTGGATAACAAATTGTCTGCCACCATTGAGTGCACGCCGGAAAAGGTTATTCCCCAATCCGGGTGAACCGTATTCCCCGGCGACGACGAAGGCCCGGACCCGCGAGCGGGTCCGGGCCTCGGTGTCTTGCTTAGATCAGTTGTTGATCGTCCGCGACGCGTCGATGTTGCGGCTGTTGTCCTGGAAGTTGTCGCTGACGTTCACGTCAACGAGGTCCTCGAGGTTGTTGCAGCTCAGGATCGGCGCCTGGGTCTGCGCGTTGATCGGAGCGGCAACGTTGGCCGCGAGGCCCAGCAGCGAGGCGAGCGGCGAGGAGGTGGAGGCCGCCTGGTTGACCGAGTTGTCGGCCGCCTGGGGCGCCGACTGGCAGGTCGGCGAGTGGTCGTAGGTGGTGGTCTTGCTGTAGTGCTTGTGGTCGGACTTGTGGTCAGCCTTGTGGTGACCCTTGTCGTCGCCCTTGTAGTGGCCCTCACCGGCGAAGGCGAGCGGGCTCACGGCCAGCAGACCAGCGGCAGCCGCAGCCACGACAATTCCAGCCTTCTTCAGCACAGTTCATCTCCCGTTGGTGACGCGGACTCGGTCGAAACCGATTCCCTTCGGTGTCGACGCGTGACTTGGGGAGCCCTCGCCGACCGAGAGAAAAGGTAGCGCCCGAATGTCAAGCGACCAAACCGTGTAACACTATCGGGTGAGTAGAATACTTTGAGTGGGGATACGCCTCTTTTCGGGGGAGCGTCAGCGGGTGCCAATTCGCGGTTCGCGAGCCTTTCGCCACGCTCCGTGGCCGGACGTCACCCGAAGGATGTCGTATCCTTTCTCGCTCGCACGCTGCGTGACACCGCAGAAAATACGAAAGGCGCCGGACCATCGGTCCGGCGCCCTTCGGGGAGGTGCGGGTCAGCCTTCCTGGGCCACCGAGTCACCGGATGCGGTGTTGTCGCCGCACGCGCGCGAGTTGTCGGTCGCCTGGTCGGTCTTGGCCGCAGCGGTTCCGAACAGGCCCAGTGCACCCGTCGCCGCGCCGGTGAGGTCCTTGATCGGGACCTGGGTGGCTGCGGCGCCGCCGTTGATCGGGACGTCGTTGTTGCACGCCTGGAGTGGGGTGTTGACGTTGTTGTCCGCCACGTTCACGAGGCCCGACGACGACTCGGTCGCGGTGTTCTTGACGTGGCTCGGGTGCGAACCGGTGGCGAAGGCCAGCGGGCTTACGGCCGTCAGGCCCGCGGTGGCGATGGCCACGACGACAGCGATCTTCTTCAGCACAGTTGGTGTCTCCTAGGGGGAGCTGCGGCGGTGCGCAGCGGATTCGTTCGAGTCGGCGGGATGACGGGGAGCCTCCGCCGACCGGAGCCGAGCCTAGGTTCGCAGGTGGTGCCGGTTCCAACCATGATCAGCTATCGGATCTGTAGATCAACTCAATGGGTGGTGAGGCATCCCGGTCTCGCCACGCGGCGTCGAGCGGGCGCCGCTGCGTCACTCTGCGGATCGTGGTTGTTCGGCAGCCACCATAACTCCGGACGGGCGATTGTCGGTTGGACCGCCTGCGCACCGATCGACGTGCGCCGAACGGTCGGTTTCGCGACGTGGCGGGCCGAAGGTGTCAATCGAGACGCGCACTTGATGACGGGCGGTGCTCGCTCGACGACAAACGGTAGTCCGTTCTGTTAATTCTTGGGGTGCGACACGGCGACGACGCGGCGTTGCAGTTGACCGCACCCGGGTGACCGCCGGTAGCGTTTCCCTCGGCGGACCCGTACCCGATGCGGGACCGCCCGGGGAGGCCCTGGTCGTGGTGTCACACACCCGAGAGGGCCGGCAACCGGCCCTCGCGGGCGTCCGCGGCGGTGTCGCGGAGGTCCGAGCAGGGCAGGCCGGCCCACCGGAGAGTGGGCGTGGTGCCGCGCCCACGAGGGAGCACCCGTGATCGAACCTGCTGCTGGCGCACAAGGCTCGGAACCCCGGCGCTGCTACGTGCTCGACACCTCCGTTCTCCTGTCCGACCCGTGGTCGCTGATCCGGTTCGAGGAGCACGAAGTCGTCCTGCCGCTGGTGGTGATCTCCGAGCTGGAGGGCAAGCGGCACCACCCCGAGCTGGGGTGGTTCGCCCGCACTGCGTTGCGGACGCTCGATGACCTGCGCATCGAGCACGGACGGCTGGACGCGCCGGTCCCGGTCGGCAACTCGGGCGGCACGCTGCACGTCGAGCTCAACCACACCGACCCGGAGGTGCTCCCCGCGGGCTTCCGCACCGACTCGAACGACTCGCGCATCCTGGCCTGCGCGCTCAACCTGGCCGCCGAACGCCGTGCCGACGGGCGCGGCCCGGTCGTGCTGGTCACCCAGGACATCCCGCTGCGGGTGAAGGCGGCCGCCGTCGGCCTCACCGCCGACGAGTACCACGCGCTCGACGTGGTGCCGAGCGGCTGGACGGGCATGGCCGACCTGGCCGTCACCTCGTCCGACGTCGACGAGCTCTTCCGCGAGGGCGTGATCGACGTGGACGCGGCGCGCGAGCTGCCCTGCCACACCGGCCTGCGCCTTTCCGGGGGCGGCTCGGCGGCGCTCGGTCGTGTCACCGCCGACAAGCGGGTGCGGATCGTGCGCGGCGATCGCGAGGCGTTCGGCCTGCACGGCCGTTCGGCCGAGCAGCGGGTGGCCCTGGACATCCTGCTGGACCCGGAGGTCGGCATCGTGTCCCTCGGCGGCCGGGCGGGCACCGGGAAGTCGGCGCTCGCGCTCTGCGCAGGCCTGGAGGCGGTGATGGAGCGCCAGCAGCACCGCAAGGTCGTGGTCTTCCGGCCGCTCTACGCCGTCGGCGGGCAGGAGCTGGGCTACCTGCCGGGCAGCGAGAGCGAGAAGATGGCGCCCTGGGCGCAGGCGGTGTTCGACACCCTCGGCGCGCTGGTCAGCCAGAACGTGCTCGAGGAGGTCATCGCCCGCGGCCTGCTGGAGGTGCTCCCGCTCACCCACATCCGCGGCCGGTCGCTGCACGACAGCTTCGTGATCGTCGACGAGGCGCAGTCGCTGGAGCGCGGCGTGCTGCTCACCGTGCTGTCGCGGCTGGGCACCGCGTCGCGGGTGGTGCTCACCCACGACGTGGCGCAGCGCGACAACCTGCGCGTCGGACGGCACGACGGCGTCGCGGCGGTGATCGAGAAGCTGAAGGGCCACCCGCTCTTCGCGCACATCACGCTCACCCGCAGCGAGCGGAGCCCGATCGCCGCGCTGGTCACGGAGATGTTGGAGGGTCCTGCCGCCTAGCTCGCGCACACCGTGCGGGGTCGGCGCGCACCACGGGACGTGTGCGCCGACCTCCACCGGTGAGTCGTGCGATTCGCCGGGGCGAGTTGGGCGTTTCGCCGCGGCCTGGCGTGCCGGTGTGCGTGAAGCTGCTAAAGGCCGTGGGGAGTGCCCTCGGTGAAGCCCGCCATCGTCTGGACGCCCACCGTGGCGTGCTCGGCGAGCTCGGCCACCGTACGGGCGCCCACGTAGGTGGCCGCGCTCCGCACGCCCGCGCAGATGCCGTCGAGCACGTCCTCCACGCCGGGCCGCTGCGGGTCGAGCAGCTGCCGCGAGGCGGAGATGCCCTCCTCGAACAGGGCCTTGCGGGCGCGGTCGAAGCCGCCGTCGCCGCGGGTGCGGGCGCTCACGGCCCGCTTGCTCGCCATCCCGAACGACTCCTTGTAGGGCCGCCCCGACTCGTCGCGCAACAGGTCGCCGGGCGACTCGAACGTGCCCGCGAGCCACGACCCGATCATCACGGCGGACGCGCCCGCGGCCAGCGCCAGCGCCACGTCGCGGGGGTGTCGCACCCCGCCGTCGGCCCAGACCTGCACGCCGTGCTCGCGCCCGGCCGCCGCGCACTCGAGCACGGCGGAGAACTGCGGACGCCCGACGCCAGTCATCATCCTGGTGGTGCACATCGCGCCTGGCCCCACGCCGACCTTTACGATGTCGCAGCCGGCGTCGACGAGCTCGCGGACGCCGGTCGCCGTGACGACGTTGCCGGCGACGATCGGCACCCGGCGGCCGCTGGAGATTGCGTGGTCGTCGCGCGCGCGGCGTACGACCGGAAGCACCTCGAGCATCTTCTCCTGGTGCCCGTGGGCAGTGTCGACAACGAGCACATCGACACCGATCGCGAACAGAGCCGCGGCCTTGCCTCCGACGTC
The DNA here is from genome assembly GCA_036265695.1 of Pseudonocardia sp. Classification (GTDB taxonomy): domain Bacteria; phylum Actinomycetota; class Actinomycetes; order Mycobacteriales; family Pseudonocardiaceae; genus Pseudonocardia. The sequence continues at coordinate 2,552 of DATAOO010000126.1, read as the reverse complement.
GCCGTTGATCCCGACGGCGGCGCCGACCTGGAGCCGGCCGTCCGGGTCGATCGTCGGCGTGTAGATCGTCGAGCGGAGAGCACCCGTCCGAGTCACGACGCCGACGAGCCGCTCTCCGTCGACGACCGGCGCGAGGTCGACGTGCCGGTGCGCGAGCTCGTCGAACATCTTTCCGGGCTCCATCGATGCGTCGAGGGCGAGCACCTCGGGCGTCATCACCGTCTGAACCTGCTGGAACCGGTCGACGCCGTCGCCGTCATGCTCGCCCATGATCCCGATCGGACGGCCGTCGTCGACGACGAGGACGGCCCGGTGCGCACGCTTCGGGATGAGGGAGAGCGCCTCGCCGACAGTGGTGTCGGGAGACACGACGATCGGCGTCTCGTACACCGGGTGCGCCTCTTTGACCTGGCGGACTGCACGGGCGACGACATCGAGCGGAATGTCCTGCGGGATGGTTGCGATGCCGCCGCGTCTGGCCACGGTCTCGGCCATCCGGCGGCCCGAGACGGCGGTCATGTTGGCGACGGCGATCGGGAGCGTCGTGCCGACGCCGTCGCGCGTCGCGAGGTCGACGTCGAAGCGGGACGTCACCGACGACCGCCCGGGGACCATGAAGACGTCGCTATAGGTCAACTCAGTCGCAGGCGCCACGCCATTGAGGAACTCCACGCCATCCGACGCTACCGGCTCTCGTCCTACGAGAAGGAAATGACCACGGTCTCATCGCCGTTGCCGGGCTCGGCGGTGATCGCGGCCGCCTGAGCGCTCGCCGCGTCGAGTCCGGCGACCTTGCCGCGGTAGCAGTTGGCGATCCACGGCATCAGCAGTCCGTCCGGACCGCGGCCGTACGACTCGTAGAGCGCGTCCACGGCGCTCAGGATCTGCTCGCGCTCGGACCTCGACGACGTGGCGACCTTCGAGCTCGACGCGACGAATCCGAGGAGGGTCTCGCGCTTGAACTCCTGCCAGTGCTTCACCGATGTCCGCTCGGTGAGCTCGAAGACCGTCGACTCCGCGAACGGGTCCCACCCCTCATGGTCGCGATGCGAGTCGACGAGCGACAGCACCTTGCGCACCCAGGGGACGCGGACGTCGCCGGAGTTCCAGACGAGCGCCAGCGACCCGCCGGGGCGCAGAACTCGCGCGATCTCCGGCCACGCGCGGTCGGCGTCGAACCAGTGGAACGCCTGACTGGCGACGACCACGTCGACCGACGATGCGCGAAGCGGGATCTCCTCGGCTGTGGACGCGAGGATGACGGCTTCGGGAGCGGCCTCGCGAAGCTGCGCGAGCATCTCCTCGTCGGGATCGGTCGCGAGGACCCGATGTCCCAGCGCGCAGACGGAGGCGGTGAGCTTGCCGGTGCCGGCGCCGAGCTCCAGCACCGTCGCCGGAGCGTCGCCGATCAGCCAGCCGACGGCCTGTTCGGGATACGCCGGACGATGCCGCGCGTACTCAGCTGCGACGCTGCCGAAGCTGGCCCCTCGCGCTCTGCGCTCGTCGTCTTCCATCGGGTTCGAGGCTAGCCGACCGACAGGCCCGCGGAGCCTCCATACTTACGGCGATGTCGCGCTTCGCCAACGCCCTCGACGGCTGGCAGGGCGTCGAGGGCCTGCCCTCGGCCTTTGCCGCCGCGCGCGACGCCGTCGACGCCATGCTCCGAGACCGCGGACTCCGCCGCACCGGACCGGACGTAGCCGCGGCCGCGCTGGCCCGCGGCGCTGAGGCATCCGCCCATCTCGAGTCCGCCGTCGCCGGCGACGGCGGGCAGGTAGCGCAGGCAGCGCTTCGGCTCAACGCCGAGCTGCTCGCCCTGGTACCGGTCGTCGGCCGGTCCCCGGCGCAGGCGCTCGCCCGGATGCATGCGCTGACCGGGCTCGGGGAGCCCGAGACCCTTGGCCGGCCCCGTCTCGACGGGAGAGTGGCGGACGCGGTTCAGGAGTTCGGCCGCGACCTCATCGACTCGAGCGGATCGCCGGCGCTGGTGGTCGGGGCACTGGCACACGCCGAGGTCGCCGCACTGGCGCCGTTCGCAACGGCCAACGGCCTTGTGGCCCGCGCGCTCGAACGACTCATCCTGGTGGCTCGCGGCGTCGATCCCGCGAGCAGTCTCGTCCCGGAGGCGGGCTACCTCGCCCGGCGCGACGGCTACCTGCGCGCGCTCGACGCGTATGCGGCCGGCGGGACGAGTGGAGCAGCGCATTGGCTGTCGTTCGCCGCGGACGCCGCCATCGCAGCGACCGACGCGAGCCCCCTCGCACAGCAGCCGTAGCGGACACCGGCCGCCGACGTCCCGGCTACGTGCGAGCGGCGCCCCTCCTGGAAGGGCGCCGCCGCTGGCACACGAGCACTGGTTACCAAAGCGTGCATCTCTAATCGTCCTCACCGCTCCCGGTGGAGGACTGCCCTGTAACGAAGGGTGGATCGCCGCGTGGGTGCCACGCTCATGTGCGGGTCTCGAGTTGTTATCACCTTTGTACGCCCCTCGACGCTCTAGCGGAACCCCTTACCGGCGTGGCGCGAGCGCGACACCGAGTTCGCTCGAGCAC
>DATAOO010000125.1:0-6143 GCA_036265695.1 Pseudonocardia sp. | reverse complement strand
GTGGATGGCGGTCTTGCCGATGAGGCCGTTGGCCTGGTCGAGCTGCACCTCGCGGATCAGCCCGTCGATGGCGCGGGAGACCAGCTCGCCCCGCAGGCTCATGGCGTCATGCTGGTGGAACGGCGACTGCCGCAGCTGCGGCTTGAAGATCCGCTCGTGACCGCCGTAGTACTCCCAGACCGGCCCCGAGACGGTGAACCCGGTGCCGTCGGTGCGGCCGAGCACATTGACGACGTCGCCGATCAGCGCCGAGACGACCTTGATGTCGTAGATGGACAGCTCCGGCGAGCGCCGCAGGCCGTACAGCGCGCACAGGTCGGTGGCGCCGATGCGGACCGCGAGGATGCGCCGCCGGTCGCGGTGGAGCAACGCGCGGAGGCGGGTGAGCTCGTCGACCCGGGTCTCGGCGTACAACACGGCGCCGGACTCGATCACCGGCATGGCCAGCAGCGACACCCCCGCCTCCCGCTCGGCCGCCTCCAGCGTGAGCAGGTACTCGGTGCCGCTGAGGGCGGTGAACTTCGGCAGGACGATGCCGTCGAGGAGGTGCGCCGCCTGCCCCAGCCGCCGGACGAGCGCGGGGATCTGGCTGGCCTGGCGCACCCGGACGAACAGCAGCGGCAGCTCCCCCTGCGGCTCCCGGTGCAGTGCCGTGAACGCCTCGACCAGGTTGTCCTCGGCCGCGCCGACCTGCTCGTCGGCGATCGCGTCTTCCAGGCAGACGACGACCGAGGTGACCCCGGCCGCCGTCTGCTTGGCGATGTCCGCGACCAGCGACGGCCGGTCGGCGGGCATGTAGAGGGTGGCGCCGAGCGCCACCGAGAGCAGGTCGGTTCCGCTGCCGCGGTCGAACCGCTCCGGTGGACGCTCGAAGAGCGCGGCGACCTGCGCCGCGCTCAGGTAGCCGAAGTGACGCACGCTACTTCCGGCCGCGCGTCCACTCCATGCCCCAGCCGTAGGCCCGGTCGAGGTCGGCCTGGCCGCCTCGGATGTAGCGGACCTCGCGGTGCACCACCAGCTCGCCGCCCTTGTTCTCGAGCGTGGCGATCGCGCAGGTGGGGGAGCCGGTATCGGCTTCGTCGAGGCGGACCTCGATCTCGGGCCCGGTCGCCGGGTAGAGCGTGACGACGCCGTCGGCGCTCGCCCAGTTGGGCACGCCCTCGTAGATGAACGCGAAGACGAGGATCCGGCGGATCTCGTTCACCCGGGACAGGTCGATGAACATGTTCTCGCCCGCGGCGTTGCTGCCGGAGCGGTCGTCACCGTCGAGCCGGATGATCGGCGCGCCCTGGTAGGGAGCCTGGAACGCGTTGCCGAGCGCCTGGACGACGCCCTTGCTGCCGTCGGAGAACTCCCAGAGGCACGCGAGGTCGAGGTCGATGGCCCCGGCCCCCGCGCTGAGCCTGCCGAACAGGCCCTTCTTCTGCGGCGCGCCCGTGCTCCACTGCAGGTTGACCCGCAGCTGGCCGCCCGCCTGACCGCGCTTCGAGAGCGAGACGCTGGGCGAGGCCTTGGTCAGGGTGACCTTCGACAGGGACACCCCGCCGCCCGCGTCAGGCGGGCTTGCGCCCGGCCGCTTGTTGTAATCGATGGCCATCAGACGTTGACGCCGTAGTCCCGCGCGATCCCGGACAGGCCCGAGGCGTAGCCCTGACCGACGGCGCGGAACTTCCAGTCGGCGCCGTTGCGGTAGAGCTCGCCGAACACCATGGCCGTCTCGGTGGAGGCGTCCTCCGTGAGGTCGTAGCGCGCCAGCTCCTTCTGGTCGGCGGCGTTGACCACGCGGATGAACGCGTTGCGCACCTGGCCGAAGCTCTGCGAGCGGGCGTCCGCGTCGTAGATGCTGACCGGGAACACGACCTTGTCCGCCTCCGCGGCGAGGCTCGCGAGGTTGACCTTGACCTGCTCGTCGTCGCCCTCGCCCTCACCGGTGAGGTTGTCGCCGGTGTGCTCGACGGTGCCGTCGGGCGTGGTCAGGTTGTTGAAGAAGACGAAGTGCTTGTCCGAGAGGACCCGGCCGTCGGCGCCGACGACGATCGCCGACGCGTCGAGGTCGAAGTCCGTGCCCGTGGTGGTGCGGACATCCCAACCCAAGCCCACGACCACGTTGGTGAGGCCCGGCGCCTCCTTGGTCAGGCTGACGTTTCCACCCTTGGTGAGGCTGACGCTCACGACTGCTCTCCATCTGTCACGGGGGGCGCATTCCCCCCTGGTCCGAGCTGAGCGCGGCCGAGCATATTCGGACAATCTCGGCGCGCTTCCCACGGTGGCAACGGGCTGCGCTGCCGTGGGGTTCCCGATGCGGACACCCGCCGAAAACTGTCGGTGGGCGGTCCTACACTCGGCCCCGATGAGCCCCGCCAGCCGCACCGCCACCGCCGCCCCGCCCGTGCCGTCGTCAACCGGGCGGAGGTTGCTGCTGCTCGATGGTCATTCGCTCGCCTACCGGGCCTTCTTCGCGCTCCCCGCGGAGAACTTCCGCACGGGCACGGGGCAGACCACCAACGCGGTCTACGGCTTCACCGCCATGCTCATCAACCTGCTGCGCGACGAGCAGCCCACCCATCTCGCGGTGTGCTTCGACGTCTCGCGGCAGACGTTCCGGTCGGAGCGCTACACCGAGTACAAGGCCAACCGCACCACCACGCCCGACGATTTCCGCGGTCAGGTCGATCTCATCAAGGAGGTCCTCCGCGCGCTGTCCATCCCCGAGTTCGGCGTGCCCGGCTTCGAGGCCGATGACCTGATCGCCACCCTCGCCACGCAAGCCGAGGCCGACGGCTTCCAGGTGCTCATCACCTCGGGTGATCGCGACGCGTTCCAGCTGGTCAGCGAGAACGTCACGGTGCTCTACCCCACACGGGGGGTGTCCGAGCTCGGGCGGATCGATCCCGATGCCGTCATGGCGCGCTACGGGCTCACGCCCGCCCAGTACCCGGATTTCGCGGCGCTGCGCGGCGATCCGTCCGACAACCTGCCCTCGATCCCGGGCGTCGGTGAGAAGACGGCCGCGAAGTGGGTGCGCGAGTTCGGCTCGCTCGCCGAGCTCACCGACCGGGTCGACGAGGTGAAGGGCAAGGCGGGCGATGCGCTGCGGGCCCACCTCGCCGGGGTGGTGCTCAACCGGCAGCTCACCGAGCTGGTGCGCGATGTGCCGCTGGAGGCCCGCCCGGAGGACCTCGCCGTGCGCCCGTGGAACCGGGATGCGGTGCACCGCCTCTTCGACGAGCTGGAGTTCCGGGTCCTGCGCGAGCGGTTGTTCGCCACGCTGCAGAGCGCCGAGCCCGAGGCCGAGGGCGGCATCGAGGTGCAGGGCGGCACGATTCCCGCGGGCGGCCTGCGGGCCTGGCTCGATGCGCACGCCCGCGACGGGCGGCGGGTCGGGCTCGCCTTCCACGGCGTCGTCGGCACCGCCGCGGCCGCCGACCTCGCCGGTATCGGCCTCGCCACGGGTGAGCCCTCGGTCGAGGCCCGCGCGGCGGGCGCGGCGGCGGGGCTACCACAGGCGGGTTACGTCGAGGTCGCCACGCTCACCCCGGACGACGAGGCGGCGCTGGGGGAGTGGCTCGCCGATCCGGCCGTGCCGAAGGCCGCGCACGACGCGAAGGCCGCGATGCACGCCCTGCGCGGCCGGGGCTGGAGCCTCGTCGGGCTCACGAGCGACACCGCGCTCGCCGCCTACCTCACGCGCCCCGGCCAGCGCAGCTTCGACCTCGCCGATCTCACCCTCCGCTACCTGCGCCGCGAGCTGCGGCAGGGCACCGAAGACGAGGGCGGCCAGCTCTCGCTCCTCGGTGGCGAGGACGAGGCCGAGGAGGAGCGGGCCACCGCGCAGATGGTCGCGGCGTCGGCGGTAGCGGAGCTGGCCGATGCGCTCGACACCGAGCTGGCCGAGAAGGCGGGCAGCGAGCTGTTGGCCGAGCTGGAGCTGCCGCTCGAGTACGTGCTGGCCGATCTGGAGACGGCGGGCATCGCCGTCGACCACGACCTGCTGTCCTCGCTGGAAGCCGAGTTCGCGGCGCAGGTGAAGCAGGCCGCGCAGGACGCCTACTCGGTGATCGGCAAGGAGATCAACCTCGGCTCGCCGAAGCAGCTGCAGGTCGTGCTGTTCGACGAGCTGAACATGCCCAAGACCAAGCGCACCAAGACCGGCTACACCACCGACGCCGATGCGCTGCAGACCCTCTACGAGCAGACCGGGCACGAGTTCCTGTCCCACCTGCTCGTCCACCGTGACGCCACCCGGCTCAAGATCACGGTCGAGGGGCTGCTGAAGTCGATCGCCGACGACGGGCGGATCCACACCACCTACAGCCAGACCATCGCGGCCACCGGGCGGCTGTCGTCCACCGAGCCCAATCTGCAGAACGTGCCCATCCGCACGGCGGCCGGGCGGCGCATCCGCGAGACGTTCATCGTCGGCCCCGGCTACGCCGAGCTCATGACGGCCGATTACAGCCAGATCGAGATGCGGATCATGGCGCACCTCTCGGACGACGCCGCGCTCATCGAGGCGTTCCGCTCGCAGCACGATTTCCACGCCGAGACCGCCGCCCGCGTGTTCGGGGTCGACGCGGCCGAGGTCAGCCCGGCCCAGCGCGCCAAGATCAAGGCGATGAACTACGGGCTGGCGTACGGCCTGTCCGCGTTCGGCCTCTCCAACCAGCTGCGCATCCCCACCGAGGAGGCGCGCAGCCTGATGGACGGCTACTTCGAGGGCTTCGGGGGTGTGCGCGACTACCTGCGCAGCATCGTCGACGTCGCCCGCAAGGACGGCTACACCGCCACCATCCTCGGCCGCCGCCGCTACCTGCCCGATCTCACCAGCGACAACCGGCAGCGCCGCGAGATGGCCGAGCGGATGGCCCTCAACGCGCCGATCCAGGGCAGCGCGGCCGACATCATCAAGGTCGCGATGCTCGGCGTGCACCGCGCGCTGCAGGCCGAGGGCCTGCGCAGCCGCATGTTGCTGCAGGTGCACGACGAGTTGGTGCTGGAGGTGGCCGAGGGCGAGCGCGAGGCGGTCGAGGCGCTCGTGCGGCGCGAGATGGGGGCGGCCGCGCAGCTGTCGGTGCCGCTGGAGGTCTCCGTGGGCTACGGGCGGAGCTGGGACGACGCGGCCCACTGACGGCGGGCCCGCGGGGCTGGACGTCGCGCCGTTCGTCGCCACGCGGTACGCCGACCCGGTGCGGCTCGCCGCGTACACGGCGCCCGCGTACGACCTGATCGAACCCGCCGAGCGGGCCCGGCTCACCTCGGCCGATCCGCGCAGCATCGTGCACCTCACCCTGCCGACGTTCGGCGCCGAGGACGCGGCCGCCCGCCTCGCCGCCTGGCGGGCGGACGGCACGTTCACCGTGGAGAGCGCCGCCGCGCTGTACGTGTACGACCTCGCCGGGCCCGGGCCGGAGCCGTCCACACGGGGATGGGTGGGCGCGGTCGCGCTCGCGCCGCCGACGGTCGTCGCACCCCACGAGGCCACGGTGGCGGCCGTCGTCGCCGACCGCCGGGCCCTGCGCGCCGCCACCCACGCCGACCTCGAGCCGGTGGTGTTCGCCCACGGCGGCCCGCCCGGACCCGCGGCTGCGCTCGCCGAGCAGATCGTCGCCGCCCGCCCGCCCGACGCCGACCTCACCGACGACGTGGGCGTGCGGCACCGGCTGTGGCGGGTGGCCGACCCGGCCGAGCTGGCCACCGTCCGCGCCGACCTCGCCCGCCGCCACGCGGTGATCGCCGACGGCCACCACCGCTGGGCCGCCGCCTCCCCACCCGCCGCTACGGCCGCTCACGCCGCATCCGTCGGCGCCGCGACCGGCGATGGTGGCTCGGGTGGCTCCGCCGCCACCACCCCCGCCGCCGCGCCCACTCGCGCCGCATCGGTCGGCGGCGCCACCGGCGATGGGGGCTCGGGTGGCTCCACGGCCACCACACCCACTCGCGCCGCATCCAGCGGCGGCGCGACCGCTGGTGGGGAGGCGGGAGGCGCGTCCGCCGACGGGGCGGCGGCGGGGCGGGTGCTCGCGCTCGTGGTGCCCGCGGGGGAGCACGGGCCGCAGGTGCGGGCGATCCACCGGGTGCTGCCGCGCACGACGCTCGACCGGCTCGACGTCCGCCGCTTCCGGTCAGCGGAGGTGGGGCCGCTC
>DATAOO010000124.1:0-4886 GCA_036265695.1 Pseudonocardia sp. | reverse complement strand
CGCGCCTCGAAGTACGCCATGCCCGCGAGCAGCTCGGCCATCACGAAGTGCCGCTGCACGCCGCTCAGTGCGCCGGGGAAGAGGATCTCGGTGAGCTCCGTCACCGTGCGGGGCGCGGCCTCGACGAGCTCCCGCACGCGGTCGAGGCCCCGGCGCTTCCCGCGGGCGATGGCGTGGGCCCGGCGGGCGCCGTCGGGGAACGGCGGGCCGTGGCCGGGCAGCACGAGCGCGGGCTCCAGGCTCGCCACCCGCTCCAGCGAATCCAGGTAGGAGCCCATCGGGTCGCGCTCGAAGCCCCGCTCGAACGTCACCGGCGGGGACGCCACCCGCAGCAGGTGGTCACCGGAGCAGAGCAGCCGGTCGGTCGCCGACCAGAGGCAGACGTGCCCGGGTGAGTGGCCCGGCGTGTGGACCACCTCCCACGTGCGGTCGGCCGCCGCGAGTGTCTCCCCGCCGTCGAGGAGCACGGTCGGCCGTCCGATCGAAGGCATCCTCGGGATCCAGTCGCACAGCCCCCTGGCCGACGCGGTGAGCTCGGGTCCGTACAGGCCGTGGTCGGCCAGCATCAGCTCCCGCGTGTCGACGGCCTCGTCGGGCTCGGCGTACTTCGCCAGGTCGAGGTCGGTGCGCCGATGCATCACCAGATCGCCGCCGCTGCGCCGCACCACCTCACCGGCGAGGCCGAAGTGGTCGATGTGGGCGTGCGTCACGACGAGCCGGGCCACCCGTTCGACCGAGCTGCCGCACGCCCGCAGGCCCTCGTCGAGTGCGGCGCACGCGTCCTCGTCCTCGGGGCCGACGGCGATCCCGCAGTCCACGAGCGTGTCGCCCGCGGGGTCGGGCAGCAGGTAGGCGCTGAGCGTCTCGACGCCGTGGATGCCCAGCGGCAGAGCCAGCCGATGGATGCCGGGGGCGACCTCCGCCACCTCGACCACGTGCACTCCTTCCCCCTCGCCACCCTTCCGACCAGTGAGAGCGGGTGGCCGGGGAGCTTGCGCGCGTCGACAGTGGGGCGCATGGCGATCAACGGTTCGGTGGGTCCCAGCGCGGAGGGTACCGCGCTCCCGGGCACCGTCGACGTGCATTCGCACGCTATGCCGCTGCCGCTGCTCGAGCGGCTCGCCGAGCGTGGCCTGGCCGATCTGGCGGGCGTGCCCGACGGGATCGTGCGCCTCGACCCACGGGTCAGCGGGGTCGGGCCGCTCGCGCCACTGCCGCTGGCCCGTTCGCAGTACGACGTGGCCGTGCGCCTCTCGGAGATGGACGAGGTCGGCGTGGAGCGGCACGCGGTGTCGCTGCCGCCCTTCCTGTTCTGCTCCACCGCCGACGACGAGGCGTTCGCCACCGGCATCGTCGGCGCGGGCAACGACGAGCTCGCCGTCTACGTGGCGGACGACCCCGCACGGCTGATCGCCCTCGGCTCGGTGCCGCTGGGCTGGCGGGGTGCCGCCGACGAGGCCCGCCGCTGCCTGGACGAGCTGGGGATGGCGGGCGTCGCGATCGGCAGCCGGGGCGCGGGCCGCGACCTCGACGACCCGGTCAACGACGAGCTGTGGGCGTTGCTCTCCGAGCGCGAGACGTTCGTGTTCCTGCACCCCAGCGGGGTGCCCGACCCGCACCGGCAGGCCGACTTCTGGCTCCCCCAGCTCGTGGGCTACCCGATGGAGACCGCGCTGGCCGTCGCCCGCCTCGTGTTCGGCCGCGTGCTGGAGCGCCACCCGCTGAACCTGTGCCTCGCCCACGGCGGCGGCTGCCTCCCCGCGTTGCGCGGGCGGCTGGACATGGGGTGGGACCGCAAGGAGGTCGCGCACACCACCACCGTGCCGCCGTCGGCGTTCACCGACCGCCTCTACTACGACACCGCCGTGTTCTCCAACGTGCTGCTGCGCCGTCTGGTCGAGGACGTGGGCACCGACCACGTGCTGCTCGGCACCGACCACCCCTTCGAGCTCGGTGACCGGGCCCCCCTCGACACCGTGCGCGCCCTCGGGCTCGACGCCGACGCCACCCGCGCGATCCTGGGCGGCAACGCCGAAAGCCTGCTAGGACTGTCCGTGAGCCGTCGGTGAGAGAGGTGAGCAGGTCGGGATGACCCTCTACATGGTCCAACGATGTCTCTTCGACCACCTGCGTCGGCTGGAGGCCGCGGGTGACGGCCCGCGGCCCGAGATCGTCACCGAGGGCTACGCGCTGACCGACGAGGAGAAGCGCGCGGTCACCGAGCCCGACATCGGCGCCATCTACGCGATGGGCGCCCATCCGGTGATCATCAACGGCTTCTGCCGGGCGCTGGGCTACAAGCGGGCCGACTACCGCCCGCTGCTGGAGCAGGCGGCAGGCGACACCGCACCGAGGAGGACACCGTGGCACAAATCGTGATGGCCTACTCGGCCTCGCACGCCCCGATGATGACCGCCGACCCGGGCTCGGCACCGCGGGAGAAAGCGGACAACTTCTTCTCGGCTCTCGAGAAGGTGCGCGACAAGGCCAAGGAGACCGGCGTCCAGGCCATCGTGATGATGACCGGGGAGCACTTCACCAACTTCTTCCTCGACGGGCTGCCGCAGGTCGCGATCGGGCTCGACGAGGAGCACCTCGGCCCGCCCGAGGTCTGGCTGCAGGTGCCCAAGAAGATGGTGCCGTCCGACGCCGGGCTGGCCGCGCACATCACCGCGAGCCTGATCGAGCAGGGTCAGCAGCCCGCGCTGTCGCACGGCATGAAGGTCGACCACGGGTTCATGACCGTCTACTACTGGCTCGACCCGACCATGGAGCTCCCCATGGTGCCGATCGTGCTCAACTGCACGACGCCGCCGCTCATGACCACCAAGCAGTTCTGGGACTTCGGCGTGGCCGTCGGCAACGCGATCCGCTCCTACGACGGGCTGGAGCGCGTCGGTCTGGTCGCGGGCGGCGGTCTCTCGCACTTCGTCGGCGAGCCGCGGGTCGGCGACATCGACGAGGAGTTCGACCGCTGGTTCCTCGACCAGCTCGGCCGGGGCGACCTCAGCGAGATCCTCGCGGTGCCCAACGACGTGCTGGCCGAGGCGGGCAACGGCACCGGCGAGGTGCGGGCCTGGGTGGCGCTCGCCGCGGCGATGGGCGGCGCCGCGGGCGAGGTGCTCGCCTACGAAGCGGTGTACGAGTGGATCAACGGCATGGGTGTGGTGCTGTACGAGGGCGACCGGCCCGCGGCCTCGCAGACCTGAATCCCTCCTCGGTGCTTCGCACCCCCGCCTGCGGGGTGCCGCGGTGGGATGCGGGTGTCACGGGCGCCGCGGCGGGCCGTAGAGCCACGTCGCGAGCGCCCGTGCGGCGCGCGGCATCACCACCCAGGTCATGAGCGCCGTGACGGGCACGGAGACGAGCGCCGCGCGCACGAAGACGGGCCAGCCCGCGATGAGCCCGCCGTACACCGCCGTGAGCAGGATGTTGAGCAGGTAGATCCCGGCCGCGGACACCAGGAACATCTTCCAGCGCGGTGGCGCGGGCGCGGTGCGGCCGGGCAGCGCGAACCAGGTCTCGAGACCCGAGACGCGGTGCATGTCCGTGGTGTGCACGAGCGGCTCCCCCGCGGCGAGGATCTCGGCCCGCTCGGGCGAGGACTCCCAGGCCGCGAGGTCGGCGGCGCTCGCGAAGCGGAACACGACGTGCCAGGGCTCCCCCACGTGTCCGGGCCGCAGCAGCCCGGCCCCCAGGAAGCCGGGCCACCGCGAAGCGGCGCGGGTGAGCGCCGCGCTCCAGTCTTCGAACTCCCCCTCCCGGCCCGGTGCGACGCTGCGGGCGATCGTCACCGTGACCGGTTCGGGCCGGGTCGCCGGTCGCTCAGCCGATTTCGGCCGCCCAGTCCCGCTGCTCCAGCGCGTCGCGGATGTCGCGGAGGAACAGCGATGCGGTCGACCCGTCGAAAGCGCGGTGGTCGTACACGAGCCCGATGATGCCGGTGGGGTGGATCGCGATGGTGTCGCCGACCGCGACCGGTCGGCGCTTCACGCCGTCGGTGCACAGGATGCCGGTGTTGGGCTGGTTGATGATCGGCGACGAGGCCCAACTGGCGAACGGGCCCGGGTTCGTGATGGTGAACGTGGAGCCCTGCATGTCGGCCATCGGGAGCTTCTTCCCGCGCGCCGCCCCGGCCATCTCGGTGATCTTCTTGGCGATGCCGCGGATGTTCAGGCCGTCGGCGTCGCGCACGACCGGCACGACCAGGCCCTGCTGGTCGAGGTCGACCGCGATCCCGAGGTTGACGTAGGGGTGCAGGGTCATCGTGCCCGCGTCGACGTCGATCGAGGAGTTGACGGTGGGGTGCGCCCGCAGGGCGTCGACCGTCGCCCTGGCCACGAACGGCAGGTAGGACAGCGACGCGCCGGTCTCGGCCTTGAACCGGTCCTTCAGCTTCTGCCGCACCCGCTCGACGTTGTCGAAGTCGACCTCCACCGAGGTCCACACGGACGCCGCGAGCGTCTGGGACGCCTTCATGCCCGCCGCCACCGCCAGGCGCATGCGGGAGAGCTTCACGACCTGGTCGCGGCCATCGGTGGCCGAAGAAGCCGCGGGGGCACGCGGGGCCGCGGACGCGGCAGGCGCGGCAGCGGGCGCGGGGGCCGCCGGAGCCGCGGCAGGTGCCGCAGCGGCGGCAGCAGGTGCCGGGGCGGCGGCGGCAGGGGCCTGCGCCTGGCCCGTGCCCGCGGCGATCGCGCGCTCCACGTCCTCGCGCCGGATCCGGCCGCCCTCGCCGGAGCCGGTGATCGCGGCGACGTCGAGCCCGGACTCCGCCACGAGGCGGCGCACGAGTGGCGAGAGCATCCGGCCGTTGCGGTCGGCGGCCGCGGGCGCGCCCGCCGTCGCCGGGGCGGCCGGTGCGGCGGCAGGCGGAGCCGCACCGC
>DATAOO010000123.1:0-1726 GCA_036265695.1 Pseudonocardia sp. | reverse complement strand
TCGACCAGGGCCGGCGCAGCGGTGCCGCCGTCGTTCGCGGGGATGTCGATCGAGTACTGGGCGGTGCCCGACTACATCGGCTCGGGCGGGAAGGTCAACGAGATCTTCGCCCGGTTGGTCCGGACCCTCGGCGCCGGCGGGCACGGCCCGCCGACGCTCCGCTTCGGCGGCAACTCGACCGACGAGACGTGGTGGAACCCGGCCGGGGCCCCGCGCCCGGTGACGATCACCACCGACGTCACGCCCGCGTGGCTCGCCCAGCTGGGCAACTGGGAGCGGGCAACGCGCACACCGCTGGTCCTCGGGCTGAACCTCGGCCTCGCCGACCCGGCCAACGCCGCGAGCCTCGCGCAGGCCGCGGTCGCGAGCCTGCCGCCCGGCAGCATCTACACCTTCGAGATCGGCAACGAGCCGGATCGCTACAGCCAGCCGATCACCTTCCACGTCGCCGGTCGCCGCATGGCCCGCGTGCAGAAGCGGGCCGACACCTACGAGTACCCGCAGTACCGCGGCGAGCTCAGCGCCTACGCCACCGCCGTCGGCCCCGTGGCGCCGGGCGTCGCGCTGTCGGCGGGCGGCTTTGCCTCGACGTCGTGGGAGGACCACGAGGACGACCTGCTGAGCAACTCGTGGCTGCCGGTGTTCAGCACCCACGCCTACGCGCTGCCGACCTGCGGCGGCGCGACGCGACGGCGCAGCAGCCGCTACTACACCGCGCGTCTGCTCAGCGGGCGCACGTACCAGCCGCTCGTATCGCGCGCCGCCCAGCTCTCGGCGGTCGCGACCTCGCACGGCGCCGCCGTGCGGGTGTCGGAGGCGAACACGGCGATCTGCGGCGGCGTCCACAAGGGCAGCGACACCTTCGCCGCCGCGCTGTGGGCCACCGACGTCCTGTTCGGCATGGCCGAGGCGGGGGTCCGCAACGTCGATCTCCACACGTTCACGGGGGCGTGGTACGCGCCGGTCGACTTCGTCCGCGTCCGGGGACGGACGGTCGGCCGGGTGCGGCCGCTCTTCTACGCGATGCTCCTCTTCGACCGCGCCACGCCCAGCGGCGCTCGCCTGCTTCCCATGGGGCCGGACGTCCCCAACGCCCAGCTCAAGACGTGGGCGACGGTGGACGCCGCGGGGACGCGGCGCATCGTCGTCGTCAACAAGGACGCCAAGCGAGCGCACAAGGTGGTCCTCCGCGTGCCGGGCGCGGGCGACCGCGCCCGCGTCGAGCGTCTCCTGGCCCCGTCGGTCGGCGCGACGCGGGGCGTGACGTTCGCCGGGCAGGGCTACGTGCAGCAGACGCCCGACGGCCGGCTGCGCGGCAGGCACGTCGAGGAGCGGGCCGTCCGCAGGTCGGGCGCGTTCCGCGTGCTCATGCCGGCGGGCAGTGCCGCGCTGGTGACCGTGCCGAAGCGCTAGCCCGGCGGCTGGGGGTCGTATGTGACGACGGTCCGACCGCCGTCGACCGGGACGGTCGCGCCGGTGATGAAGCTCGCCTCGTCGGAGAGCAGGTGCGCGACGGTGGCAGCGACCTCCTCGGGCCGCCCGGCACGGCCGATCGGGTGCAGGCGGGCGAGCTCGCGGTCGATGCGCTCCGCGACCGCGGGCGGATGCGCCTCGTACTGCGCGTGGAAGCGCGACGTGACGATCGAGCCCGGGGCGACGGCGTTGACGCGGATCCCGCGGGCGCCGTACTCGACCGCCAGCGCGCGGGTCAGCCCCTCGGTCGCGG
>DATAOO010000122.1:0-42866 GCA_036265695.1 Pseudonocardia sp. | reverse complement strand
AACGCGCTCAAGAACATGCTCGTCGGCGCGTCGACGTTGGCGGCGGGGGTGGTGCTCGCGATCACCGGACCGGTCGCGTGGCCGCTCGTGGCCCCGCTCGCGGTGGGGTTGTTCGCGGGGAGCCTCGTCGGCCCGGTCGTGGCGCGGCGGGTGCCCGCCGCGGTGGTCCGGGTGGCGGTCGCGGCGCTCGGGCTGGGCCTGGCCGTCGCGCTCTGGCTGGGTTGAGCGGAACGCCCCCGGCGCGGCGGCCGGGTCGCCAGTGCGGTGGCCGCGAGCATTGCCGGGGTGATCGCGTGATCCAGGCGGCGCCTCGCCCGGGGGACGGAAGCCGACGAAGGAGGCGGGGTGGGATGGGCGAGCGCCGTCCGAAGCTCATACCGGGCGTCTTCGCGAGGGCGGCAACGCCGCGAGGCGGCGTCTGGGCGCGCGAGGACCCGGTGAATGTTCGTGGCCACCGCACTAGGCTCGGCCCGTGCCCGATCCCGCCGACACCGAGCGCCGCCTGACCGCGCTCGAAGCCCGCGTCGAGGACGTGGCGGCGGAGGCGTCCGCCGCGCGCCACCTCGCTGGGGCGAGCGATCGCGATCTGGCCGACCTCGGCGGGAAGGTGGACGCCAACCGGCGCGCGACCAACGCGCTGGGTGTGCAAACCGCCGCACGCTTCGACCGGCTCGAGAACGAGGTGCGAACGGGTTTCGCGGAGACTCGCCGCGGCTTCGCCGAGGTACGGGGGAAGCTCGACCAAACGGCGGCAGGCCACCAGATCATCGTGGAGCTGCTGCCGGACGACGAGCGCTGAGCGAATGGCCGTGCACCCCGTCGACGCGGCGGTGGCGGCGGTGGGCCTCGTCGACCACCACGTCCACGGCGCCCTGCGCGAGACCCCCGACCGCCCGACGCTCGAAGGGCTGCTCACCGAGTCCGACCGGCCGGTGCCGCCGTGGATGACGATGTTCGACTCGCCGCTGGGCCTCGCGATCCGCCGGTGGTGCGCGCCGCTGCTCGACCTGGAGCCGGGCACCGGGGCCGAGGAGTACGTCGCCCGCCGCACCGCGCTCGGCGAGGCCGAGGTCACCCGGCGGATGCTGCGCCACAACGGGGTCGAGCACTACCTCGTCGAGACCGGCTACGCCGAGGGCGTGCTCGGCCCCACGGAGATGGCGGCCGCCGCGGACGCGGCCGCGGGCGAGATCGTGCGCCTGGAGTCGGTGTTCGAGGCGCTCGCGGCCGAGGTCGGCGCGGCGGCGGCGGTGCGCACGTTCCCCGCGGTGCTGGCCGAGCGCACGCGGGATGCGGCGGGCCTCAAGAGCGTGGTGGCCTACCGCTTCGGGTTCGACTTCCCGCCCGAGCCGCCGACCCCGGCCGAGGCCGTCGCGGCGGCCGGGGCGATGCTCGCCGGGCCGCCGCGCGTGGCCGACCCGACCCTGCTGCGCTTCCTGCTCTGGAGCGGCATCGAGCGCGGGCTGCCGCTGCAGCTGCACTGCGGCTACGGCGACCCCGACCTCGAGCTGCACCGCTGCGACCCGCTGCTGCTCACCCGCTTCCTGCGGCTGGTCGAGCCGCGCGGCGTCGACGTGCTCCTCCTGCACTGCTACCCCTACCACCGCCAGGCGGGCTACCTCGCGCAGGTGTTCCCGCACGTCTACTTCGACGTCGGGCTCGCGGTGAACCACACCGGGCTGAGCTCGCCCGCCGTGGTCGCCGAGTCGCTGGAGCTGGCCCCGTTCGCCAAGGTCCTCTTCTCCTCCGACGCCTACGGGCCCGCCGAACTGCACTACCTCGGCGCGCACCTGTGGCGGCGCGGGCTGGCCCGGGTGCTGAGCGGCTGGGTCGACGAGAGCGCGGCCACCGTGGACGACGCCGCCCGGATCGCCACCATGATCGGCCGGGAGAACGCGCAACGGGTGTACGGGTTGCGCCCACCCGAGCAGCGGCCGATCCTGCAGGGGTGATCGACGAGGCCGTGATCGGACGGCCACGCGGGCCCGCCGGGGCCGTGGTGGCGTCCTACCACGGCTACCGCCAGCGCGACGTGCCCCCGGCCAAGCACCTCGGGCTGCCCTCGCCCTACCTCACCCTGATCTTCACCCTCGACGAGCCGCTACGGATCGTCGAGCACGTCGACGGCAGGCAGCCCTCGCGGACCTACGACGCGCTCGCGGGCGGCCTGCACACCACGCCCGCGGTGATCACCCACGACGGCCGCCAGAGCGGGATACAGCTCCAGGTCCACCCGCACGCGGCGCGGGCGCTCTTCGGGATGCCCGCGGGCGAGCTCGCCGGGGTCGACGGCGACGCCGACGCCGTGCTCGGCCGCCTCGTCGAACGGGTTCGCAACCGCCTGGGCGAGGCCGCCACCTGGCCCGAGCGTTTCGCCGTGCTCGACGACGAGCTGGGGGCGCTCGCCACCCGCGACCTGATCGCAGGCCCGCCACCCGCCGTCGTCAACGCGTGGAAGCTGCTGCACCGCAGCCGGGGCGCCGTGCCGATCGGCACGCTGGCCGACACCGTCGGCTACAGCGACCGCCGCCTCTCCACCCTGTTCGACGCGGAGATCGGCCTCACCCCCAAGACCGCGGCGCGGGTGATCCGGTTCGACCGCGCCCGCCACGCCATCCAGGCCGCCGCGCCCGGCCGGATGGGCCGCATCGCCGCCGAGCACGGCTACGCCGACCAGTCCCACCTCGTGCGCGACTTCGTGGCGTTCAGCGGCCGGTCGCCGACCAAGTGGCTGGCCGAGGAGTTCGGAAACGTCCAAGCGAAGGGCGCGGCAGGCGACCCAGACTGATCCGCATGACGAACAACACCCCCGCACCCCAGGTCTGGCCCACCCTGCGCGCCCGCGACGCCCGCGCGCTCATCCGCTTCCTCGTCGACGTCGTCGGGTTCGAGGAGACCGCGGTCTACGGCGACGGCGACGTCGTGGACCACGCCCAGCTCTCCTGGCCGCTCGGCGGCGGGATCATGCTCGGCTCCGACCGCGAGGGCGAGTGGCGGCTGCCGCCGGGCACGTTCGGCGCGTACGTCGTCGTCGACGATCCCGACGCCCTGTACGAGCGGGTCACGGCGGCGGGCGCGGACATCCTGCGCAAGCCGGGCGACACCGACTACGGCTCCCGCGAGTTCGGGCTTCGCGACCCGGAGGGCAACCTCTGGTCGTTCGGCACCTACCGCGGCGAACCGCGTGCGAACAGCGTGAGCTGAGTTACAGTGGCCCGTGGTCCGAGGAACGGATCACGGGCCAGTGCCCCGGGCCGCCACCGCCGCCCGAAGGGATCGTTCATGCGCACTGTCGCCGTGCTGGGCCCCATCCCCCGCGATCGCATCGTCACCCACCGCGGCGAGGTCTTCGAGAAGTACGGTTGCGCGCTCTACACGGTGGCCGCGCTGTCGGCGTTGATGGAGCCCACCGACCGGATCTGCCCGGTCGTGCACGTCCGCAAGCAGGACGAGGCGGCGATCAAGGACCTGCTCGCGCCGATGCCGAACGTCGACCTCACCGGCATCCGTTCCGACACCGACCGCGGCGACGTCGTGCAGCTCACCTACGAAGACCAGAACACCCGGCACGAGGCGCAGACCGGG
Source organism: Pseudonocardia sp. (assembly GCA_036265695.1). Lineage (GTDB taxonomy): Bacteria > Actinomycetota > Actinomycetes > Mycobacteriales > Pseudonocardiaceae > Pseudonocardia. The sequence goes on along the minus strand of DATAOO010000122.1, from coordinate 39,281 downwards.
TTCATGAGCCCGATCCTGCCCCGCGACGTCGAGTTCGCGCTCGACGCCGAGGCGTTCGTCTGCGTGCCCATCACCGACTACGAGGTGGGCCAGGCGACGCTGGAGTACATCAGGGCCAACAGCGACGGCGTGATCCTGCTCGACGGGCACGGCCCGGTCAGCACGCTCACCCTCGGCGGCGAGCGCCAGCACCGGCTGTGGGCCGAGCGCGACGCCTGGCTGCCCAGCATCGACATCCTCAAGATGAACCTCGAGGAGGCGGGCTGCAGCTGGTTCCCGCGCGAGGGCGACGACGGCGCCGCCGCGATGGGCCAGCCGATGACCGAGGAGGAGATGCCCCGGTTCGCCGAGCACTGCCTCCGCCACGGGGTGCAGGCGGTGTGCGTCACGCTCGACGAGGAGGGTTGCGTGGCCTACCGCCTCGACGGCGACGGGAACCTGGAGGAGCACGTCGTGCCGCGCATCCCGGTGGAGCACGTCGTCGACACCACCGGCTGCGGCGACTCGTTCGCCGCGGGCATGGCCTTCGGGTACCTCTTCGGGCGCGACATCGTGAAGGCCTGCCAGTACGGCAACGCGATGGGCGCGCAACGCTGCGCGGGCTCCGAGCTGTCGATCTACCTACCGCGGGCCGAGACCGACGCGCAGATCGAGCGCACCTACGGCCCGATGGCGGGAGCGGCACGTGCGTGAGGCGCTGTCGTCCCCCGAGTGGCTGATCACCGAGGACGGGTTCGACCCCGAGCGCGCGAACGTGCGCGAGACGCTGTGCACGGTCGGCAACGGCTACCTCGGCACCCGCGGCACCCTCGAAGAGGGCCACCCCGGCGACCTCTCGGGCACCTACCTCGCGGGCGTGTACGACGCCCACGACTCCCCCGTCGTCGACCTGGTCAACGCGCCGGACTGGCTGTCGTTCGCGGTGTACGTCGACGGCACACGCCTGGACGTGCGCAACGCCGCGGTGCTCGACCACGAGCGCACGCTGGACCTGCGCACCGGCCTGCTCTACCGGCGCACGGTGTTCGAGCACGGCGACGGGCGCCGCACCCGCCTGGAGACGCTGCGCTGCGCGTCGCTGGCGGATCGGCGCACCTGCGCGCTGCGCGTGGAGATCACGCCGGTGAACCACGAGGGCGAGATCACCGTCGAGAGCGCGCTGGACGGCAGGCGGCGCAACCTCGAACGCCTCCCGGTCTACCCCCCGGGCACCGCGTTCCCGCTGGAGACCCGCTGGGAGAAGTGGGCGCTCACCCGCCACCTCGACCGCACCGAACGCGGGGCCGACGGCGGGGACGATGGCGGGGTCGCCTACCTGGAGATGCGCACGATCGCGAGCGGCATCACCCTCGGCTACGCGGCCACCACGCTGCCGTCCGTCGAGCCGCTGCGCAGCGGGTTCATGGTGGAGGACGAGCGCGTCGTCTGGCGCGCCACGTTCCCGGGCGCTCCGGTGCGGTTGGACAAGCTGGTGCGCATCGGCACCTCACGCGACTTCGGCGGCGGCGACGTCCGGGAAGGCTGCCTCGCCGGGCTCGAGGCGGCCCGCACGGCGGGGTTCGACGAGATCGTCGCCGCGAGCGCCGCCGCCTGGGAAGAACGCTGGGACGACTGCGACGTCACCATCGACGGCGACCCGGCGAGCACCCAGGCCATGCGCTTCGGCATCTACCACCTGCTGATCGCGGCGAACGACGCCGACCCCACCGTCAACATCGGCGCGAAGTCGCTGTCCGGCGAGGGCTACCGGGGCCACGTGTTCTGGGACACCGAGATCCTCATGCTGCCCTTCTTCGTCTACACCCGCCCCGACGCGGCGCGCAGCTTGCTCGCCTACCGCCACCACACACTGCCCGGCGCGCGCGAGAACGCCCGGATCAACGGCTCGGCGGGGGCGCGCTACCCGTGGGAGTCGGCCGACACCGGCCTGGAGGAGTGCCCCGAGTTCACCACCGACGGCGCCAACCGGTTCTGGACGCGCGAGGAGGAGGTGCACATCAACGCGGACGTCGCGCGCGGCGTGATGCAGTACGTCGAGGCCACCGGCGACCGGGCGTTCCTCCGGGAGGTGGGTGCGGAGATCCTGTTCGAGACCAGCCGCTTCTGGGCCGACCGGGTGGAGTGGTCGGAGTCGGGCACGTGCTCGCTGCGCCGGGTGATGGGCCCCGACGAGTTCCACTCGCACGTCGACGACAACGCGTTCACCAACTACCTCGTGCGCTGGCACCTGGAGACGGCGGCCGACGTGCACGACGAGCTGCGCACCGAGCACCCGGAGGTGGCCGACCGGCTGGGGCTCACCGACGCCGAGGCCGACCGGTGGCGCGCGGTCGCCGCCGCGATCGCGCTGCCCCCGCAGCGGCCCGACAAGCTCATCGAGCAGTTCACCGGCTACTTCGACCGCCTCGACGTGCCCGTCACCGAGTGGGACGAGAACAACATGCCCCGCTACCCGGCGGGCTACCACCACTTCAACTGCGAGGACACCCAGCTGCTCAAGCAGCCGGACGTGCTGATGGCGCTCTACCTGCTGCCCGACGTGTTCGACGCCGCCACGACGCGGGCCAACTTCGAGTACTACGAGGCGCGCACGCTGCACAAGTCGTCGCTCAGCCCGTCCATCCACGCGATCATGGGTATCGCGGTGGGCGACCCGTCGCGCGCCGAGCAGTACTTCGCGCGCTCGGCGTTCGTCGACCTCACCGACAACCAGGGCAACACCGCGGAAGGCATGCACATCGCTTCGGCGGGCGGCACGTGGCAGGTGCTCGTGTGCGGGTTCGGCGGCTTCCGGGTGGTGCACGGCCAGATGTCGTTCCGGCCGTGGCTGCCCGCGAGCTGGGAGGCGATCCACTTCCGGCTGCGGTGGCGGGGCAGCAGGCTGCGCGTCACGGTCGACCACGCCGGGCTCACCTTCGGCCTCGACGGCGAGCCGCTCACCGTGCTGGTGCACGGCCGTCCCGTCGAGCTGACGGCGGGCACCACCACGGTGCCGCACGAGGCGGTGCCGGTGGGCTAATCGGCAGGCTCCTCGCGCTCGTGCTCATGGGGGCCGATGCGGCCGACGGTCGTGTCGCGCAGCCGCTCCAGCGCGGCCGCGGCCCGCAGCCGGGCCCGCACGACGTCGTCGAGCTCGGCTCGCAGCCGGGCGTGCTCCACGACGTCGAGCTCGGCCAACATGCGGTCGGTCACCCTGAGCAGCTCGGAGTTGAACTCCCACAGCCCCGCCCGGCTCCGGGGGTCGTCCAGGAGCAGCGCCTCGACCTGGGCCCGGTGGTGGCGGAGCACGTCGAGGGCGGCGGTGAGCTCGGCCTCGTCGGGCGCACCCGGCTCCTCGATCTCGTCGCGGATCAGGTGGCCGAACGTCCGCACGACCGCGGCCATCTCGCTGAGCAGCGCGGCCGCGGCCAGCCGCACCTGCTCGGCGTAGGCGGCGTCGGGCTCCTCACGGGTGCCGTCGAGCACCGAACGGAAGAGCGTGCGCATCGACACCGAGCTGTGCTCCAGCGCCTCCAGCCCCTCACGCAGGCTGCGCTCGACCTTCGGGGTGCCGATGGCGCGCACGTTGAGCCTGCGGCTCTCGTCCGCCTCCGCCAGCGCCCGGTCGACCTGCGGTGCGTGGCGGTTGAGCCGTCGCGCGTCCTCGAGCCAGCGCTGGGCGTCGTGGGGGTCGACGGGGCCCGCGGCCATCGCCGTGGCCGCCTCGACCAGCAGGCTCGCGATCTCCTCCGCGTACTTCGCCACCGCCTGGCCCGCGAAGCGGGTCTGCACGGCAGGCGGGAACGCGACGTTGACGAGCACGCCGACCGCCGCGCCGATGAGGGTCTCCACGATCCGGCCGACGCCCGTCGACTCCGCGCCTCCGAAGTAGCCGACCCCGAGCACGAGCATCGCGCTGATCGGCACCTCGAGCAGGTGTGGGCCTAGCCGCAGGATCTGGCCGCTGACGATCGAGGCGGCGACGAGGATGCCGAGGCTCCACCAGTTCAGCCCGACGACCGAGACGAAGCCGACCGCCAGCGCCACGCCGAGCACCACCGCGAGCACCCGCTGCACGCCGCTGACCAGCGTGCTCGCCAGGGTGGCCTGTACCACCAGCAACGCGGTGAGGGCCGCGACCAGCGGCGGTGGGTCGGTGAGGCCGACGGCCTGGGCGACGACGAACGCGGCCACGGTGGCGCCCGCGATCCGCAGCGCCCGCAACAGCGCCGTGCGGCCGCGCTCTCGGCTGCGGCGGACGAGCTCCGCGAGGAAGCGCCGCACCGCGGCCAGGCCCCGGCGCACCCACGCGGTCATCCCCCGATGCCTACTCACGGGGCAGGCGCGGGTCAAGCGGCCTCGGCGGCCAGGCCGAAGACGAGGTGCCCGGCGGGCCCCACCATCTCCTCGCCGAGCTGGGCGACGAGCCAGTCGATCCAGCCTTCGCGACGGCGCAGCGCGCGGACCTCGTCCGCCGGGATCGGCCACAGGTGGCTCTCGCACACCAGCCAGGCCAGCCTGCGGGCGAATTCGATGAGCTGCTCGGCGTTGTCGCGCGCGTCGGCGAGCCGGTACAGCCAGCCGAGGAACGCGTCGTGGCCGATCGTGAAGTCCAGCGCCTGCGGAAGCAGGTCGTAGAAGATGTCGTTGACCTCGAGGTAGTCGCGGTACTCGGGGCTGTCGGGCATGGCCGGGAACTCCGGGGCGTCGCGCAGCGTCGCGAGCAGTGCGAACGGCAGGTCGAAGTTGATGTGCGCGTTCACCCCGGCCGCCGTGCGGGCCATCAGCGACGCCTCCGTGCGCGCGTCCAACACGACCTGCCACGACCGCGGCACGTCGGCGCCGGTCGCCATCGCCCGGATGGCGCTGAGGTAGCGCACGGCGAAGCGGGCGTCGAGCGCGCAGATGAACGCGGGGGCCTCGAACGCGCCCGCGGCGAGCCGCCGCGCGACCTCGGTCGTCGTCGCGACGTACAGGTGGTGGAACCCGGCGGCCGGGCTCCCGCTGCCCGCGAGGACGTCCTGGAGCTCGGTGAGGATGCGCAGCACCGCGTCGACGGCGGCGGGGCCGTCCAGCGCCGTGAGCCCGTCGAGGTCACGGGTCCGCAGCTCGACGGCGCCCGCGAGATCCGACCGGGGGGCCATGGGTACCACTCCCTTGCGCGACATGGTTCGACGATGCGCCGACGACGGCGACGGCACAGTCACCCGGGAGGTGAGAAAACCCTTACCGCTCGGTGGTTCTGACCTCGACGGTGATCGTCCAGGCGGCGGCCGGGTCGCCCGCCGTCCACGCGGCCGCGTTCGACGCCAGCACGAGCACCCCCTGCTGGTCCGGGCCCGCCCGCCACTCGTGGAAGCTGCGGGCCTCGAACCACGGCGCGGGGCCCACCCGCGCGACGAGGCTGTGCGCGTTGGCCGCCCCGTCGGCGGCGCGGGGCACCGGCGCGTCCTCGGCGGGCGCATGCCCGAGCCACCCCTCGGGGCTCGTGCGGACGCCGAGGAACGCGCCGGGCAAGATCGTTCCGGTTGCGGAGAGCGTCACCGCGTCGCCGGGGTGGATCGTGATCCCGGTGTCCACCGGTCCCCCACCGGGGCCGTCGTGGAACCGGAACTCCGCGCGCCGAACGTTCATGCCACGAGGGTGCGGCCGGGCGGGTCCGCGGCGAATCGGTGGAAGCCCTAGTCGGTCCCTAGCGCCGCTACTGCAGCCCCTGCACCTTCGCCAGCTGCGCCCGCCGGGTGACGCCGAGCTTGCGGAACGCCTTGCCCAGGTGGAACTCGACGGTCTTCTTGCTGAGGAAGAGCGTCATGGCGATCTGCGCGTTGGACTCGCCGTCCGCCGCGAGCCGCGCGACCTGCAGCTCCTGGGGGGTGAGGTCGGCCGCCGCCACGGGCTGTTCGTGCACGGCGGCCCCGCACGCGCGCATCTCCGCCGCGGCCCGCTCGCGCCACGGCGTGGCGCCGAGCGCGTCGAACGCGTCGAACGCGCCGGTCAGCTGCCTGCGCGCCGCGCCGAGCTGCTTGCGCCGCCGGTAGACCTGGCCCGCGGACAGGCGGCTGCGCGCGCTCTCGAACGGCACCAGGCGCAGGAGGGACGCCGACTCCTCCAGCGCTTCCGGGTCGGGCTCGGCGTGCCCGAGCGCGTGCGCCCGCAGGTGCAGGCCCCGCGACGCCGGGGTGCCCACGGTGGCCGCGTGCTCGGCCATCCGCTCGACCGTGCGGGCCGCGGCCGGGTCGCCCAGTGCGAGCTCGGCCTCGGCGAGGTCGGACAGCCACGGCAGCATCGGGGTGTCGGGGAGGCCGTTCGCCGTGGCCATGTCGTCGAGCTCGCGCAGGTGCACGATGGCCGCCTCGAAGTCGCTCGCGCCCAGCGCGAGCAGGCCGAACGCGCGGCGGCCGTGGCCGACCAGGAAGTCCCTGCGGTGCGCGGTGCCGAACGCGAGGCACTGGCGCGCGTGTCGCCTGCACCCCTCGGCGTCGCCGGTCGCCGCCTCCAGCAGCGCCAACACGCCCGCGCACTCGGGCTCCAGCGCGGTGCCCGCCTCCGACGTGGAGCCGCCGATCGAGGACACCAGCGACATCGCCTCGTGCGCGGTGATGCGGGCGCGGGCCCAGTCGCCCCGGCGGAACGCCAGCCGCGACGAGAGCAGCAGCGGGTTGGGCAGGAGGTCGAGCACCTCGAACTGGCGCATCAGCGCGATGACGCCGTCGAGGCCGTGCGCGGCGGAGCGCACGTCGTCGAGGAGGAAGAGCAGGAACGGCGCGATCAACGGCCACTGCTCGCCGGGCCGGGACGCGATGAACGGGGCCGCCTCCTGCAGCAGCGCCCGGGCCCGGTCGTGCTCCAGCATGATCGCGTGCAGGGTGGCCCGGACGATCAGGCCGGGCATCCTGACCGGGCCGGGCAGGTCGCGGGCGAGCTCGACGGCCCGGTCGGCGGCCTGCGCCGCCCCGACGCGGTCGCTGCGCATCAGCGCGGCGAGGCCCGCCTCGGCGAAGATCACCGCGACGTCCGCGGGGTCGGTGGCCTGCCGCAGCGCAGCGTCGGCGAGGAAGCGGTCGACGGTGTCGGGCACCCCCTGCCAGAGCGACGCGCGGTAGGCGAGGTGCGAGGCGGCCATGCGGGTGGGGTCGTCGGTGGCCCACGCGAAGGTCTCCTCGACGAGTCGGCCGAGGTCGCCGAGCCGCCCGGCGGACAGCGCACAGGACGCGGCGGCGAGGTAGCGGCGCGCGCGGCGGTCGGTGTCGGTGGACAGCAGCGCGGCCCGCTCCAGCACGCGCGCCGCGGTGGCGTAGCTGCTGCGGGCCGCCGCGGCGTGGCCGACCTGCTCCATCTCGGCGGCCAGCGACTCGTCGGGCAGGTCGCCCGCCATGGCCAGGTGCGCGACGCGGCGTTCGGCGTGCGCGGGCGCGGTGTGCTCGGCCAGCGCCTCCGCGAAGCCCACGTGCACCGCGCGCCGCACGGCGGGCGGCGCGTCGTGGTAGACCGCCGAGCGCAGCAACGGGTGCCGGAACGTGATCCGGCCCGCGTCGACGGCGAGCAGCCCGGCCGCCTCCGCCTCGTCAAGATCGGAGATGGACAGCTCGTTCGCCGTGAGCACGGCGGGCAGCACCGGCACGTCGTTGCGACCCGCGGCGGCCACGAACACGAGCGCCCGGCGGCAGCGCGCGCCGAGCGGGGCGACCTGCGCGCGGAACGTCGCGCGCACGGCCTCCGTCGCGGGCAGCGGGTCCTCCTCGCCGATCCGGTCCGAGCCGTTGCGGACGAGCTCCCGGATCACCAGCGGGTTGCCCGCCGTGACGCGGCGGTAGCGGCCGACGTCGTCCGCGGTGTGGCCGAGCTCGGTGAGGAGCCCGGACACGCCGTCGTCGTCGAGGCCCGCGAGGGTGAGGGTGGGTAGGCCGCCGTAGAGGGAGGCCCGGCCGGGCGAGGACCGCTCGGCGATCAGCACGACGATGCCCTCCGCGGCCACCCGGCGGGCCACGAACGCGAGGGCCTCCACCGACGCGGCGTCGAGCCACTGGCCGTCGTCGACGGTGATCAGCACCGGCCCGCGGCCCGCGAGGTGCGACAGGTGGCCGAGCACGCCGATCGCCACCCCGAACCGGCTCCCGGCGGCGGGCGAACCCATGGCGAACGCGGACTGCAGGGCGTCGCGCTGCGGGTCGGGGAGCAGCTCGACGACGTCGAGCGCGGGCCGCAGGAGGTCGAAGAGGCCCGCGTAGGACACCTCGACGTCGAACTCGTTGCCCGTCACCGAGAGCGCGGTCATGTCCGCGGCCTGCGTGCGGGCGTGCGCGATCAGCGCGGACTTGCCGATGCCCGCGTCGCCCCGGATGACCAGCGCCCCGGAGCGGCCGTCGCGGGCGCCTGCCAGCAGACCGTCGATGTGGGCGCATTCCGCCGTGCGGCCGTACAGCACTACTGCCTCTCCAGCTCGAGCCACTGGTCGGGCCACAGGTGGGCGGGGCGGTCGGCGCCCGTGCCCTCCTCGATCGAGCGCCCGATGAGGGCCCGGCCGAGCAGCCGCGAGGGCAGCCGCAGGGTCCACCGCCCGATCGTCGCCCGGGACACCAGCCGCTCGAAGCCGACGACCACCGCCACGGCGGGGGCCAGCCTGCTGCGCGGCACGTCCAGCAGGTCGGCCACCTCGTGGCCCGCGAGCCTGCGGACGAGCGCGGCGGGCAGGGTGCGCAGCGGGCGGGGCATCCGCGCGGACATGTCGTCGAGGAGCGTCGCCATGAGCTCCTTGCCCCACGGCGAGGTCTCCTGCAGCGACACCTCGAGCTCGCGGGTGAGCCGCTTCGCCTCCCTGAGATCGGCGAGGCGGGCCGCTTCGGTGATGCCGAGATAATGGCCGACAACGCTCCAGAGATGCAGATAGGCCCGCTTGTCGGCTTTGCTCATGTGATAGCCGAGCCGCATGATTCCGTCGAATGCCGCAATGGTGAACGCCAATTGCGTGCCCAGCATGTCCTGCTGATTGATGGGGAGCCCCCGGGCCCCGGTCGGCCAGGGGGTGCCCGCGGCGTCGCCGAGCAGGAGCAGGGCCCGCACGCAGGCGTGCAGCAGCCGCACCCGCCGCACCGTGCGGTAGCCGACGGCACCGACGGCGAGCGCGCCCGGTGTGGTGATGTCGAGCAGCATCTGGCCGGTGAGGGAGATCCGCTTCTCCACCCGACGGCCGTCGGCGAGCTCGGACACCGAGGCCAGCACGGCCGCGCCGCGGCCGCTGGCGTAGGCGTGCGGGAGGGAGGCGCAGAAGAGCGCCGTGGTGAGGTCGAGCGCCCAGTCGTCGAAGACGTCCTGGCCCTTGCGCAGGAGGTCGGCGTCCAGCCACGGCGGCGGGTCGACCGCCCGCAGCTCCCACTCGGTGGCCCAGGCGGCGTCCGGCGGGGTGGCCCCGCGCAGCGCGGCCACGGCGGCGGTGAGCCATTCCCGGCGCCGCGAATGCACATTCGCGAGCTGCGCGGCGACGTAGGCGTCGGCCGGGGCGTCACCGATCGCGCGCAACGCCGACAGCCATTCGTCGTCGCCGGTCACGGGCGCTCCCCCGCGTGCAGTGGTGTCCAGGTGGAGTCGACCGTAGTCGGGAATTGCCGTTGCGGATAGCGGCCGATTATTTGGGCGGCAGCGAGCGGGCGTACGCGACGCCGCGGGCGATCCAGCCGTCGACCTCGTCGTCGGGCAGCTCCGCCACGGCGACGCGCAGCCACCCGTCCATCGGACGGCCGCGCATCACGGCCCGCTCGGCGTGCGGCGCGGTGACCAGCTCGTCGGTGTCGGCCGGGTCGACCCGGAGCAGCATGCCGCCGCGGCTGCTCGCGGTGGCCGCGAGGTTGCCGTTGACCAGGAACCCGAGGCCGCCGAACATGCGCTTCTCGGACACGCCCGGCACGTCCGCGAGCACCGCGCGGATCCGGTGCGCCAACTCCTCGTCGTATGCCACGGCCGTCAGTATGGCCGTCAGGACGGGGTCAGCGGGCGGGTGGCCCCGCTGGCCAGCAGGCCCAGCACCAGCGCGCCGACCACCACGAACAGCGCCACGAGGATGCCGTCGTGCTGGGCGAGCACGCCGATCAAGGGCGGCCCCGCGAGGAACGCCGTGTAGCCGATCGAGCTCACCACGGAGACGCGGGCCGCCGCGCGGGCGGGGTCGTCCGCCGCCGCGCTCATCCCCACCGGGAAGCCCAGCGACGCCCCCACGCCCCAGAACAGCGCCCCGACGAGCGCGACCGGGGTGGAGCCGCCCAGCAGCACCATCAGCAGTCCCACCAGCGCGCACGCGGCCGTCGCGCGCAGCACCGCGACGCGCCCGAAGCGCTCCAACAGCGTGCCGCCCGCGAGGCGGCCGACCGTCATCGCCGTGACGAACAGGCCGAACGCGATCGCGCCGACCGTCTCGCTCGAGCCGTGACCGTCGACGAGCGCGACGGCGATCCAGTCGTTGGCCGACCCCTCGGTGAACGCGAACGCGAGCACCAGCAGCCCGACGAGCAGCGTGCGCGGCTCCCGCCACGCCCGGAGCACGCCCGAGCCCTTCGTCTCCTGCTCGGGCGCGGGCGCGGCGCGGGGCAGGAAGCGCCGGGTCGACCAGATCATGAGCACCGGGGAGAGCACCGCGATCGCCCCGACCTGCGCGGCGATCGGGATCGCCGCGGCCGCCGTCACCGTGCCGACGCCCGCCCCCGCGACCGTGCCGAGGCTGAAGGCCGCGTGCAGCCGCGGCATCAGCGAGCGGCCCAGCCGCCGTTCGACGTCGGCGCCCTCGACGTTCATCGACACGTCCCACACGCCGATGCCCAGCCCGACCAGCACGATCCCGGCCGCCGCGGGCGCGACGGCGCCCTCCGCGAGGCCCAGCGCCGTGAGCCCCAGGCCGACGCCGAGCGTGATGGCGCCCGCGAGCACCCCCGAGGCCGTGCCGAACCGGTACACGATCGGCCCGGACAGCGGGAGCCCCGCGAGGGACCCCGCCGACATGCAGAGCAGGAGCAGGCCCAGCTGCGCGGTCGTCAGCCCCAGCGCCTCACGCACGGCGGGGGTGCGGGAGGCGAACGACGCGAACGCGATGCCGCTCGTCGCGAACGTGACGACGACGGCGGTGCGGGCGCGCAGCAGGCCGCGATCGGCGCTGACGGAGATCACCGCGACTCCAATCGAATCGATTCGATGCTCAGTTGAGACTACGCGACGAAGCCCGGTCCGCTCAACCCGCTACCGTCGGAGAATGGCCGCACGACCCACGCTCGCGGGCGTCGCCGCGCGCGCCGGGGTCTCCTCGTCCACGGCGTCGCTGGCGTTCTCCGGCAGCCCGCGCGTCACCGCCGCCACCCGCGAGCGCGTGCTCGCCGCCGCGGCCGAGCTCGGGTACGCGGGTCCGGACCCGATCGCCGCTTCGCTGCGCCGCGGCCGCAGCGGCGTGATCGGGGTGTTCATCGGCGAGCGGCTGCTCTACGCGTTCCGCGACCCGGTCTCGGTGCAGCTGCTGGACGGCATCACCGAGGTGTTGGGCGCACACGGGGCGGGCCTGCTGCTGCTCGCGGGCGACTCGGGACGGCCGCCGCTGGAGCAGATCCTGCGCATGCCGTTGGACGCCGCGATCTTCGCCACCTGCGGGCTGGAGGACGATCCCGCGCTCGCCGCGTTGCAGGCCCGCGGGGTTCCGGTCATCGCGGTGGAGGGCCCGGACGTCGACGGCGTGCCGCTCATCGACATCGACGACCGCAGCGGCATCGCCGAGCTCGGCAGGCACCTCCTCGCGCTGGGCCACCGGCGGGTCGCGACCGTGGCGATGCCGCTGCGCCTGGACGGCACGCGCGGCCCGGTCGGTCCGCAGCGGCGGGCGCGGGCGCACTACCGCGACGTCCGGCACCGGATCGAGGGTGTCGAGGACGTGTTCGGCCCGGTCCCGGTCGTGGAGACGGCCAGCAACGCGGTCGCGGAGGGCACGCTGGCGGGCCGCGCGCTGCTCGACGTCCCCGCCGCGCGCCGCCCAACGGCCGTGCTCGCGCAGAGCGACATCCTCGCCGCGGGCGTGCTCGCCGCGGCGACCGAGCTCGGGCTGCGGGTGCCCGCCGACGTCTCCGTCACCGGCTTCGACGGCGCCGACCTGCACTGGCTCGCGCCCACGCTGCTCACCACCGTCGTCCAACCGTCGGAGGCCAAGGGCCGGGCGGCCGCCGCGGCCGCCATGGCGCTGGTCGCGGGCGAGCCCGCCCCCGACGTGTTCCTTCCGGTGACCCTGCGGATCGGCACGACGAGCGGCCCGCCCCCCGCCTGACCCGCCCCGGAGCGTCAACAGGGACGAGCGTGGCCCGCCCGCTGCTGGAGTAGCGTCGGACAGCGTGACGAACGGCATCGACCCGGCCGCGACCCCGTCGGGCTCCGGGTGTGTGGAATGTGACGACGCGGGCGGCTGGTGGGTGCACCTCCGCCGGTGCGCGCAGTGCGGCCACATCGGCTGCTGCGACTCCTCCCCCGCCCAGCACGCCACCGCGCACGCGAGCGCGTCCGGCCACCCCGTGGTGCAGAGCTTCGAGCCCGGCGAAGACTGGTTCTGGGACTACGAGCAGGGCACCGGGTTCAGCGGGCCCGAGCTGGCCGCGCCGACCCACCGCCCGCTCGACCAGCCGGTGCCCGGCCCGGCCGGGCGGGTCCCGGCCGACTGGCAGCAGCACATCCACTGACCCCGCCGCCCGCCGCCGGACCACAGCGGGGATCATCGGGGGCATGTACCTGTCCGCACTCGTCGAGGGCGCGGCGGCGCAGCTCGCGGGCGTCGCCGTCACCACCCCGCTGCAGCCGTGCGAACGGCTGTCGGACGCCACCGGCGCGCGGATCTGGCTCAAGCGCGAAGACCTCCAGATCGGCCGCTCCTACAAGCTGCGCGGCGCCTACAACCTGATCTCGGGCCTCGACGTCGCCGAGCGGTCGGCCGGTGCCGTGTGCGCCAGCGCGGGCAACCACGGCCAGGGCATGGCCTACGCGTGCCGCCGACTCGGGGTGCGCGGCCGGGTCTACGTGCCCGCCACCACGCCCCGCCAGAAGCGCGAGCGGATCCGCGCGTTGGGCGGGGAGCGGGTGGAGCTGGTCGTCGAGGGCGACACCTACGACGACGCCGCCGCGGCCGCCGCGCAGCACGCCGAGTACACGGGTGCGACGGTCGTGCCCGCGTTCGACGACCTCCGCACGATCGCAGGCCAGGGCACGGTCGGCGTCGAGATCGTCGCGCAGCTGGGCCGGGCGCCCGACGTCGTGGTGGTGCCGATCGGCGGGGGCGGCCTGGCCGCGGGCGTGGCGACCTGGCTGCGCACCGCGCACCCCGGCGTCCGCGTGGTCGGCGTGGAGCCCACCGGCGCCGCGGCCATGGCGGCGGCGATGGCGGCGGGCGAGCCGGTGGCGCTCGCCGAGCTCGACACGTTCGTCGACGGCGCCGCCGTGCGCAAGGTGGGCGAGACCACCTATCCGCTGGTGCGCGACGCGGGCGTGCAGCTGCGCACGGTGGACGAAGGCCGGGTGTGCACCGAGATGCTCGACCTCTACCAGACCGACGGGATCATCGCCGAGCCCGCGGGCGCGCTGGCCACCGCCGCGCTCGACGCGCTGGACCTCGACCCCGACACCGACGTCGTCTGCCTGCTCTCGGGCGGCAACAACGACGTGAGCCGCTACGCCGAGGTCGTGGAACGCTCGCTCGTGCACCGGGGCCTGAAGCACTACTTCCTCGTGGAGTTCCCGCAGGAGCCGGGCGCGCTGCGGCGCTTCCTCGACGAGGTGCTCGGCCCGGACGACGACATCGTGCTGTTCGAGTACGTCAAGCGCGACAACCGCGAGACCGGCGCCGCGCTGGTCGGCATCGAGATCAGCGAGCGCGACGCCTACGAGCCGCTGTGGAAGCGCATGGAGGCGAGCCCGCTGCGCATCCAGCTCGTGGCGCCCGGGACGACCGCCTACCGGTTCCTCGTCTGACACTCAGGATCTGGTCCGAACCGTTCGGCACGGATGGTGCGAACGCCGGGTAGGGCCGGCGGTCGTCGTAGGGGAGGGGTCGTCCGCACGACGACCGCCGGCGCGCGTGTCGGAGGGCACCCCGAGCATGCGCGTTAACGAGGGTAAACCCCGCCTCACGATTCCGCTGCATCTGCGGCGCTGCCGTACCGTTAGGGGCGTGGCGAGCTACACCGGGGAGAAGGACGCGTACCTGAAGCGGCTGCGCCGCATCGAGGGACAGGTCCGCGGCCTGCAACGCATGGTCGAAGAGGACAAGTACTGCATCGACATCCTCACGCAGGTGTCGGCGGCTACGAAGGCGCTCCAGTCGTTCTCCCTCGAGCTGCTCGACGAGCACCTGTCCACGTGCGTGCGGCAGGCGGCGGCCGCGGGCGGGCCCGAGGCCGACGAGAAGGTGCGCGAAGCGTCCGAGGCGATCGCCCGGCTGGTGCGCAGCTAGGAACCCGCCGAGCGCAGCTGCTCCCGGATGTCGGCCTTGAGCACCTTCCCGACCGTGGAGCGCGGCAGGTCCGGCCACACGTGCACCTGCTTGGGCGCCTTCACGCTGCCGATCCGCTCCTTGGCGTAGGCGATCAGCTCCTCTTCGGTCACGTGGGCACCCTCCTGCGGCTGCACCACCGCCACCACCCGCTCGCCCCACTTCTCGTCGGGCAGCCCGACCACGCCGCAGTCGCGCACGGCCGGGTGTGCGAGCAGCGCCTGCTCGACCTCCGCCGAATACACGTTGAACCCGCCGGTGATGATCATGTCTTTGGCGCGGTCGACGATGAAGAGGTAGCCGTCCTCGTCGAGGTAGCCGACGTCGCCGGTGTGGTGCCAACCGTGCTGCGACGCCTCGGCGGTGGCCTCCGGGTTCTTGTAGTACCCGGCCATGACCAACGAGCTGCGCACACCGATCTCGCCCCGCTCCCCCGTCGGGAGCAGGGTGCCGTCCGGCGCGAGTATCCCGACCGTCACCAGCGGCGCCGGGCGTCCCGCCGAGGTCAGCCGTTCCCGGGCGATGCTCCCGTCCGGCCGGAAGTGTTCGGCGGGCGGCAGCATCGAGATCATCATCGGCGCCTCGGACTGCCCGAACAGCTGGGCCATGACCGGCCCGATCGCGGTGAGCGCCTGCTCGAGCCGTGACGGCGACATGGGCGCCGCGCCGTACCAGAAGCACTGCAGCGACGAGAGGTCGGTCGCGGCGAGGTCGTCGTGCGCGAGCAGCATGTAGATCAGCGTGGGCGGCAGGAACGTGTGCGTGACGCGGTGGCGCTCCACGAGCGCGAGGAACGCGGTGAGATCCGGCTTGGCCATGATGACGACCTCGCCGCCCATCGCCATCACCGGGAAGCAGAGCACCCCGGCGGCGTGCGTCAGCGGCGCCATGGCCAGGTAGACCGGCCGGTGCGCGAACGGGTAGCCCATCAGCGTGAGCGCGGTCATCGTCTCGATGTTGCGGTCGGTGAGCTGCACGCCCTTGGGCCGCCCCGTCGTGCCGCCCGTCCCGACGATCATCACCGTGTCGTCGGGTGGCTCGGTGTCGAAGTCGGTGTCGAAGTCGGACCCTTCGCCGAGCCAGGCGGGAAGGTCGTCCAGGCAGACCACCGTCGGCAGGTCGAGACCCTCGGCGACCTCGGCGTAGGCCGAGGCGTAGATCAGCGCGACGCAGTCGAACAGGGCCAGCAGCTCGCGGTTCTCGGCGGCGGTGTTGCGGGGGTTGATCGGGCACCAGACGGCGCCCCTGCGCGCGATGCCGAACACGCAGGCGAACGCCTGGGGGTCGTTGCCGGAGAGGATCGCGACCTTGTCCCCCGCGCGCACCCCGGAGCGGGCCAGCGCCCGGGCCACGGCGTGCGAGAGGTCCTGCACGTCGCCGTAGGACAACGACACCCCGTCGAGCGTGAGGCAGGGGGCGTCGCGGCCGAGTGACGCACCTTTGTCCAGGTACGCCGTGAGGCTCACATCCCCATCCCGCCGTCGACCGGCAGGCCGACCCCGTTGATGAACCGCGAAGCGTCGGAGGCGAGGAAGACCACCGCGTCGGCCATGTCCGACACCTCGCCGAGCCGCCCGGACGGCGTGAGCCCGACGACCGCGGCGACGGCGGCGTCGGGGCTCTCGAACAGCCCGAGCCCGGAGGTCTCGACGGCGAGCTTCACGCCCATGTCGGTGGGCACCAGCCCGGGGTAGACGCAGTTGACGCGCACGCCGTAGCCGAGCTTGCCGGACTCCATCGCCGCCACGCGGGTGAGCCGGTCGACCGCCGACTTCGTGGCCGAGTAGCCCGCGATGGCAGGGAACGCGATGGTCGCCGCCACCGACGCGATGTTGATGATCGTGCCGCCGGCGCCCGCGGCGCCGCCCGGGCGCATGGCGCGCAGGCCGTGCTTGAGGCCGAGCATGGTGCCGAGGATGTTGACCTCGAGCATCGCGCGGACCTGCTCCGGGTCGGTGTCGACGATGAGCTGCGTGACCTCGATGCCCGCGTTGTTGACGAGGACGTCGAGCCCGCCGAGCTCGCCGACGGTGTGCGCGACCGCGCTCTCCCAGCCCGCGTCGCTGGTGACGTCCAGCTCGACGAACGCGCCGCCGTCGAGCTCCGCAGCGGTCTGCTCGCCCGCGTCCTTGAGCACGTCGGCCACCATCACGCGGGCACCGGCGTCGGTGAGCGCGCGCGCCATGCCCGCACCGAGCCCGCGGGCCCCACCGGTGACGAGGGCACGCCGCCCCGAGAGGTCGTACTGGCTCATGGTGGTGCCCTCCGTCATCGGGGTGATGCGGAGCACAACACTACTCAGGCCATGATCGTCGCGGCAGTCCTGCGTTCACCACCGCACCGGGAGCGCCTGCAGGCCGTAGATGAAGTGGAACGCCCGGAACGGCACGTCCGCGAAGGGCACGTCCAGCGCGAGACCCGGGAACCGCCGCAGGAGCGCCGGGAACGCGATGCGCATCTCCATGCGGGCGAGCGGGGCGCCGAGGCAGTGGTGCACGCCGTGGCCGAACGCGACGTGACCCGCCGCGCCGCGGGTGACGTCGAGCGTCTCCGGGTCGCGGAGCAGCGCCGGGTCGCGGTTGGCCGTCGGGAGCGAGCACACCACGAGATCGCCCGCCGGGATGGTGTGACCCGCGAGCTCCACGTCGACCGTGGCGGTGCGCACCACCCCCGAGTGCACGATCGTCAGCCAGCGGAGCAGCTCCTCCACGGCGGGCGCGACGACCGCCGGGTCGTCGCGCACCAGCGCGAGCTGCTCGGGGTGCTGCAGCAGCGCGAGCGTGCCGAGCCCCAGCATGTTGGAGGTGGTCTCGTGGCCCGCGATGAGCAGGAGATTGCCGATGCCCGCCAGCTCGTCGTCGGTGAGCTCCTCCCCGTGCTCGCGCACCAGCATGCCGAGCATGTCCTCGCCCGGGTCGCGCTTGGCCCGCGCGACCAGCGACTCCATGTACGCCCGGCCCGCGCGGCCCAGCTCCATCCGCTCGTCCATCGGGATCGACATGTCCAGCTGCCGGGCCGTGCGCTGCTGGAAATCGGCCCGGTCGGCGTACGGCACCCCGAGCAGCTCGCAGATCACGAGCGACGGGATCGGCAGCGCGAACGTCGGCACCAGGTCGGCCGGGCTGCCCGCCGCGGCCATCGCGTCGAGGTGCTCGTCGACGATCTCCACGATGCGCGGCTCCAGCCGTTGCATCCGCCGCACGGTGAACTCCGGCCTGAGCAGGCGGCGCAGCCGGGTGTGCTCCGGCGGGTCCAACGCCAACAGCTGACCCGCGCGCGCCTTCTCCCGCTCCTCCTCGCTGCGCGGATCGGTCGGCGGGCGGAACGCCATGCGGTTGCTGAACCGGTCGGCGTCGCCGAGCACCTCGCGCACGTCGGCGTAGCGGGTGGCGATCCACACGTTCGCCCCGAACGGCGTCTCGAACCGCCGGACGCCGTCCCCCTCGCGGAGCTCGCGCAGCTCGTCGACCGGCGCGAAACGGTCGCGCCGCATGTGCAGCGGCATGGTCGGTGCCTGGGTCATCTTCGTCCTCCCCCGAACCGGAAGCGCCCTGGCTACGACGCTACGCGCGAATACTGAGCACCCACTCAGCAACGGGCGGCGCGGTCGAGGAGGTAGCGCCGCTCGGGCAGGCTCAGGGTGAGCTCGGCCGCCCGGCGGTAGCAGGCGCGGGCGGCCGCCCGGTCGCCCGCCTCCTCCAGCAGGTGCGCCCGCACGGCGTGCACCCGGTGGTAGCCGGCGAGCCCGGGCTCCGCCTCCTCCAGCCGGGCGAGCGCGGCGCGCGGGCCGTCGACCATGGCGAGCGCGACGATCTCGTTGAGCGCGACGACCGGGCCGGGCGCCAGCGTGGCGAGCAGCCCGTAGAGGGTGAGGATCTGCGGCCAGTCGGTGTCTTGCGCCCGCGCGGCCTCGGCGTGGACGGCGGCGATCGCCGCCTGCGCCTGGTAGCGGCCGATCGGGTAGGCGACGAGCGTGGCGGCGAGCAGGGCCGTGCCCTCCGCGATCGCCGCGGCGTCCCACCGCCCCCGGTCCTGCTCGGCGAGGGGCACGAGCCTGCCCTCGGCGTCCTGCCGCGCGGGACGGCGGGCGTCGGTCAGCAGCATCAGCGCGAGGAGCCCGGCGACCTCGCCCGTCTGCGGGTCGTCCCGCGGCACCTCGTCGTGCAACTGCCGGGTGAGCCGGATGGCCTCGGACGTCAGCTCCACGCGGTGGAGCGCGACCCCCTCGCTGGCGGTGTACCCCTCGTTGAAGATCAGGTAGAGCACCTCGAGCACGGCGGCCAACCGGTCGGGCCGCCCTTCGGGCGGCGGATCGCGGAACCGGGCCCCCTCGGCCTTGATCCGCGCCTTGGCCCGGCTGATCCGCTGCCCGATGGTGGCCTCGGGCACGAGGAAGGCGCGGCCGATCTCGGCGGTGCTGAGCCCCCCGACGGCCCGCAGCGTGAGCGCCACCTGCGACGGCCTGGTCAGCGCGGGATGGCAGCAGAGCATCAGCAGCGCGAGGGTGTCGTCGGCGCCGGTCGCGGGCTCCGGGTCCGGCGGCTCCAGCGCGGCGGCCGCCTGCTCGCGGCGGGCCCGGGCGGAGTCGGCGCGCAGGAGCTCGATGCGACGGCGGGCGGCCACGGTGGCCAGCCAGCCCCGCGGGTTCTCCGGCACGCCCTCGGCGGCCCACTGCCGGGCAGCCGCGAGCAGGGCCTCCTGCACGGCGTCCTCGCAGGTGTCGAACCCGCCGTAGCGGCGCACCAGCGGGCCCAGCACCGCAGGCGCCAGGCTCCGCAGGAGCTGCTCGATCTCGTTCACATCTCCATACCGCGCAGGTCCAGCACGGGCCGGACCTCGACGTCGGTGAACGCGGCGTCCGGCACGCGGGCGGCGAGCTCGACGGCCCGCTCCAGGCTCTCGCACTCCACCAGGTAGAAGCCCGCGAGCTGCTCCTTGACCTCGGCGAAGGGGCCGTCGGTCGTCATCGTCTCGCCGTCGCGCAGCCGCACCCGCACGGCGTTCGCCTGGTCGTCGAGGCCCTCCGAGACGACGAGCTCGCCCGAGTCGGCGAGCGCTTCGCTGAGCGCGCGGTGGCGTCGGCCGAACTCCCGACCCTCCTGCTCCGACAGACTCCGCAACGCGGCCGCCGACTCCGGGTTGCTCAACACCATGATCAGGTACTTCATCGTCGTCCTCCTGAGGTTGTTCGCACCCCGATGTCGAAGCCGCCCGCCCGGCTTCGACATGGGGGTGCAAGCACTACAACGAGGAGGCCATGATGCCCACCACCGACGAGGCCGAGATCCGCGCGATCATCGCCGACCAGCTCGCCGCCCTGCACGACCGCGACCCGGAGCGGATGCTCGCGGACTACACCGCAGACGTCGTGCAGTACACGCTGGCGCCCCCGCTGCAGCACCGCGGCGTCGACGTCGAGGGCGTGCGCGCCTGGATGACGGGCTTCGACGGCCCGATCGAGCTGGAGCCGAAAGAACTGGAGGTGACGGCGGGCGAGGACGTCGCATTCGTGCACGGCCTCGTCGCACTGCGAGCCACCCCCGCGGGCGCACCCGGGCCGTTCGAGCTGTGGACGCGCACGACGATCGGCCTCCGCCGGATCGACGGCCGGTGGCGCGTGACGCACTACCACGAGTCGACGCCGTTCCACATGGACATGGCCGCGGACGGCTCGTTCCGGGCCGCCACCGACCTGCAGCCCTGAGATGCCCTGATCAGGATCGCTCACCGCCCGGCGGCCACCGGGTGGTGAGCGCCCACTACGCGGCGAGCGCTTCGATGACACACACGCCTGCCGTAGTGGGAATCACCCGCTCCATCTGGAATCCCGACCTGGTCAGGAGATCGCCGAATTCCTCGGCCGTCCGTTCCCGCCCGCCGGCGTAGACCAGCATCAGCAGATCCAGCCACTTGCCGAACGACGGCTCGTTGCCGGGTACGACGACGTTCTCCACCAGCAGCAACCGGCCCCCGTCGGGAAGCGCCGAACGGCAATTCCGCAAGATCGTCACAGCGCGCTCGGTCGGCCAGTCGTGAATGACCTTCTTCAGCAGCAACAAGGGGCAGGCGGGCGGAGGCTCGCTGAAGAAATCCCCCGCCACGAATTCGCACCGTTCGAACTCCGGCGCGCAGACCAACGCCGTCCGAGCCATCTCGACGACGTGCGGCATCTCGAACAGAACACCCCGCAGATGCGGGTGCGCTCCCAGTACCGTGCGCAGCAGGCTGCCTTCACCGCCCCCGACGTCGGTCACGCTGTCCACCGCGGTGAAGTCGTACGCGGCGAGGACAGCGGCGTTCTCCCCGGCGCTACGCGCGCTGAGGCCCGCCGCGCCGACCCGCGCCGCCTCGGGGTGCTCGGAGTAGTAGTCGAACAGCGGCATCCCGTAGACGTGATCGAACGCGGGCTCGCCGGTGCGGACGCTGTGCAACGCCTCGCCCCAGGACCGCCACACCCATCGCTCACCCATCATGATCGCAAACGCGCGCTGAGATTGGGGTACGTCGGACCGCAAGCATTCGGCGAGCGGGGTCAGCGCGAAAGCCCCGTTCTCGCCTTCGCTGAACACGCCGACCCCGGCCAACGCGCGTAGCACCCGATACAGCGCGTCGGCATCAGCATCGACACGGGCAGCAAGATCCTCCGCAGTGCGGGGTCCCTCGGCGGCGAGGAGGTCCGCCACCCCGAGTCGGGCAGCGATGTACACCGCCTGCGCCACCCACGCGCCCGTGATCATGCGCATCATCGCTGCTCCAGGCGGCTCCGTCATGGCGGGAGTCTGACCTACCGGAGGCCACCCCGACAGGGGTGTGCGCACACGCCGACGGCGGCAGGTCCACCCCCGGGGGACCTGCCGCCGTCGCTTCCCGGGCTTACGCGGCCGTCGGGCCCGCGTAGCTCGCGAACTGCTGGGTGAACTGCCAGTCCTTCTGCGCGATCCCGCTGCAGTCCGGCTGGGCCTTGACCTTCTTGGCGCAGGCGCCGTTGTCGCGGGCCAGCGCCCAGAACCCGAGCCTGCCGACGCCGCGGGACTTCGCGAAGTCGATGACCTTCTGCGCGTCGTCCGGCTGCGTGATCACGCCGACGTCGTTGCGGCCGATCATCACCGTGATCGACAGCGAGCGGTTCTGCACGGCCTCGCTCGCGTTCGGGTAGATCTGGCGCAGCTGGTCGAGGGTGGCCTGCGCCGAGTCGACCATGGCCTGGCCCCAGTTGCCGCCGGTCTTGAAGTTCATCGCCATGATGTTGACGGTGACGGGCACGTTGGCCGCCGCGGCCTTCTGCACCAGGTCGAGCCGCTCGGCGGGGATGCCGCCGAGGTCGACCGGCAGGGTGAAGGTGATGTCCGTGCCGCGCGCCGCGTTCACCTGGCGGAGGGCCTCGACCACCTTGGTCGTGTCCACGCCCGCCTCGATGTCGACGTCGAGCAGGTTGGTGCCGTACGCGTCCATCAGCTTCATGTACGCCCCGGCGAGGTCACCCGGGGTGGCGCAGGCGTTCTCCAGGTAGTTGCCGACGGCCCCGCCGGTCGCGACCGAGACCGAGCCGCCCGCCGCGCGGAAGGCATCGACCTCGGGCTTGAGCGCGTCGAGGGTCTGGTTGCCGCCCCAGCCGGGCTCGCACTGCCCGTTCAGCGCCAGCGCGAACGAGAGGTTGACGTGCTTGAGCCCGGCCTCCTTGGCCACCGCGGCCAGGTCGGGCCGCTTCACCGAGACGTCCATGTACGCCCCGAACGCGGGCCGGGCCGCCGCGGGCGATCCGGTGGCCGCGGCGGGCTCCCCGGCCACCGTGGTCGAGCAGGCGGTGAGGGCCATCATGGCCACACCGATCAGAAAGCAGGACAGCCGCTTCACCGTGCACCTCCAGGGGCGCCGACGGCGCCGAAGTCTCCGACTCGCTTGAGCTTCTGCCACTTCAACCGGGCGCCGGCGAGGGCAGTACCAAGCGACTTGATCAATACGCCGTACATGAGCTGGCGGTAGGCCAGCTGCTGCAGCGGCATCCACAACAGGGGAAGCGGGTTCTCCCGCTCCATCATGAAAGCGAGCAGGCCGCCGAACATCTGGATGGCGAGCACCGACAGCCACAGCTTGATGGTCGCGACCGGGTCGAGGGCCACGAGGCCGTAGATCAGGAACACGTCGATCAGGGGGGCGAGCGCGGGCAGCAGCACCTGGAAGATCGCCAGGTTGAGCAGGCCGACCCGGCCCATCCGGCCCGCGGGGCCGGACTTGAAGATCGCCCCGCGGTGCTTCCACATCGCCTGCATCGTGCCGTAGCTCCAGCGGTAGCGTTGCCGCCACAGCTGCCGGAGCGTGGTGGGCGCCTCGGTCCAGGCCCGGGCCCGCTCCTCGTAGACGATCTCCCAGCCCGCCGAGCAGACGGCCATCGTGAGGTCGGTGTCCTCGGCGAGGGTGTCCTCGCTGACGCCGCCCGCCTGCAGCAGCGCCTTGCGGCGGAACGCGCCGACCGCGCCGGGGATCGTCGTCATGGAGCCCGTGAGGTCCTGGATGCGGCGGTCGATGTTGAAGCCGATCACGTACTCGATGTGCTGCCACCGGCCGACGATCTTGTTGCGGTTGGCCACCTTCGCGTTGCCCGACACGGCGCCGACCCAGGGCCGCGCGAACGGCTGCACCAGCGTGCTGATCGTCTTGGGCTCGAACACCGTGTCGCCGTCGATCATGACGACGATGTCGTGCTTGGCGTGGCGGATGCCGTTGTTGAGCGCAGCGGGCTTGCCCGCGTTGGCCTGGCGGATGAGCCGGACGTTCGGGTAGTTCAGCGCGCGGACGATCGAGGCGGTGTCGTCGGTGGAGCCGTCGTCGACCACGAGGATCTCGATGGGGTGGTCGCTCGCCCGCAACGAGTTGATCGTGGCGGTGATGCAGACCTCCTCGTTGTACGCCGGGACGATCACCGTGACCGGCTCGGTGACCCGCGGGCCCCACGAGTAGCGCTTCGGGTTGCGTCGCCACGAGTGCCAGATCGCGAAGATCAGCATCAGGGCGAGGCGCAGGATGACCAGGGCGCCGGTGACGAGCAGGAGGACGCCCAGCGCGTCGACCACGTGCGTCGCCACGCCCACCGCGATGATCATGCCCTGGCCGATCCGCTGGTCGCGCTCGCGGGCGACCTGCGGGGCGGGCGGAAGGCCTGCGGCACCGGTGACGGTGTCGAACGCGTAGCCCTCCTTCTGCAGCGCCGGGATCACCCGCGCGAGCGCCGACGCGAGCTGCGCCGTGCCGCCCTGGCTGGCGTCGATCCCGACGATCATGCCCTGCTGGTCCTTCTTGATGATGTCCTTGACGATGTCGTCGGTGCTGCGCGCGGCCCAGTTGTTCGCGTTGACGTCGCTGAACACCGTGACGAACCCCTGCGCGGCCAGCTGCTGGACGACGGCCCAGTTGGCGTCGTCGATGCCTGCCACCCCTCCCGAGAACGGCGGGCGGGCGAGGTAGGTGGTGTGGTCGGTGGCGCCCGCGAGGGTCAGCTGGGTGAGCGTGGTCTCGCGCTGGATCCGGGCGGGCGAGGACGAGGTGAGCTCCAGCGTGTTGAACGTGCGGATGCCCATCTCCGAGCCGCTGGCCGCGATCGCCTTCAGCGAGTCCGGGTTCTGGATGGCGACCGAGCCGTCGATGAAGAACGTGGCGGGGACGCGGAAGTGCTGGAGCACGGCGAGCAGCTCGGCCGTGCGCTCGGGCTGGGGGCCGCCGTCGAAGGTGAGGGCGACCGTGGCCTTCTTGAGCGCGAAGGTCCGCACCGGCGTGGTGCGCGCCTCCACCACCTGCTGGCCGTGGGTGACGACGAACGGGACCTGCTGGACGGAGCTCTTCTCGACGGGCTTGTTCGACGGCACGCCGACGCCGCCGCGGACGGTGCCGTCCACCACGAGGATCGTCGCGAAGACCAGGAAGGCGATCACTGAGAGCACCCAGGTGGGGCGCGGCAGGATCCTCATGGCTAGGGACCTCAGTTCTGGGCGGCTTGATCGGCGAGGGCACCAGTGTTGCGGACGGCGACGCCGTCGTCAGCAACCGGAGCGTTGGCGACGACGATCGGGGGCTTCGCGCCACCCTCGGGGGCCGGAGCCGGGACGGGCTCGGGAGCCGGGGCGGGGGCAGGCGCGGGGGCCGGGACGGGCTCGGGAGCCGGGACGGGCTCGGGAGCCGGGTCCTGCGTGACCGGAGCCTCCGTCGCGGGCGCCTCGGTGGCCGGGGCCTCTGTGGCGGGAGCCTGCGTGGGGGGCACGGTGGTGGGGGCGACGGTCGGCGCGGGCGCCTCGACCTTGGGCTCGGGCTTGGGCTCGGGCTTCGGCTTCACCACCGGGGCCTTCTTCGGCTTGAAGGCGGGCGGCGCGGGCGGTGCGGGGGGCGGCGGCTTGGCGGCGGCACCGGGCACCACGAACGGGACGACGTCGCCGAGGCCGACCGAGGTGGCCACGGTCGGCACCGCGAGCGCGACGCCGACGACGGCGAGGAAGCTGATCGACAGCAGCCCGATCAGCACACCCACGACGCGCAGGAGGCGCTTGCGGCCGCCGCTGTCGTCCACGAAGACCGGCGACTCGTCGATCTTGGCGACCAGCCCGGTGACCGCGGCCGCGGGGGCGGGGGCGAGCTCGGCGCTGGGCAGGCACACCGTCACGCCCTCGGGCACGGCGGGGCCGGAGGGGGCGACGGATCCGTTGAAGGACACCGTGACGTCTTCCTGTCGGGGGAAGCCCCCCGGTCCGGTGTTCTGTCGCATCTTCCTCAACTCCCGTTCCGCTGGGGCGCGATATCGCCCCGGTAGTTGAAGATGGTGCCGAGATCTGCCGGGATACATCATCACCGCGACGGCCACCTCGATACTGCGCGACGACAGGGTTGTGTCACCCTCGGGTAAGGACGCCGGGCACCATGGAATACGTGCGAACCCGGACGATCGTTATCACCGGGCTGGTGCTCGCCCTCGTCGCCGTGCTGGCGATCGTCACGCTGCGGGAGGTGTTGCGGCCCGGTCCCGGGTGCACCACGGCGTTGGGCGACGGCGCGGGCACCATCACCGTCGAGCAGGCGGACAGCGCGGCGACGATCGCGGGCGTCGGCATGGCGATGGGCATGCCCGACCACGCGGTCACGGTCGCGCTGGCCACGGCGATGCAGGAGTCGGGGCTGCGCAACCTCCCGGGTGGCGACCGCGACTCGGCGGGTCTCTTCCAGCAGCGCCCGAGCCAGGGCTGGGGCACGCTGGACCAGGTGACCGATCCGGTGTACGCGGCCACGGCGTTCTACGCGAAGCTGCGCACCGAGCCGGACTGGCCCACGCTGTCGGTCACCGAGGCCGCCCAGCTCGTGCAGCGCTCGGCCACCCCCGAGGCGTACGCGCGCTGGGAGCCGATGGCCCGCTCGCTCGCCCGCGCGCTCACCGGCGAGGACCCGGCCGCGATGACCTGCCACGCGCTCACGCTGAGCGTGCCCGGCGAGGACGTCGCAACGGTGGCCGCCGCCGAGCTCGGCACGTCGCGGCTCTCCGGCCCGCAGCCGACCGAGCGGGGCTGGGCCATCGCCACCTGGCTCGTGGCGCACGCCGCCCGGCTCGGCCTGGAGTCGGTCACCTACGACGGGCGGACGTGGACGGCGGACGAGGGCGGGTGGAGCGAGCCCGGGCCGTCCGACGGCGTGCTGTCGCTGCGCCGCGCTGCGCGCTCAGCGGCTTAGCAGGCCGACGGAGGCCGAACACCGCGCCCGATTACTCCGAACGGACGCCAACGCCGACCGCTCATGGCGCGCTGCGGTGCAATCGGCGCCGTACCGCGCCGCGGCCATCCGATCATGGTCACGAGATGATTACGGTCAGATCGCCGCCCGGCAGCTACGGAGTCGTGCGGCGCGCCTGGTCGGTCCCGGCTCCCGCCCGCCGACAGCTCCCCACGGGCGCCGTCACGGCCAGGGCGGGAACGTGCCGCCCGCTCCCCCGTTCCGGCGGCGCGCACCGGGGCGAGGAACTGCCATGGGCTCACACCGTGCCCGACATCGTGCTGACCAGAACAACTCGGAGGAGTTGGCGACCGACCTGCTGGCCCGCTTGGCCGACGAGGTGCGGGCGCCGTCCTCCCCGCGCACCCGACGCGCGGCGGAGCGGCCCGCCCTCGACCCGTTCTCCACGGCGCCGTTCCCGGCCCGCACGCCGCGCGCGCCCGAGGACACCGCCGACCCCGGCGTCGCAGGCCCGGACCCCGCAGGCCCGGACCCCGCAGTGTCGAACCCCGCAGGGCCGCCCACGATGCCGCCGGGCAGCGCCGCGGTGCCGCAGCAGCGGGGCGGCGCGCAGCCGCACCCCACGCAGCCCGGTGGTGCGCACCCGGACGGCACGCGACCGAGCACCGCAGCGCGCGGGCAAGGTGGGAACGCCACCGCATCGGACGGCACACAGCCGGGCAGCGCCGCACTGCCGCAGCAGCGGGGTGGCGCCACGCGCCGGACGGCCGGAGGGCCGGAGGCCGCGGGCGCCTCGGACAGCGGGCCCATGGCACCGGAGGCCCCCGACCAGCGGGCGTTGAGCCTGCGCTCCGGCCCGGCCGCCGAGCTCAGCGCGGGATACGGCTACGCACCCGAGTCCGGGGCGCACGTGCCCGCGCCCCGGTTCCCCAGCGACCCGACCGCGCCGTTCCCCCTCGAGGACACCCCGGCGGGCCTGATGGACGCGCCGCGGAGCGGGCGCGAGCGGCTGGCCGCACTGGGTCGCAAACCGATCTACGCCGCCGTGTCCGCGACGATGATCACCGCCGCGGTGGCCGCCACGACCGGGCCCGCCGTCGTCACGCCGCCGCAGCCCAGCCCCGACCGGTCGCCGTCGCTCGCCGCCGCGGCCCTCGACCTCGCGCCGCCCGCCCCGCAGCCCGGCGCAGCCGCCGCCGTGCCGGTCCCGGGCGGGCCCGCCGTGCTGACCCCCAACACCCCCGCGACGTCCGACGCCGCGCCCGTGTTGGGTTCCACCATCGCGGCGCAGGCCGCGGCCGACGCCAAGGCCTACGCCCAGGCCCAGGCCCGCCAGGCGGCCGGTCGACCCGCGACGGCGCCCCGCAACGCGCCCGCCCCGAAGGCCGCCCCCAAGCCCGCCGTCAAGCAGGCGCCGAAGCCCGCGGCGGCCCCCGCGACGGGCAGCAGCGTCGGCGCCCGCGCGCTGGCTCTGGCGAAGGGCAAGCTCGGCGCTCCCTACGTGTGGGGCGCCGCGGGCCCGAGCGCCTTCGACTGCTCCGGCCTGATCGTCTGGGCCTACAAGCAGCTCGGCGTCTCGCTCCCGCATTCCTCGGCGACGCTGTCGACGATGGGCACGCCGGTGTCGAAGGCCGCGTTGCAGCCCGGCGACCTGGTGTTCTTCTACTCCCCGGTCAGCCACGTCGGCATCTACGCGGGCAACGGCATGGTGCTCAACGCGACCCAGAGCGGCGAGCCCGTGCAGTTCTCGAAGCTCGCCAACCTGCCGTTCCACAATGCGGTGCGTCTCGCCAAGTGAGAACATCGTTGCACGATGTGGACGCCTAGCCCGACCATCGGGCCATGCGCGCCGACCGGGAGACCTACACGCACGGGCACGCCGCCAGCGTGCTCCGCTCGCACGCCAGCCGGACGGTGGCCGACTCCGCGGCCTACCTGATCCCGTTTCTGCGGCCGGGGGCACGGGTGCTCGACGTCGGCTGCGGGCCCGGCACGATCACCGCCGACCTTGCGGCGCGGGTCGCGCCCGGCCCCGTCCTCGGCATCGAGCCGACCCCGGGCCCGCTGGCCGACGCCCGTGCGCACGCGGCGGCGGTCGGGGCGGCGAATGCGGCGTTCGCCCTCGGCGACGTCTACGCCCTGGACCACCCGGACGACGCCTTCGATGTCGTGCACGCCCACCAGGTGCTCCAACACCTCGGCGACCCCGTCGCCGCGCTGCGCGAGATGCTCCGCGTGTGCGCCCCGGACGGGATCGTGGCCGCACGCGACGCCGACTACGCGGCCATGACCTGGTACCCCGCCGATCCGCGGCTGGA
This sequence comes from Pseudonocardia sp., assembly GCA_036265695.1. GTDB lineage: Bacteria > Actinomycetota > Actinomycetes > Mycobacteriales > Pseudonocardiaceae > Pseudonocardia. The sequence continues at coordinate 10,787 of DATAOO010000122.1, read as the reverse complement.
CCGCTGGCTCGCGGTCTACCGGGCGGTGGCCCACGGCAACGGCGCCGAGCCCGACGCCGGTCGCCGCCTGCTCGCCTGGGCCAACGCCGCGGGCGCGGGTGAGGTGACCGCGGGCGCCTCGGTCTGGTGCTACGCCACTCCGGAGTCGCGGGCCTGGTGGGGCGGCATGTGGGCGGACCGCATCCTGACGTCCGCGATCACCGCGCAAGCCGTCGACGGCGGGCACGCCGACGAGGCCGAGCTCCGCGAGATCTCCGCGGCGTGGCGGGCGTGGGCCGAGCAGGACGACGGCTGGTTCGCGATCATCCACGGCGAGGTGCTCTGCCGCCCTGTCGCAATCTGAGATCTCCGACGCAGGCCGTGGCGTCGATACTCGGCCGTCCGGCATGTGCCTGCTCGCCGCCAGGGAGACCGTCACCCATGACCGAAACGCCGACGTTCCGGCTCATCTACCGCAGCCACAACCGGATCCCGGTCGACCGCCGCAAGGCCGAGCTCGGCGCGATCTTCAGCACGGCCCGGTCGACGAACAAGCGACTCGGTGTCACCGGGGCGCTGCTCACCTCGGGCGACTGGTTCGTGCAGGCCCTCGAGGGCGACGAGGCCGTCGTGCGCGACCTGTACGACCGCATCGGCAAGGACGCCCGGCACGAGCGCGTCGTCGAGCTCGAGAGCGGCGCGGTCGACGACCGGGTGTTCTCCCGCTGGGCGATGGCCAGGGTGTCCGAAGACGGCGAGCACGACATCCCGCTGCTGGCCAACGCGGCGAAGGGCGGCATCACGCCCGCCGCGCCCCGGCCGACCACCCCCGAGCAGGATGCGTTGCTCGCCTTCATGCGCGGGTCGATCGGCGACGACGCGAACGCCCGCTGAACCCTAGGGTTTGCCGACGGCGGGCAGCTCGCGCAGCGCCCGCAGCACGCTCACCACGTTGCGCAGGACCCACAGCGGGTTGTGCGCGATCGACGGCGTCTGCACGAGGTTGGCGGCGATCTGGCGCAGCCACACCAGCAGCAGCACGTCGGGGTCGATGACGGGCCCCACCGGCGCGTCGGCGGCGCTGTGCATCGCCAGCTCGGCGTCCTCCCAGACCGGGTGCTGGAGCATCTCGGACACGACGTCACCGAGCTCGCCGCGGCCCGCCAGCATCCGGGAGTGCACGCACGCGTAGACGAGGTCCTGGGCGGCCAACTCGTCGCGGGCGGCCCACTCCCAGTCGATGATGCCCGCCGCGACGCCCGTCGCGGGGTCGACCATCACGTTGCCGAGCCAGAAGTCGCCGTGCACCCAGCCGATCTCGACCGCCCGCCCGGCCCACGCCGCGTGCAGCCGCCTGCGGAGGGTCTCCAGCGCGTCGCGCCGCCGGGTGGCCCTGGCCACGATGTCGACCCGCACGTCCACCCAGCGCCGCAGCAGGGCCGCGTCCACTACGGCCGGATGCGCGGTGCGGGTGTGCAGTACGCCGATGGCCGACGCGGCGCCGACGGTGACCGAGGCGGCCACCGGGCTGCGGCTCGCAACGGTGTCGGCGGCGATGCCTGGCATCGCCCGCTCGAGCACGAACGGTTGGTCGCCGACGTAGCCGTCGGTCATGCGGAGCGGCAGGAACCGGGTGAAATCACCCAGCGCGGGCTCGGCGGACAGCGCGTTGAGCGCGCGGCCTTCGCGCAGCTGGCTCGACACGCCGACCCGCGTGCCGGGCAGCTTGGCCATCGCCACGGGCGGCCCGCCGGGCGGCCCGAGCGGCACCACGGCGGTACGGGTGCTGCTGACCAGCGGCGGGCCTGCGACCCACCGCCGGGCCGGGTCGCCGATCGTCGCGAGCAGTCGCGGCACCAGCCGCTCCGCGCGTCGCCGGTGTCGGCTGCCCGCTCCGCGGCGCCATGCCGCGGGCCCGGCCCGCAACACGTTCCCGCCGACCGTCACGAGTTCCACCTCCGTGTCTCGGCGTCGAGGACGGCCTTCCAGATCCGATCGACGGCGGCGGCACGCAACGCCTCGGGGGAGCGATCTGCGTCGAGCACCACTGCCTGCGACAGCCGTCGAGAGAGCGCAAGGTACTCGCTACGCAAAGTGGCTAGAGCGCCCGGGTCCTCCTCCGGACGACGGAACGCGGCAACCTCGGCGGGCACGTCGAGTATCAACACCAGGGACGGGGCGGGAGCGGTATGGGCCAAGAGGGTGAAGAACAGCCGCTTGAGCAGGACGTGCGGCGGCGCGGGCGGCAGCAGCGCGTCGTAGGGGTGCCGGTCGAGCACGACGAGCCGGCCACGCGCCTGGTGCCAGCAGGCGACGGCGGCGCGCCGCCAGGAGCGGAACGGGCGACGGGCCGCGGCGAACGCGGCCAGCGGCAACGACCGGGACGCGCCGTCCTCGCCCTGCCAGAGCCCCATGTAGACGACCCGGGCGGGGAGGCCGAACGACGCCGCGACACCCTGGGTGAGGGTGGATTTGCCCGCGCCGTCGGGCCCGAGCACGGCGACGGAGAGGCCGCGGCGGGTGCGGCCGACGTCCGCCGCGAGCCTGCGCAGCCCGCGGCCGAGCGCGGCAGCCCGACCCGCCGGGGTGGCCGTGGGCAGCCGGGCCCCGAGCGCGACGAGCGCGGGCCAGTCGCCCGCGCGGGCCGTCGCGAGCACCCGGGCCGCGTGCCAGCCCGCCGGGCAGTGCGCGGTGACGATCGGGCCGAGCACGCCGTCGGGCCGCGCCTGCGGAGCCAGCTCCGCCAGCCGGGTGGCGTGCCGCTCCGCGACCGCGCCCTTGTCGACGATGCAGTGCAGCAGCAGGGCCCAGAACGCGTCGTCGACCGCAGGCAGGGCGAGCGGGCCCACCCGGCGACGACCCGCCAGTAGCGCGTGCACGGCGTCGGTGCGCAGCGTGGGTCGCAGCCAGTTCACCGCGAAGTGGCCCGAGGACCCGAACTCCACCGCGAACTCGACGTCCAGTTCGAGGAAGCGGTCGCCCTCGGCGTCGCGACCCACGTAGCCGCGGTGGGCCCCCTTCCCCAGCCCGGGGACGGGCAGGAACCCGGCCCGCACGAGGACGGGGTCCAGGCGGGGCAGCTCGACCGGGTCGACGAGCAGGTCGACGTCGCCCGACGGGTCGGCGAGCCGCGCCTCGCCGCGGAGCAGACACCACGCGACCCCCGCGTCGTCGAGGGCGGCGAACGCCCGGAGCAGCGCGGGATGGACGGCGTGGACGGCCCCGTCAGGCCGCATGGGGCCAACCGGGCGCGCCGCCCACGGTGGCGCGGGCGCGGCGGTACCAGCGCCATCCGACGGTGAGCAGCCGCTCGTCGGCCTGGCCTGCGGGCACGCCGCGGCCCGCGAGCCAGGCGTGCAGCTCCGCGTCGGTGGTGGTGGACATGACCATGAGGCGGGCGAGCGTGTGCGGCCGGTCGTTCGGCGGGCTCAGCGCGTTCTTGACGCTGCAGGCCGAGGTGAACCCGGCCTCGCGGACGACCCGGCGCACCCGCGCGTCGGAGTAGCCGTGCGGGTAGGCGAAGCTCGCGATCGGGAGGCCGGTGCGGTCCTGCAGCTCGGCCTGGCTGCCCGCCACCTCCCGGCGCACGGCGCGCAGCGACAGCGTGTCGAGCTGGGGATGGGTGCGGCTGTGCGCGCCGATCTCGTGGCCCGTAGCGGCCAGTTCGTCGACCTGCGCCCACGTGAGCATCGGGTCGCCGCCGGGGCTCGAGCCACCGACGACGCCGGTGGTGATGTACGTGGTGGCCACCATCCCCCGCTCGGCGAGCGCGGGCGCGGCGACCGTGAGGGTGTCGCGGTAGCCGTCGTCGAACGTGACGAGAACGGGTCGCGCGGGGAGCGTGCCCGCGGCGCGGGCCGCGAGGAAGTCGGAGACCGTGAGCGTGGTGGCGCCGGTGGCGGCCACGGCGTCGAGGTGCCTGCCCAACGTGGCCGGGCTGACGGTGTAGGGCGCGATGAATTCCGACGGCTCGTCGGCGACGGAGTGGTAGAGCAGGATCGGCACCGCACCGTGCGCGGGCTCGGTCACGGCACCGCCTCGGTGCTGCGCTCGGTCGGCGCGACCGGGGCGGCGCCACCCCGGCGGCCCAGCCGCCCCACGAGGTAGGCGGCGGGGCCCGCCACCATGCCGAGCAGCTCGCGGCGCTCCAGGTCCTTCGGGTAGTCGCGCCGCTTGGCCTTGTTCTTGGGCGAGGACCGCCCGACGACGTGCCGCACGCCCGCCGCCACGTGCCGGGACTTGCCGAGAGCCAGTCGGGGCTGCCGCATGGCCGCGGCGGTGAGGTAGGCGGCGAGGCCGATGCCGTAGTCGTTCATGAGGCGCCGGAGGCTCGCGAGATCGCGCCGGTTCCAGTGCCACACGAGCGCGCTGGGCTCGTAGACGACGCCACCGCCGCCGGTCAGCACGTCGAACACGGCGAGGAGGTCCTCGCCGCCGCGGGCGGGGGTGCCGGGCCCGAGCGCGGTGTCGAACCCGCCGCGGGCGCGCAGCTTCGCCGTGTCGAACGCGATGTTGGCCCCGCTGCCGAGGCGCCCCGTGGTGAACGGGAAGAGCGGATCGGCCGGGCGGTTCTCGCCGAGGTCGACCCGCCGCCGCCGGTAGCCGCGGGCGTAGCCGCCGAACTGCTCGAGGAGCTCCTGCGCGGGCGTGGCGAGCTCGGCGGGCAGGATCAGCCCGGTGACGCACTCGACGCCGGGCGCTGACGTGGCGGCTTCGGCGATCGCGGCGAGCCACTCGGGGTCGACCACCACGTCGTCGTCCGTGCGCACGACCCACGAGCCTTCGGCGACCGCCAGCGCACGGTTGTGCGCCCTGGCCGCGCCCGGCACGGGCTCCTGCAGGTAGCGGACGGCGATCGAGGGGTGGGCCCGCTCCCAGTCGCGCACGACGGCGCAGGTCTCGCCGGAGCGCGGCGCGTTGTCGACCACCACGACGTCGAACGACCGGTAGCGCAGCGCGGCGAGCGAGTCCAGGCAGCGCCGCAGCGGCATCGCCCGGTCCTTGGTCGCGATCTGCACGGTGAGGTGCGGACCGTTCTCGGCGAGCGCGTTGCGGCGGGCGAGCCGCTCGAGGTCCGTCGAGTCGATCTCGACATCGCCCAGCACCTCGGCCAGCCGCTCGGCCACACCGGCCGGGCTTAACCCGTCCGGTGGTACCTCGATGGAACCCAGGGTGATGGGAACGCCGTGTGCGCGCAGCAGGATGCGGGCGCGGCCACCGCTGGTGGGCGGGAGCCCCCGCATTGCGGTGAGCTCCACGTCGTACACCTGCACGGGACCACCGGGCAGCGTCACCACGTCAACATCACGCGCACGGAATCCCTCCCCGACTGAGAACGTGCCCCCCGTTCACGGTCAGGGCAGCCATTCGGACGACGGTTGATCGGCCATGTGGCCCATCCTAGATCTAGTGGTTCAACCTCCGTCTACTGCCCGTTCACGGCGCTACCTAACACTATTGTGGCCCGTTTCGCTGTGGACACGCTGAAAACGGACACACCGGGTGCACGGTCCGTTATCGAATCTTTACTGAGCGTCCATCGATGTGGGCGGGACGACTTTGTCCGATCAGTCGGGAATGCTGCGCGCTTCGGCGAACAACGCAGCCCGGCCCGCCTCCAGCCGCGCCACCGGCACCCGGAAGGGTGAACACGATACGTAGTCGACACCCGCGTCGTGGAAGAAGTGCACCGAGTCCGGGTCGCCACCGTGCTCGCCGCACACGCCCAGCTTGATGTCCGGGCGGGTGCGCCTGCCCGCCTCGACGGCCATGCGCACCAGCGCACCCACGCCGTCGCGGTCGAGCGACTCGAACGGCGAGACCGTGAACACGCCCTTGTCCAGGTAGGCCGGGAAGATCGACGCCTCGACGTCATCGCGGGAGAAGCCCCACGTGGTCTGGGTGAGGTCGTTGGTGCCGAAGGAGAAGAACTCGGCCGACTCCGCGATCCGGCGGGCGGTGAGGGCGGCCCGCGGCAGCTCGATCATGGTGCCGATCGGGACGTCGAGCGTGACGCCCTCCGACGCCTCCGCGACCACGGGGTCGATCTCGTCGCGCACCAGGTGCAGCTCCATCACCGAACCGACCAGCGGCACCATGATCTCCACCCGCGGGTCGCCGCCGTCGCGCTTGCGCTGCGCGGCGGCCTCGACGATCGCGCGCACCTGCATGGTGAACAGGCCCGGCACGACCAGGCCGAGCCGCACGCCGCGCAGGCCGAGCATGGGGTTGTTCTCGTGGAGCCGCTCGACGGCGGCGAGCAGGCGTTCGTCGGCCGGGTCGGCGCCGCCGGTCGCCTTCGCCACCGCCACCCGCACGGCCAGCTCCGTGCGGTCCGGGAGGAACTCGTGCAGCGGCGGGTCGAGCAGCCGGATCGTGGTGGGCAGCCCGTCCATCGCGGTGAGCAGCGCGGCGAAGTCCTCGCGCTGCATCGGGAGCAGCTCGGCGAGGGCCGACTCGCGCTCGGCGCGCCCGTCGGCCAGGATCAGCCGCTCGACCAGCGTGCGGCGCTCGCCGAGGAACATGTGCTCGGTGCGGGTGAGGCCGATGCCCTCCGCACCCATCCGCCGGGCGTGCGCCGCGTCGTCGGCCGTGTCGGCGTTCGCGCGCACCTTGAGCCGACGGGTGCGGTCGGCGTGGCGCAGCAGCCGGTCGACGGCCCGTACCAGGTCCTGCGACTCGTCCTCGGCGACGGCCAGTGCGGCGTCGAGGCCGTCTTCGAGGTAGGTCACCACGGGCGGCGCGACGACGGGCAGCTCGCCGAGGAAGACCTCGCCGGTCGAGCCGTCGATCGAGAGCACGTCGCCCTCGTTGATGGCGATGTCGCTACCGTCGGCGCTGACGCGCGCGGTCCGGGCTTCGGCGTCGATGTCGATCGCCTCCGCACCGCACACGCAGGTGCGGCCCATACCCCTGGCGACGACGGCGGCGTGGCTGGTCTTGCCGCCCCGGCTGGTGAGCACGCCCGCGGCGGCGATCATCCCCTCCAGGTCGTCGGGCGTCGTCTCGCGGCGCACCAGGAGCACCGACCGGCCCTCGGCGGCCCGGGCGACGGCCGTGGCCGAGTCGAACACCACCTCGCCGACCGCCGCGCCCGGCGAGGCGGCCATGCCCTTGGTGAGCAGCGAGCGCTCGGCGTCCGGGTCGAACTGGGGGAACATCAGCTGGGAGAGCTGGTGGCCGGTCACCCGGTGCAGCGCCTCGTCCTGGGTGATCAGGCGCTCGTCCACGAGCTGGGTGGCGATGCGGAACGCGGCTGCGGCCGTGCGCTTGCCGACGCGGGTCTGCAGCATCCAGAGCTTGCCGCGCTCCACGGTGAACTCGATGTCGCAGAGGTCCCGGTAGTGGGTCTCCAGCCTGCGCATGATGCGGGTGAGCTCGCCGTGCGAGGACGGGTCGAGCCGCGCGAAGTCCTCCAGCGACAGCGTGTTGCGGATGCCCGCGACGACGTCCTCGCCCTGGGCGTTCGGCAGGTAGTCGCCGTAGACGCCCTGCTTGCCGCTGGCGGGGTCGCGGGTGAAGCAGACGCCGGTGCCCGACGTCTCGCCGAGGTTGCCGAAGACCATCGCGCACACGTTGACGGCCGTGCCGAGGTCCTGCGGGATGCGCTCGCGGCGGCGGTAGATCCGCGCCCGGTCGGTGTTCCAGGAGTTGAACACCGCGCGCATCGCCATGTCGAGCTGCTCGCGCGGGTCCTGGGGGAACTCGCGGCCGGTGCGCTCGGCGATCACGCCCTTGAACGTCTCGACCAGGCCCTGCAGCACCTGCGGGGTGAGCTCGACGTCGGCGGTGACGCCCGCGCGGTCCTTGGCCGCCGACAGCTCCTTCTCGAACAGCTCGCCGGGGATGTCGAGCACGGTGCGGCCGAACATCTGCAGCAGGCGGCGGTAGGAGTCCCAGGCGAAGCGCTCGTCCTGCGCGGCCTCGGCGAGGCCCTTGACCGAGTAGTCGTTGAGGCCGACGTTGAGGACCGTCTCCATCATCCCGGGCATCGAGAACTTGGCGCCCGAGCGCACCGACACCAGCAGCGGGTCCTGCACGTCCCCGAGCCTGCGGCCGAGCTGGTCCTCCAGGCGGCGCAGCGCCATCGTCACCTGGATGCGCAGCGACTGCGGCTCCTCGCCGCGGTCGAGGTAGTGCCTGCAGGCATCGGTGGTGATCGTGAAACCGGGCGGCACCGGGAGGCCGAGGCGGGTCATCTCGGCGAGGTTCGCGCCCTTCCCGCCGAGCAGATCCACCTGCTCCCGGCTGCCCTCCGCGAAGTCGAACACCAGCCGGGCCGCGTCGGCGCTCATGAGCACTCCTCCTGGTCGAGCGTCCGATCACGGTAAAGGCCCGACTGGACCTGGACCAGCGTCGTCTCACCACTGAACGGAACACGATCGCGGGACTAGCCTGGCGGCCATGACCGCTGACCTGTCCGGGGCGAACACCCGCGCGGTCGAGGAGGGGATCGTCCGGGACTTCCGGACCAACCTGTCCTACTCCGCCTACCTGCACCTCGACGAGCTGCTCGCGGCCCAGCAGCCGCGCAGCAACCCCGTCCACCACGACGAGCTGCTGTTCATCGTCCAGCACCAGACCTCCGAGCTGTGGCTGAAGCTCCTCCTGCACGAGCTGCGCTCCGCCTGCGACGACCTCGCCGCCGACGTGCTCGCGCCCGCGCTGAAGAAGCTCGCCCGCGTCAAGCACATCCAGAAGACGCTCATCGAGCAGTGGTCGGTGCTGGCCACGCTCACCCCCGCCGAGTACGCCGAGTTCCGCGGCTCGTTGGGCTCGTCGTCGGGCTTCCAGTCGGCGCAGTACCGGGCGGTGGAGTTCCTCCTGGGCAACAAGAACGCCGCCATGCTGCGGCTGTTCGAGCACGACGAGCGGGCGTTCGCCGAGCTCACGGAGCTGCTGGAGCGGCCGTCGGTGTACGACGAGTTCCTGCGCCTGCTCGCCCGGCGTGGGCACCCGGTGCCGAAGGACCTGCTCGACCGCGACGTCCGGCGCGCCCACGTCTTCTGCCCCGAGCTGGTCGACGTCTTCACCCACATCTACGCCGACACCGAGCACTACTGGGACGTCTACGAGACCTGCGAGGAGCTTGTGGACATCGAGGAGAACTTCCAGCTCTGGCGGTTCCGGCACCTCAAGACGGTGCAGCGCACGATCGGCGGCAAGACCGGCACCGGCGGCTCCAGCGGTGTGCCGTTCCTGCGCCGAGCGTTGGAGCTCACGTTCTTCCCCGAGCTGTACGCGGTGCGCTCCACGATCGGGGTCTGACTACCACCCTCACACGATCGGTCATTCAGCGTAACTGTTGCGTCTGTTCGGTCGAGGAGTGAGCACGGCGCCCGGAGATGGCGCCGCTCGCTCAGCTTCCCGGGAGACCCGCCGTGCCGATCGATCGTCCACCGTCCATCCTGCGCCGCCTCGGCGCTGCCGCCGCGATGGGGCTCACCGTCGCCACGGCGCTCCTCGCGGCGACCGGCGTCGCGGCCGCCGCGCCGCCCCCGCCGTGGTCCCAGGTGAGCAACTCCGACCTGGCCCCTGCCTGCCCCGCGCCCAGCCCGACCGGCTTCTGCACCGAGCTGGTCGGCGGGGGGGCCGCCACGGTCGTCGACGACCAGCGGCCGGGTGGCGGGCGCGGCTACCTGCGCCTGACCACGCGCGGCCCGGCGGACCGCGCCACGGTGTTCGCGCAGCGCTTCGCAGGCATGCGCCTGGCCGACATCAGTGACCTCGCCTACGACACGTTCGTGGAGCGGACCGCGGTCGGCAACGACCAGGCCGCGCCCGCGATCAGCATCCCGATCAGGTCCAGCAGGGTCCGGGCGCCGGGCGGTTTCACCACGCTCGTGTGGGAGCCGCGCAACAGCGGCGTGCGGGTGGCGCCGTTCCAGTGGCAGCGGTGGACGCCGTCGACGAGCGGCGGGTGGTCGGCCAACGGGATGGGCGTGCTCAACCGGTTCGGGTTCGGCCGCTACACGGCCACGTTCGCGCAGGTGAAGGCGACGCTGCCGGACGCGGTGGTCACGGCGGTCGGCGTCGGCCAGGGCAGCGCCGTCGGACAGGGCAGCGCCTTCGGGCAGGGCAGAGCCGTGGGCCAGGGCGGCGGGGCCGCCGGGCTGGTCGGCGGGGTCGACCGGCTCCGGGTCAACGGCACGACCTACGACTTCGAGAACGTCGGGCCGTCCGCCGACCTCGGGGTCTCCGTGTGGGCGCCGCAGGCGGCGCCCGGCGCGACGGTCACGGCGAGGATCACCGTCACCAACGCGGGCCGTTCCCCCGCCCGCGACGTCAGCACCGCGCTGGCCGTCAGCGGCGGGGGCCGGGTGAGCACGCGCGACGGTGTCGTGTTCGGTCAGCTCGCGGCGTTCCGCGCCGCGGTGCTGCGGGTCGGCGAGTCGGCGACGTACACCGTGCAGCTCACCGTCGACCGGGTCCCCCGCGGGCCGCTCACGCTCCTGGCGAGCACCCGCTCCGCCCTGCCCGACCCACGCCCGGCCAACAACACGGCCCGGACGACGGTGTTGGCCCCGCCGCCCGGCGGCTTCCCGGCCCCGGGGCCGCAACCCGGCCCGTTCCCCGGCCAGCCCGCCCCCTTCCCCGGCCCGCGCCCGGGTCCGCAACCGGCACCGTTCCCCGGCCCCCGCCCGGGTCCCCAACCCGCAGCTCAGCCCGCCCCGCCCCCCGGGCCCCAGCGAGGCCCCGCGCCCGCGCCCAACCCGGCACCCGTCCCCGGGCGGGCAGCCAACCCGGCACCCGCAGCCGCACAGCCACCGGCCGATCCGGCCCCGGCACCCGCAGCCAACCCGGCACTC
>DATAOO010000121.1:0-5790 GCA_036265695.1 Pseudonocardia sp. | reverse complement strand
TGACGGCGAGTCCCCCTGATCCGCCGTGGTGAGTCCGCCGAACGGCCGTGGTGGTCCGCCGATCCGCCGGGTGAGTCCGCCGAACCGCCGGGTGGGTCGGCCGATCCGCCGGGGTGAGCTGGCCGATTCGCCGCGGTGAGTCGACCGATTCGCCGCGGTGAGCCGGCCGATTCGCCGCGGTGAGCCGGCCGAACGGCCGGGGTGAGTCGGCCGATTCGCCGGGGTGGTTTCCCGATTCACCGCGGTGAGGTGGCTGACCGGGCTGCGGTGGGTTGGCGGTGCGGGCGGCGGCGAGGCGCGGGGCGGTGCGCGGAGGTGGTGGTCAGGCGGCCGGGCTGGGCCGGGCGGCTCCGCCGTTCGCGCCCGGTGGCCGGGTGGGCGGGGTGATGCCGCACGCCTGCAGGGCCGCGCGGACCTTCGGGTCGGCGAACTCGCCGCCCCTGTTCTGGCCGGGTGTGCGCGTGGGTGGCGCGGCGCCGGGATCGCGGCTGGGGCGGGGGGTGAAGGACGGCACGGGCAGGCCCGCGGCCTGCAGGCACTGGGCGATCTTCTGTTGTTCGGCGGGGTCGCGGCGGGGGCCGCCTGCTCCGGCACCCATGCCGGTGCCGGATGCCGTGTTCGTCGTCGCGGGCCCGCTACCGCAGGCCGCGAGCGCGAGCGTCACCACGGCGGTCGCGGCGATGAGGGAGCCGCGCGCTGAGATCCTCATCGGTCCCGTCCTTCCCCGGCGGGTCATCCGCCGGTCGTTCGGCTGGTGATCGAGGTGGCGGTGACGGAGCCGTCGGGGTTGGTGGTGCCCGTCACCGAGACCGGGGCGCCGGGCTTGAGGCCCGCGAGCCCGGAGGTCGTGACCGTCGCGGTCGGGGGCACGGCGACGGTGATGGTCTTCCCCGCGAAGTTCGTCAGTGTCAGCCGGTCGGCGTTGACGGCGGCGATGGTGCCGACGGCGATCGGCGGCGCATCCCCGGCGGCGCCGCCCGCGCCCGCGCCTCCCACGCCTCCCACGCCTCCGGCCGACCCGTCGCGTGCACCGCCCGCGGCTGGGCCACCGGCGCCGCCCGCGCTGCCGCCACTCGCCGACACCGCGCCGCCGCCTGCACCTGCCCCGCCGGTGCCACTGCCGTCTGCAGCATCCGCGCCCGCCGTGCCGCCAGCACCCGCGCCGCCGCCCCCAGCCCCTGCGGTGATGCCTGCGCTGCCGCCGCCCGCGGCGCCGCCTGCACCTGCGCCGCCGCCAGATGCCGCTCGACCGCCCGCGCCTGCGCGGCCGCCGCCGAGCCCCGCGACTGCGAGGCCGCCGCCCGCCCGGGTGCCGCTGCGCGCGGCGGTCAGGATCGTCGTGTCGTACTGCCGCTCGATGAGCAGGCCGCCCGCGAAGGTCAGCGCCGCCACCACCGCGGCGACGAGCACCCATGTGAGCCGGTTGGTCCACCGTGGACGGTCCCACTCCGCGTCGAACGGGTCGATCTCGGCGGGCTCACTCATGGCGCGGACTCACTCGTAACGCAGGGCGTCGATCGGGCGCAGCGAGGCGGCACGGCTGGCCGGGTAGATGCCGAAGAACAGCCCGATCGCCACGGAGACGGCGAACGCCACCGCGACCGAGTACGGGGCCACCACCAGCTGGAACGTGCCGAACTTCAGGCTCCCCACCACCACGCCGATGGCGACGCCGAGCAGGCCGCCGAACATCGACAGCAGCACGGCCTCGAGCAGGAACTGGCCGACGATGTCGCCCCGCTGCGCCCCGATGGCCTTGCGGATGCCGATCTCACGGGTGCGCTCGGTGACCGTCACCAACATGATGTTCATGACCCCGATGCCGCCCACGAGCAGGGAGATCGCGGCGACGGCTCCGAGCAGCATCGTGAACGTGCCCGTCGCCGCGGTGACCGCGGCCAGGATCGAGCTCGGGTTGAAGATCGAGAAGTCGGGGTCGTCGGGGCTGACGTCGTGGCGGTCGGCGAGGACCTCCGTGACCTCGGACGTCGCCGCGTCCACCGCGTCCGCGCTCGCCGCCTTCACCGAGATGCTGGTGAGGTTGCCGTAGCCGGTCAGGGTGTCCTGCACGGCGGTGAGCGGGGCGATGACCCGGTCGTCCTGGTCCTGCGGCCCGGTGCTGCCCTTCGAGGTGAGCAGCCCGACCACCGTGTAGTCGATCCCGTTGAACTGGACGGTCTGCCCGACGATCGCGGTGCCGTCGCCGCCGACGAGGCTCGTCGCGACGGTCAGCCCGACCAGCGCCACCCGGCTGTGCTCGTCGTAGTCGGACTGCGTGAACGGCGCTCCGGCGGCGACGGTGTCGTTGTCGTTCACCAGGTAGCTCGGCGTCGTGCCGTTGAACGTGCCGACGGTGTGCGCGGCGCCCGCGTACGTGGCCGCCACCGTCGGCGCGTTGACCACCGGTGCGACGGAGACGACGTCGGGCGCCTGCACCGGGTCCAGCAGCGCCTGCGCGTCCGCGAGGGTCAAGGCGGGCGAGCGGATCTGGGTGCCGTTGTCGACGGTGCCCGCGGCGCCCCCCGGCGCAGCACCGCCACCCGCCCGGGCCCCGCCGCCCCCACCCCCGGCGCCTGCGCCGCCCGCGCCACCGGCCCCGGCACCCCCGGCGCCTGCGCCGCCCGCCCCACCGGCCCGGGCGCCCCCCGCGCCCGCACCGCCGGGTCGGGCGGCGCCGCCCCCGAAGGCGCCCCCGAACCCGCCTCCGAGACCCCCGCCGCCCCGCGCCCCGCCGCCCCCCACCCGGCGCCCCGCCGCGGTCGAGGCGGACGTCACGGTCAGCGTGTTGCTCCCCAGCGCGCTGATCGAGTTCTTGATCGCCGCGCTCGCCCCGTTGCCCGCCGCGATGAGGATGATCACCGCCGCGACCCCGATGAGGATGCCGGACATCGTCAGCGCCGAACGCAGCTTGTTCGACACCACCCCCCGGGTGGCGAACCGCACGCTCTCCTGCACGCTCACCGGGCCGCCCCCGCGCCGGACCACCGGGGCGGCGGGTCGGAAGCCGCCGCGACCCGCCGGTCGGCCACGATGCGCCCGTCCCGCATCCGCACCACCCGCTTGGCGTGGTGCGCCACCTCCTCCTCGTGGGTGATCACGATGATCGTCCGGCCGTCCGCGTTCAGGTCGGCGAACAGCGCGAGGACGTCGTCGGTGCTGCGGCTGTCGAGCGCGCCCGTCGGCTCGTCGGCGAGCAGGAGCACCGGGTCCGTCGCGATCGCGCGGGCGATCGCCACCCGCTGCTGCTGGCCGCCGGACAGCTGCGACGGCAGGTGGTGCACGCGTTCGCCCAGCCCGACCTGCTCCAGCGCGCGGATCGCCCGTGCCCGTCGCGCACCCGCGCGGGCCCCCGCGTACGCCATCGGCAGCTCGACGTTGCTCACCGCGGTCGTGCGCGGGATCAGGTTGAACGACTGGAAGATGAACCCGATCTTGCGGTTGCGGACGAGCGCCTGCCGCCGCTCGTCGAGTCGTCGCGTGTCGACGCCGTCGAGCAGGTAGCGCCCCGAGGTGGGCACGTCGAGGCAGCCGATGATGTTCATGAGGGTCGACTTGCCCGAACCCGAAGCGCCCATCACGGCCAGGTAGTCGCCGCGCTCGACCACGAGGTCGACGCCGTCGACGGCGCGGACGACCACGTCCGCGCCGCCGTACACCTTCGAGATCGCCTGCAGCTCGACGACTGGTCGCACGAAGCCGCAGCGTGTCCTCCGCGGGTGGCAGCGGCCTGTGCGCAGGTTAGGGAGACGCTGTGAGCGTCAGCCGAACGTGATGAGCGGCTTGATGATGCCGTCCTCCTTGGTGATCATCATCTCGAAGGCGCGCTCGATGTCGTCGAACGCGAACGTGTGGGTGGTCATCGGCGTCGGGTCGACCCGGCCGGAGAGCATGAGCCGCAGGATGCGCGTCATCCGCTCGTTGCCGCCCGGGCACAGTCCGGTGTGGATGGCCTTGTCGTTCATGCCGAGCCCGAACGCGTCGAGCGGCAGCTGCAGCGGCTCCGGGTTCTCGCCGTGGTAGCCGATGTTGGAGACGCGCCCGCCCGCCTTCGTCACCCGCAGGCACGCCTCGAACGTCTGCGGGAAGCCGAACGCCTCGATGGCGGCGTCGACGCCCTCGCCGCCGGTGATGTCCATGATCTGCTCGACGGGGTCGCCCTGGGTGAAGTCGACGATGTCGTCCGCGCCGAACCGCTTGGCCAGCGCCTGCCGCTCGGGACGGGACTCGACGGCGATGACGCGCCCCGCGCCCAGCAGGTTGGCCCCGATCGTGGCCGACAGGCCGACGGGACCCTGCGCGAACACCGCGACGACGTCGCCGAACTGCAGGCGGGCGTGTTCGGCGCCCATGAAGCCGGTGGAGAGCATGTCGCAGGCGTAGACGGCCTTGTCGTCGGGCAGGTCGTCGGGGATCGGGGTGAGGTTGGCCTGCGCGGCGGGCACCACGAAGTACTCGGCCATGTTGCCGTCGATCTGGATCGTGTATTTGTAGCCGCCGAGCGCGCCGCCGCACTGGCTGGTGAAGCCGCGCTGGCAGTAGCTGCAGCGGTAGCACGGGGTGACCGCGTTGACCGCGACCCGCTGGCCCTCGGTGAACCCCGTGACGGACGACCCCAGCGCGTGGATGACGCCGACCGACTCGTGACCCAGCGTCCGGTCACCGGGCACCGGCAGCGCGCCCTTGACGGTGTGGACGTCGGAGGTGCAGATCAGCGCCGAGGTGGTCTTGACGATCGCTTCCTCCGGCCCCGGCGTCGGGATGGGCTTCTCCATCACCTCGGTCCGACCGACCTCTTTGATCACGAACGCGCGCATGGTGTCCGACACGTGGGGCTCCCTCGACCCGACGGCACGAGCCTCGATACTCGCGCGGAACGGTGTCGTGTCGATGTGTCGATATGACACACGTCGTGCCAGGGTGCGGTGGTGGACGAGCGCATCGAAGAACAGCGGCTGATCCGCGCCGAGCCCGCCGAGGTCTTCGCGGTGCTGCGCGACCCGCAGGGGCACGTGGCCATCGACAGCTCCGGCATGCTGATGGCCGCCACCGGCGAGCCGGTGAGCGCGGTGGGCGACTCCTTCGCCGTGCACATGGACCGCGAGGCGCTGGGCGACCGGCCGCTCGGCGAGTACGACGTCACGGTGACGATCACGGCGTACGAGCCCGACCGCGAGATCGCGTGGAACGTGCTGGGACGGGTGCGGCCGCAGATCGGGCACGTCTACGGCTACCGGCTGGAGCCCGCGGCCGAGGGCACCCTGGTGGCGTCCTACTGCGACTGGTCGGGCATCGACCCGGTGTGGCGCGAGCGCGGCCTCACCTTCCCGATCGTGCCCGCGTCGGCGTTGAAGGCGACGCTCGGCATCCTGGCCAGAACGGTGTACTCGCGCCGGGAGAAGTGATCGTTTCGTAGCCCGGTCGCAGATCACACGATGGTGGGTGATCAGCGGATATCGACGCGGAGTAATTGTACGCTCACTCTGGCGCTACGGGCCGGGACGAGGGCGGGGCACGACATGGGGGGATCCGCGCGGCACCGCCACCGCGCCCACCGCCGCCCGGTGCGTCGCCCGCTGGTGGTGCTCGCGCTGGTGATGGCGATCGTGGCGATCGCCGTCGCGGGCGCGCTGTTCGCGATGTCGGAACGCCTCGGCGACGACGTCGTCCCCGACCCCTTCGCGGCGCTGCGCGACGGCTCCTCGGCGGCCTCCGCCCAGCAACCCCCGGACGCAATGCTCGGGCCCGCCCCGGCCGGAGAGGAGCACCCATGACCTTCCGCGAGAACCTCGC